>NZ_JBIURV010000075.1:0-26343 GCF_044741025.1 Streptomyces sp. NPDC088246
CTCAGATACCCCGCTCCACGGATGCACACCCCGCATAACGGCGCAACGCTCAGTCCGTCACTACCAGCTCAATGAACATTCAAACAACGGCATTGTGTGCCTGGGGGCAGGTGGCACACGCTGATCTCCAGACCCGTCTCGGTGGCCAGGGCGGCGAGGTTGGCCTTCCAGGCGCGGGCGCGGGGGCTGTTCGAGCCCCCGCCGTCCGCGGTGATCAGGAGTCTGTGTGCGTCGGGGTAGGCCGTTTGGCCTTCCTCCCTCCACCAGCGGCGCAGGGCCGCGACCGCGAACGCGGCGGTGTCGTGGTCGGTGCCCACCACGACGAAGCCGGTATTGCGCCCCAGGTCGTAGATGCCGTACGGGATCGCCGTACCGGTAGCGTGGGAGGGGAAGTCGTGGTCGAGGACCTTCACCGGCGCACCCGACGGCACCCACTCCCTCCCGGCCTGCGCGAACAGCCCGATCTGCTCCTTCTTCTTGGTGTCCACACTGATCACGGGATCGCCGGCGGCCAGGAACCGGCCCACCGTGTCGTTGAGGTGCCGGAACTGGGCATCACGGTCCGGGTGCGAACTCCCCGCCAGGACCCGCGCGTTCGCGCGCAGGCTGAACCCGGCCTGCTTGAGCAGCGCGGCGATGGTGTCCCGGCCCACCGCGTGGCCCTGGGCGGCCAGTTCACCCGCCAGGTGGCGCAGCGACTTCGTCGTCCACGTCAGCGGCCGTATGGGATCACCCTGGGTACTGTCCTCGACCAGGGCCAGTAGTGCGGCCCGCAGCCCCGGATCCTTCTCGGCCGCGGCCGGACGGCCCGCGCCGGCCCGGCGGGTACGGCCGTGTGGCGCGGGATCCTCCTCCAGCTCGGCCAGCCCACGGGAGACGCAGCCCTTGGAGACTCCTGCCGCCTTCGCGACGGCGGCGATCCCACCGTGACCGAGTATCCGGGCCTCCGCCCCGTACAACAACCGACGCTGACGCTCGTCCAGATGCGGCGTCACCGCCTCCAGCTTCGCCCGCAACGGACCGATCAACTCATCGAAACGCCCCATACCACATCAACGATCCGAAGGCTCGGAAGCAACCCGTAGAAAATCGACGGCCCCGAGAGCACTTCCAGAGGGCGATAAGAGCCGGTTCCTCAGACTTGGTACCGATCTGCCCCTCCTGATGGCGGGCTACCGCCTGCGGAATTCGCGTGGACGACCTCATTGGCGGGCTTCGACCCGTGACTCCCCACCTCGCTGGAGGGAGTTCTGTCCGGTAAGTCCCCCTGTGAGCCTCCGGAGTGATCGCGTAAATTGGGTCGAGCTGGCTCTTATCGCCCTCTCAGCACCGTGAAGCTGAGGACCAAAGTCACCCGCGGGGCTGGCAGCCCAGCCGCGGCCCTGGCGATGGTGTTCAAACTCGTCGAGTCCGCCCAGACCCGCTGGCGCGCCATCACCGCACCCCACCTCGTCGCTCTCGTCCGCGCCGGATCCCGCTTCGAACGCGGACACCTCGTCGAACGCCCGGAAGGTCACGCGGCCTGACTGGAAGGAAGAGCGGAAGCCTCCCACCGAGGCCAAGGCCCTGGTCGGACCGGGTGGGGTGATCGCCTGGGAGGGGCGCGAGTGGACATGTCGAAGACGGCCCCTTCGGGCGCGCCTTGGGCACGGTGTCTCCTCGACGTGGCGCATACTCCAGTGCCGGTCTGGTTGATCACTGGCATATGCTCCCCGTGCCGACATGCAAGGCAGACCGAGGGGGCGTTCATGAGTGATTCCTGGAGTGCCGGTTCGGAGACCAGGGGCGGGGACTGGGTGGGCGAGGAGGGAGGGACGCCGTTTCCAGAAAACGTGAGCGGTGCGCCTGACGGCGGGGCCGGGCTGTGGCGCATGCTGTCGTGCCTGGGGATCGTCGTACTCGTCCTGGCGATGCTGGCTGGAGGGATCATCTGGCTGTTCCAGGATGAACTGTTCCACCCGTTCGGCGACGTCCGGGCATGCGAGGGAAGCGACGTACAATTGCCAGGCGTGATCCACGCCGGGGGCGCGTCGATCCCCGCCGGCGCCTCCGACGTCCACTACTTCACCCGGAACGGCAGCGCTGAGGTCACCTTCGTGAGCGGCCAGATACCGGACTACCTTCACCGTGCCGGCATCCTCCCGGATGGCGAGCCCCTGTTCGATGAGAAGTACGGCACCAAAGCGGTCGCCGACGACGAGATCGAGCTCCCGGATGGTCTGTGCGGCTCTCCCCTGCGTGGCCCTGTCTGGATCTATCACTCCACAAGCGCCACCGGGTCCAGCGTCAACGTCATGGTCGAGCGCTCTCCCACGGTCAACGACTACTTCCGCTTCCCGGCCCGCGCCGTGGTCACCTACAACCTCCCCTGACGCGCACGGTGGAAAGTCTGACCAGTTCAGATGCCGTGTCCTCTATCGTTGTGGGTCGTCCCACCAGTCCCGCGATGCTCAGCATGAAAGACCGTGGTGGAACGCTGGCGTCCTTGGACACATCACTTCGGCGTCTTGTCCTTGCAACTCTCCGAAGCTCTCACCACGCCGAAGACAACGGGGAAATCGGTGATCTGCTGGTTCGGGCCCGGCTGGGAGTTGCAGATCTTCCACTCAGCCGGGTCGTCCACCGGACGGTCCTGTCCGCTCGCGTCCTCGAAGGTCATGTCGAGTTCGGAACTCATCTGCTCGTATGCACGCCCGGCGTTGCCGCCGATGACATCCGGCATGGTGGCGGTGACCGGCCGCTCGGGGTTTTCCGAGCGACGCGTACTCCTGCAGCATGCCCGCCGGCAGGGCCCGGACCTCGCTCTGACGTCCTTGCCGTCAACCAGAGAGCCCAGGCCCTCTACCGGCGACTGGGCCTGCACGAGGTCACCTGGCACGGCGAGAAGATCAGGGTGTCCCCCAAGCCGTCTCAGCCCGGCCCGATCCACAGATCTTGACAATGACTCTGCTGGGAGCACTCATGTCAGAGGTCGGCACGCTGCAGGAGAACGTGCTCCGCCCACAGGGACTGCACTTCAGCGGTCTGGCCCCCCGCGAGATTGACGTGCGCCGCCTCATCACCGAAGGACACGACACCGAAGTCATCGCGAAAAAGCTCGCCTACTCCGAACGCACGATCAAGAGCGTGCTTCATGAGCTGATGACCGGCTTTCAGCTTCGCAACCGGAGCCATGCCGTCGCGTACGCGATGCGCCAGGGCCTGATCTGCCGCCTTCCGCGGACGGTCGTTGCCGAGTGACCCGGAACTCGAGCATCGCCGCAAAGCGTTCGTCGGGATCATTCAGGTTCAGTTGCGCGATTTCTGCCGCTCGGCGAAGGCGGTATCGGAATGTGTTGGGGTGTACATCCATGGCCGCAGATGCGTTCAGGGTGTTGCCGAGGTGGTCAAGCCATTGAGCCACGGTTTCCGCCATCGTGGTTCCGTGTTCTCGATCGTGGTGATGCAGCCGGGCGATGGGGCCGTCCAGCAGGCCGCCCTCGTTGCGCAGTTGGTCACCCATCTCCAGCAAGAGTTCGTCCACTTGGACGTCGGCGAACACCGCGACTCGGCCGGCTGGTTCCTGGCGCAGGACACGTAGGGTTCTGTCCGCATCGTGCCGCGAGCGAGCGAGGTCGGCCGGATCGGATGACGAGACCACGCGACCGATGCCGATCGCCACTCCTCCAGGTCTGTCCCGTGCACGGTCGAGGAAATCGTTCGAAACCCGCTGGGCCATGGCCGTGACGTTTTCCTTTCCTTTCCGAATCGGCGCCGGCACGATCGCGTAGCACACGTCGCCGACCAATGCCACGACCGCGCCGGGTGCCGCGACCGACAGGTGAAATGCGAAGGAGTCGGTGATCCGTTCCAAGGTCTGCCGCCGAGCTTGCCCGGAGGCCGCAGCGTCGGCCGAGTTCCCATTCGGAAGGGACAGGCCGAGCACGGTCACGGTCCGGTGCGCAAGTCCAAGACGCTCGATCGCACCCGACGCCGGGACGCCTCCTGCCAATGCGGTTGCGATGAGGTCCGCGCGAACCTGCCGGTCGATGTCTACACCGATACGGTGCCGCAGCAGCTGCAGCGCAACGACTTTCGCAGCATCGACGAGTACTTGCTCCTTCTCGTCGCTCAGGGGCCCAGGGACAGCCGCCCAGATCGAGCCGAGCACTTGGTCACCTGCACGTACGGCTATCGCCACGCGCGGAAGACCTGGCGCGCCTTCGATCTGCGGTGTGTCGATGAAGATCGGTTTCTCGTCGGCGTGGAGCCGTTTGAAGACGCCCGCTCGTTCCTGCGCGAGGCGGGCGTGCCGAGGGACGCCCCGTCCGAGAATCGTCTCGATCCGTGTTTGATCAGCCTCGTTCTGGCGATCGGAGAACGCCAGAATCTGTGAGTCGCGATCTTCGATGGTGATCGGCGCGTCGAGTAGTGATCCGATCGCGTTGGCCAGGGCGAACGAGTCTTCCGCGGGCATTCCGGCCAGCAGTTTCTCGCCACTCGCACTGCTGGAGAGCAGCGAGCGGAGCAGGACGACCAACTGTGCCCACGTTGCTCCGCCGGCGAGGCCGAGCAGGGCCACACCGCTGCGTTCGATGTGAGCACGCAGCTCCGGCTCGAGATCCAACGGCGCACGTACCACGAGGGCGGGCGCCTGGCGTGTGACCGCACGATCGAGCAAGGCCGGCAGATCCCGGACGTCGGCGGCGGTACACAGAAGCATGGCCCCAGGGCGAACCGGTGCTTGTTCCCGCGGATCGTCGACGACGACGTCGGTGATCAACGTCGTTCCGTCGATGGTCCCCGCAAGAACCTCCAGCAGGGTGCCGGCGAGGTTGCTCACGACGTTGTCGAGCCTGGCTCCAGGGCTGGTCACGATCGGCACCCTTCGTTTGCTTCCTGCTGCACCCAACGGTACGTCCTTCGTGAATCCGCACCACACCTCGGTCGTGATTGGTGCGGCCGCACGATGCACCTCGTGGTGACGCGCAGCACGCTGGTGCACATCGACGCCCCACCCCCGAAAGCAGGCAGTGTTTACATGTTCGCGACACCATCCGCCACCGGTGCATCCGGCGACGCGCGGTCCGCGTCGTCATGGGCGGAAAGCCTCGCCGAGCTCGGGTTCGAACTGCCGTCGACGGCCACGCCGATCGGCGTCTGTGTTCCGGCGGTGCGGACCGGTGATCTGGTCTACACCTCTGGCCAGTTGCCGTTGGTGCGGGGATCGAACGAACGACCGGGAAAGGTCGGCCGCAAGGTTTCGGTGACGGACGCGTCGAGGGCAGCAGAAATCTGCACTCTAAATGCACTTGCTGCGATCGATGCCCTCGTCGGCCTCGACTCGGTCGTACGGGTCGTGAAGGTGACCGGGTTCGTCGCTTCCGCCGACGACTTCGCCGGCCAGCCCGGCGTCGTCAACGGCGCCTCGAATCTGCTCGCGCGCGCTTTCGGCGATGCCGGTACACACGCGCGTTCGGCTGTCGGCGTCGCCGAACTGCCACTGAACGCCCCCGTCGAAGTCGAACTCATCGTCGAGGTTGCCTGACTCCCGACTCCCAGCCGGGCCCGACCGAGCGATGCCCGGCACGGTCTGCCACGACTGTCCTCGCCGACCCAAAACGCCTATATCCAAACACTGACATCGAACAAGGACACATCATGACAGTCGGCAGCTCCCCCGATGGGGCGAACGAGGACGGGCTCGCGCAAGGACTCAACAAACGACACATCCGTATGATCGCGATCGGTGGCGCCATCGGAGTCGGGCTCCTCCTCGGATCCGGGAAAGGCATCTCCTACGCCGGGCCGGCCGTGATCGGCGTCTACGCGGTCACCGGCGTGTTCATCTTCATCATCATGCGTGCCCTCGGCGAGCTGCTGATGTACCGGCCCGTCGCGGGGAGCTTCGCCGAGTATGCGCGCGAGTTCTTGGGCCCTGCATACGGTTTCGTCACCGGCTGGGGTTACTGGATCACCTGGACCGTCATCGGGATGGCCGAGCTCACCGCAGCCGGGGTCTTCGTCAAGTTCTGGTTCCCGTCGATGCCGCAATACCTCACGGCACTGATCGCGCTGCTCGCACTCGTCGGATTGAACCTGGCCAAGGTCGGATTCTTCGGGGATGCCGAATTCTGGTTCGCATCGATCAAGGTCGTCACCATCCTTGCCCTGATCGGTGGCGGCATCTTCGCACTGGTCTTCAACGTCGGCAAAGCCGGCCAGGCAGGTGGGATCGAGAACCTCTGGAATCACGGAGGCATCGCCCCGCACGGGCTGCTCGCGGTCCTTCTGGCCTTCCAGATCGTGGTCTTCTCCTACCAGGGCGTCGAACTCATCGGCATGACCGCAGCCGAGACCAAGGACCGGGAGTCCGTGATACCGAAGGCGATCAACTCCGTGCCCTGGCGTGTCGGGATCTTCTACGTCGGCACCCTGATCGTGCTGATGTCGCTGTTCCCTTGGGATCAGTTCAGCGCGGACGAGAGCCCCTTCGTCAAGAGCTTCTCGCACATTGGTCTTCCCGCGGCCGCCGGCGTCATGAACTTCGTCGTCCTCGCCTCCGCTCTGTCGGCGTGCAGCGCCGGGCTGTACAGCAACGGACGCCTGCTCAAGAAGCTCGCCGAGGACGGGCTCGCACCCAAGGTGTTCGAGAAGACCAGCCGTGGTCACGTGCCTGCGGCCGCCATCATCGCCTCCGGCACTCTGATGCTCGTCGACGTCGCGGTCAACGCGATCGTCCCGGAGAGGGCGTTCTCGTACATCTCGTCGGTCGCCACCCTCGGAGGAATCTGGAGCTGGGGTGTCATCGTCGTCTGCCACCTCGTCTACCGGCGTCGCGTAGAACGCGGTGAGGCACCCGCGAGTACGTTCCGGCTCCCTTACGCCAAGGCCCTGTGCTGGGTCACCTCGCCTTCCTCGCAGCTCTGACGATTCTCCTCGTGTTCGACGAGGGCCAGCGCATCGCCTTGTACGCCCTGCCGGTCTGGGCAGCGGTTCTCATCGGCAGCTACCGGATGTCGTCGCGAAACGCCGCCAGCAAGGAGCACGTTCCGGCCCGGGCACCGAGCGCGCTGTGAGCCCTGAGTCCATCCACTGGCACTGACACCCTGCCGAGCAGCCACCTCAAGGAGCATTCGTGATTCCCGCCGCATACCCCCAACTGCGTCTCGACGCCGCCGCCCTCGATCACAACATCCGCGTCATGGCCGACTGGTGCAAGACCCATGACGTCGCGCTTGCTCCCCATGTCAAGACGACGATGTCCGCTCCCATCATCGAACGACAGATCGCGGCCGGCGCCGTCGGCGTCACCGTTGCCACCGTCGACCAGGTCGCGACTGTGCTCGGCTGGGGACACAACACCGTCCTCATCGCGAACCAGATCGTCGATCCATTCGGACTGGCACGACTTCGGGCCTGGATAGCCGCCGACCGGGAACGGAAGATCCGGTGCTTCGTCGACTCCGCGGTCGGGATCGCCGCAGCGAATCAGGTGTTCGGCGTGCACGGCCCCGCTCTTGAAGTGCTTCTGGACATCGGCACCCCGGGTGGCCGCACCGGTATCCGCGACCCGAAGCAGGCCCGCCGCACAGCGGAGCTTGTCCGAGCGGCTCCCGGACTCCGGCTCGTGGGAGTCGCCGGGTACGAAGGCGTCGCCCCGAACACAAGGATCGCCGAAACGATTGCGGCCGTGGACGAACACTGCCGCCGGGTCCGCGACGTCTACCTCGACGTCGCCGGACTCTTCGAGACCGACCGCCCCGTGTACTCGATGGGTGGATCGGCCTTTCCTGACCGTGTCGTCGACTTCCTCCCGACGGACGACGACGTTCCAGGCACAATCCGGTTGCTCAGGTCCGGTTGCTACGTCACGCACGATCACGGCGTCTACGCCCGCGTGAGCCCGATTCCCGGCCTCGTCCCAGCTCTGGCCGTGCGCGCGGTCGTCGTGTCCGCCGCCGAGGACGGCACCGCCGTGGTCGGAGCCGGGAAGCGCGACCTTCCCTACGACACCGAGGCGCCAATCCTTCTGTCCGCCAGCACGGCGGCCGGAGGGGACAAGT
Source organism: Streptomyces sp. NPDC088246 (assembly GCF_044741025.1). Lineage (NCBI taxonomy): Bacteria > Bacillati > Actinomycetota > Actinomycetes > Kitasatosporales > Streptomycetaceae > Streptomyces > Streptomyces sp. NPDC088246. The sequence continues at coordinate 8,046 of NZ_JBIURV010000075.1, forward strand.
CCGATGTCCGCGGACGTGTGCGCTCGCTGTACGACCACCACACCGTGCTCTCCGACACATGGAATCTCGAGGTGACGGATGTCGTCGAGTTCGGGATCTCGCACCCATGCTCGGCATTTGACCGGTGGCCGGAGTACCTCATCACCAACGACCACGGTGATGTGATCGACGTCTGGCACACCGACTTCCGCCGATCGTCGATCGACACAGCACTCAGCGAGTCTGCGAGAAGAACAGAGGCAGCTCATGCGCGGTAATCAGCCGCTTGAACCGCGGATACGCGGTCCACTCGATCGAGGTCACAATCCCGCCCCGTGCCCAGACGACAACAACATCACCACCAACAACACTGAACCGAACGGGTGGCGCAACAGGGATTCTCAGGGACTCGGTGTCGCACCCGGTGGCGGGGACAACGTTGTGCACCGGCGATGGATCGGCGATGACGCGGGATGGGAGCTGCCGGATGACGGGTTGGGGCTGTCGCAGTTCCTTCCCGCGCTGTTGCTCCACGAGACGGTCCATGGCACCCGGTATGGCGCCGTGACCGACGGGCTGACACCCGATCAGTACGCACGGCTGCTTGCGCCAATGTGCCGGCAGCCCGGCCCGGAGTTGTTCACCGCGCAGTACGCCGGCAACGGGCTGCTCGCCATCGCCTGGCTGGACGGAGACACCTGGGCGGTCCGGCTTGCGGCCCGTGACGAGGGCCTGCTCAGGTACGCCGAGGCCACGCCGGGGGCGGAGGTCGGAGCGGGCGAGTGGTGTCCCGTCAAGGCATCCGCACGGCTCCACCACCAAGCGCAGCCGATGCGAAATCCTCAATGGTCGCGACGATCGCCGGTTTGGCTAATACTCCAGCCGGACTTCTTCATTCGTGCTGGTCAACGACTTGGGCGTGGAGAGTGTAGTGGGCTGGAATCGGGGGTGGGTCGGTCTTTGCCGGGCCGTCCCACGAAGGTGTGACCGCGCCGTGTGCTGTGGCAACGTTCCGGGCAGTCCGCCCGAGCGAATGATGCACCAACACACGTCTGGGAAGAAGGACTTGACGATCTGCTCCTGCGGATCAGGTGACGCTCGCGTGGAGCCCCGGCGCCGGACGCGAGACTACGTCCGTGGGCTCCTTGGCCCCGTGGGCCGCAAGAACGGCTGGCAGCTCGCCTAATATGCCGGCCATGCCATCCCCGACGGGCTGCAGCATCTGCTCTCCCGGAGCCGCTGGAAGGCCGACGAGGTCCGTGACGACCTGCCCACGTTGCCGAGCACCTCGGCACGGACAACGGTGTGCTGATCACCGCCGACACCGGCTTCGTGAAGAAGGGCACCAAGTCCGCCGACGTCCAGCGCCAGTACTCCGGGCAAGAGGGGCGCATACCCGGCCCCTGCCGGATCGATGTCGGTCGCGGCGGACCGTTCGACGAGCGCGCGACCGGGAAGGGGCCCTCAGGCGGTACCACGCCGTCTTCGGCGAGGGCCACCAGGCCGCGTCTGAGATCGGGGTTGCCGGTGAGCCGGTGAGCCGGGGGACGACGTCGGTGACCATGGAAACCTCGCCCCTTGCGAACTCACATGATCACCGGGACTTTGAAACGCCCCTGCCCCGCGGCCTTGCACATCCGTGGAAGCCCCTGCCCGTGTGGCGCTTCCCTGCACGCCGGCGCCGGCACGTTCCACGGCCTACTCAGACCGGTCGGGCCCCAACCAGAAGGCTCCTCGGCTTCCCTCCGCGCCTGGAAGCGCGTCGAACCTCACCGGCCCGGAGATGGAGGCGCTACTGTTCGGCCCAGTCATATCTTCGCCACGCAGATACCGGTACAACCATTCCGAAAAGGTCATGTCATAGCGGTAGAAGTCATCATCGCTTCCGACGTAGACGTAAATCCGCGGCACCTCCCCCGGTTGAAAGAAGACGCACTCCCCTCGGTCCGACTCGACGAGCGGGACGAGGCCGTCGGGGCCGGAGAGGGTTACGTGCTTTCCGACCTTGATGGCCTGGACGACATCCCGCTCGACTCCGGTACTGAGATAGGGGGGTGTTTGTCTTCGTATACTCCGCAGCCAGGTTTCGCAAGTCAATTCCCGAACCAGTGACTGCCGCCGGAATGAGGTGACCGTTCGCCGGGATTTCCCCCTCGCTCCGGGTCTCGTCCATGCCGGGAGGTACTGTGGTCGAATTCGCGTTCATTCCGGGGCGCTTCCTCCCATAGTTGCAGTCCGACTTGTCCACCATGGCGAATACCCCAGTAGCCCGGCACTGCTCGCTGCCCTCGTGCGCGTCGAAGTATCGCTCGCGCGGAAGGTAGACGGCGTGCCCGGTCGAACTGAATCCACGGCCGTCGTCACACTTCTCGTCCTGCCGGGTCCGGCCACGATTCTTCCCGCCCGCCTCATCGGCAGGCCGAGGTGCATGAATCTCATCCCCGTCGACACGCGTGGGCGCAAAGATCGCGACCCCCGCGATGTCCAGCATGTCCTGGGCCGTGACAGTTGTGCTCACTCCCTGCCCGGCCGCCACGCGGCCGTCTTCCAGTCCGGCTTGGGGGTGGGGCGGGCAGGTGCCGGTACCGGATGCGTGCCATCGTTGGGGTTCTGGTCGATCGGTGGCGCGGGCGGAATGATGACCCCGCCGCCACCGCCGCCGCTCACGGGAGCCTGAAGCGCGAGGTGTTCGCACTCGGCGTGGTCCTTGCCGATCCGTCCATGCCGGGCTGTCATTTGGTCATCCACTGACAGACGGACGGCACCGCCTCGTGCCAACGCCTTCGCGAAGGTGGTCTTACCGAGCCGGACATGCCGGTAAGTAGCCATACGACGGGCTGAAGATCACTCACCCGCCTGACCCCAGCGGTCCCGGCGCCCTGCAACGAACCGGATTCCGACCACACGATCACACCATCGCGCAAAGCATGCGGAGCACGTGAACTGCCTGCCCGACAACACCCGATCAAGTTCAGTAGCGCGGCGGGGCCACATAGCTCAGGATTGCCGGTTAGCCGAACCGCCAATCCTGCCCACTCGTCGAGAGCCCGAGACCGATCATCGCGAATGGGGATCGAACGGACTTCCGATCGCTGATCGGTATGGATACGGCTTCCGGGAAAGCATCACGCATTCGCGGGCTTCGCCAGCCACAGCAACGGCGCCCGGCCTACCGCATCCGGCTGCCCGGGGGCCACAGGGCCCATGAGGCGCGCCCCAGGACCTGCGCCGCGTCCACGATGGCGGCCTGTGGCGAGGTCAGCCTGTCAGCTGCCCGCACCCAGAACCGGTTCCGGCCGGCCAGCAGTGCCGCTGACCAATCCAGGTCACTGCCCCTCGACGTAGCAAGGACGGTCTCCGACGGGATTCCGACCACAGTCCCGCGGGCCGCCTCAAGGATCGTGCCGCCCACCAGGTGGAGCGGCTGGACATCCATCCGCTCCAGGTCGGCAACCGGCTCCCTATCGGGTGCGATGCGCAACTCGGCCCGTTGCTCCCGCTCGTCCCGCTCCAGGTGCAGAAAACCTCCCTCGTCCCAGACGGCCGGGTTCGGGGGCAGAAAGACCACGTACAGGCCGAACAGCGACCATCGTCCGGGCAGGTCGACCGGAAGCTCGGTCAACTGTGCAGCTCCGCCAGTCCAGTTAAGTCTGCTTGCCACTGTCGGCAGATCCCGAATTTCAGCCCGAATCAGGGTCCAGGTGGGAACGGACAAGGAAGCCAGTTCCCGGACCGAATGGAGGAAGTGCTTCCCGGCCATCAGACCCGCGCTCCCCTCGTCCGCCGCGTCCGGTCCCCGGCCGGGCGCTGGACACGGCCCGTCGGGGCTGGGAAAGCCGCCAGGCCGCCCCCCACACCCGATGCTCTCCTCCCCCACTGACGACAAGGAGGGGAGGAGAGGCGGGGTGACGCTGCTTCAGCGGACCGGAAATAGGTGCTGCCCTGGACGAACGCGGGAACTCACCATCACTGACACCAAAGCGGGAGGTCGCACTCGCCCCCGTTTTGGCTCACCTGCCGCGATCCCGTCACTTCGGGTCGAAGGAGAGCCATGTACCGGCGAGGCCCTGCTGACCCGCCCCGGGCTGGGACCAGTCGCAGACACCGCTTCGGAAGATCGCCTTCAGATCCTCGAACTGGCCGTCGTTCACCGGCACTCGGTAGTCGGAGCGGACCACGGGACGCTTGCGGCACTTGACGATGTCGTTCGCCACATCGGCTCCGGCGACCATCCGCGGCGATGTCCACACCGGGTAGAGGGTGTTGCACTCGGTGTTGTCGATGCCCTCGACCTGGGGCTCCGCGATCTTTTTCGCACCGATGCCACGGGTCCAGCAGGCGTCCGTGAGACCCTGCGGCTGGTGGCGGACGATCTTCTCGATGGGGGCGTCGTTGCCGGAGTCTCCCTTGATGCCGGTGAGCCACTGGTCCATGTCGGACAGCATCCCCGCGAGAGTGAATCCGTGCCCGCTGGAGCGGGTGAGCATGACCTGGTTGGCGTGGGTTCCGTTGGCCTTGTCCAAGCGCGCCCGGGTGGAGAAGGAGTGGAAGCGCATGTGCATGTCGCCGGCCGCCGCGTCGTCCGTGTAGTCGCGGTAGTCGATGATCGGAACGTCGGCGAGGCCGCCACCGCCGTTCAGCATGCGGCCCGTGCGGTAGGCCGTCCGTACCGCCTTGAGATCGGCGACGGTGCGCTCCGCGGCGGGCTTGGCGTCGTCGTCGAGGCCGCCGATGCGCCGGTTCAGGTCGATGAACTGGTCCATGTCGATGGTCCCCTTGTTCAGGGCCTCAAGTCCGTACTGGATACCGGTGTTGTCGAGCGGCCTGCGCGCCTTCCCGGTCTCCGGTACCTCGCCGTAGACGTTCACGGTATGGCTGTAGACGTCACAGCGGGCACCGTCCGGGTTGGTTTCGGGGTCGTAGCGCTGCCCCTCGGGCAGCTGGGGCGGGCAGAACACCGTGGGGTCGATACGGCCGCCGGCCCTGGCCAGGCTGCCGATGCTCTCCCACTTGCCGAACCCGGAGACCGCCTTCTGCTGGTCCTTGGTGAAAGCGTCCGGCGCGACTTCCTTGAAGTAGTGGTTCAGGAGCTGGGCGTCGCTGAGTGTCTGAATCGTCCCGAAGCCGACGTCGGGGAAGCTGCAGCCGGAGAGGATGCCGTCCAGCAGACCCGGGTAGTTGTCGGCGATCTGGTGGGTCTGGTACGAGCCGCCGGAGCAACCGTTTCCGATGGTGAAGGCCGGGTCGCCGTACGTCTCCACGAAGCGTTCCTTGACCATGCTCATGGTCTCGGCGGCCAGCAGGTCGTTGCAGTTGTTGCCGAAGACGTTAAGCGTGGACGATGCGACGCCGTAGCCCTTGCTCAGATACGTGTCGTTCATGATGCCGACGGTGTTGCGGCCCTGGACGTACCAGCCGCCGTTACAGCCCCCGCCGAAGCCGTACACGAGGCGCCCGTTCCAGCCCGGCTCACGCTGCAGCGGGTCGGGGGTGCCGGACTTCGGGTCGTGCAGCACGGCCGTCTCGTAGATGCCGCGGTTGATGGTGCCGGTCTCGACGCGGACGATGTACGGCACCTTCCTGCCCGCGCTCGTCGTGGCGGTCGCCAGGTCGGCGGGAAGGACGTTCTCGTCGGGCAACGGAACGAACTTGCCGGCCGTGGTGCGATACATGTAATCGACACGGGTCTTGACCGAGCAGTCCTTGTCGATCGGCTGCCCGAGGGTCCCGCCGGTGACCGTCTTGAACTCGGCGGTGTCACAGACGAACGGCTGCTCGTGCGGCCCGGCGAACACCGGCCCCGTGATGGGGTGGTTCTTCAGGGTCAGTTGTCCGGCGTCCGCGCCCTGAGCCCTGGCCGTGAGCCTGTTGTCGCCCTTGGACAGCTCCTTCACCACGCCCATCAGCGCGTTGTTGCCGGAGGGCCGGAAGCTCGAGGTCACGTCCCGGCCCTCTACCTCGACCCGGACGTTGTCGGCCGCTATGGAGGCGGGCACCTCGACACGTATCAGGGCGTCGTCTCCCGACACCGTGCCGGGCCGCGACGACACGGCCGTCACCTGCAGCTTCTCGCGTTCCTGGCTGCCGGCCGGCGTCGCCGACGCGCCTACCAGAACGCCCATGAACGCTATGCCGACAAGGCCCAGTTCGACCGGCCTCGCGGCTCCTGTGAACGACACGACGGAACTCGCCTCACTTTCTGGAGTCGGAGATCGTGCTCAGTGTGTGGATGCGGGCCATGCGCCCGCCGGGACGGTGATGCAAATGTCCCGTTGTCATGGTGTGCGGCTTCCCAGCCAGTAACCGGGAGGGACCCGCTCCTTGTCCGGCGGCCTGTGCGGAACCGGATGGGACACAAGGGTTGTACGCGGCTTTCGATTCCGCAGGGGCGCCGGCCCGCGCGGCCGACCGGCCTGCCCGGCTACCAGTTGGTGAACGCCCCGTCCGCCGTGCGCAAGTGCGGGCGCTCGGCCGCCGCGGCCTGGTACCGGCGCGCCGCTTCCCGGTCGATGTCGACGCCGATGCCGGGCAGTTCGCTCAGCTCCACCCGCCCCGGCAGGATCGTCGGCCGCGCGGTGAAGAGGGCGGCGATGGCCGGATCGGGGTCGGTCTGGTGCTCCTGGATCGCCACATTGGGGCAGGCCAGGTTGAGTTGGAGCGAGGAAGCTGCGGTGACCGGGCCGAGCGGGTTGTGGGTGGCGAGCCTGATGTGGTGGGTCTCCGCCATCGCCGCGATCTTCTTCGCCTCGGTCAGGCCCGCGGCCACCCCGACGTCCACGCGCGCGTAATCGATGAGGTCGTCCTCGATGAGTGTTCTGAACTCCCATTTGGAGCCGTACTGCTCACCTGCGGCCAGTGGTACGCCGGTACGGGTCCGCAGCATGCGGTAGCTGTCCGGATTCTCACAGCGCAGCGGGTCCTCGATGAAGTACGGGCGGGCCGCCTCGACCTCCCGGCACAGGGTCAGCGCCTCCGGCGGATCCAGGCGCGTATGGACGTCAAGAATCAGCTCCACCTCATCGCCGACCGCGTCCCGCACCTGGTGGAAGAGGTCGACCGAGTCGCGCAGGCAGCGGCGGGCGTCGAGCGTGCCGTCGGCGTCGTGCGGCGAGGCGAACCGCAGATGACGCCAGCCCTCGGCGACCAGGCCGCGGCAGCGGTCCAGGAACCACGCGCGGTCGTGGTAGCCGTCGCCGACATGCACATAGGCGGGTACGTGATCACGCACCCGGCCCCCGAGGAGCTCATGCACCGGTACGCCGAGCGCCTTGCCACGGATGTCCCAAAGCGCCACGTCCACCGCTGCGATGGCAGCGCCGAGTATGCGGTCGGCGGGAAAGAACCCGCGCCGGAACATCACCTGCCAGAGGTGCTCGATCCGTCGCGGGTCCTCGCCGACGATCAGCTCCGCCAGGTGCTCGAGACCGCCCGCGACCGCCCGCTGGCGCGACCTGATGCCGACCTCGCCCAGGCCGTGGATGCCCTCGTCGGTGTCGACCACGACCAGCATCATGCTGTCGCCGTGGTCGGGGAGAGTCAGCACTTCCAGGCCGGTGATCTTCATTCCACTCCTCTATGAAAACGTTCCCGCAATTTCAGTGCCGTTCTTGAGAACACATCATCGACAGCAGTCGAGGCGAAGCGCAAGACCCGTGCATCCAGAAGGTTTTCCTCGATGAAATAGTCCTGACACACCTCTTGACACGTCATGGGAACGTTCGCAAACATCAACCGCATTCGCAGGATCCAGATGCGAGACGACCGGGGTCCCCCGGCTCAAGACGACGAGGAGGCCGTCCGTGGCAGTCACGATCCGGGAGGTGGCGAGCGCCGCGGGCGTCTCGGTGTCGACGGTGTCCCGCGCGTTCACCGCACCCGACCAGGTGCAGCCGACGACGCGGCAGCGCATCCTCGACGCCGCGGCCAAGCTCGGCTACTCCCCCAACCCGGCGGCCCGTTCACTGCGCGGCGGCGGCACCGGAACACTCGGCCTGATCGTCCCGGACATCGCCAACCCGTTCTTCCCGCCGATCATCAAGGCGATGCAGGCCCGCGCCCGGCACCTGGGCTACACGGTCCTGGTCGCCGACAGCGACGAGCGCGAGGCGGACGAGCTGGCCGCCATCGCGGCCGTATCGAAGCGTGTCGACGGCCTGATCCTGTGGGCCTCCACCCTCACCGAGGGCCGGCTCCATGAACTCGCGGGCCAGATGCCGCTGGTGGTGGTGAACCGTCATGTGCCGGGCATCCCCGAGGTCCGGATCTCACTGTCCGCCGGCATCGCACAGGCCGCCGAGCAGTTGAAGGCGTACGGCCATCGGCGCTGCGTCTTCATCAACGCGTCCCGCGCCGAGCTGAGCCGCGGCAAGTCCATCCAGGAGTCCTTCGAAGCGCTCGACCTCTCCCTGTCCGAGCTCGGCCCGTACGAGCCGCGGTTCGAGACGGGCGTGCACGCCGCCACCCTCGTCGCCGCCCACGACGCGACGGCCGTGATCGCCCACAACGACCTGGTCGCCCTCGGCGTGCTGCACCAGATGGCCAACCTCGGCGTGAGCGTGCCGCGCGACGTCAGCGTCATCGGCATCGACGACACACTGCTCGCCTCCGTCTCCACCCCCAGCCTCACCACGATCAGGATCGACCCCGAAGAGATCGCCACGCGCGCGGGGGACCTCCTGATCGAGACGATCGCGAGCACAACAGGCCGTACTGGACAAGGACTTGAAGTCACTTCCCCCTTCGTGGAGATCGGCTCCCGCCTGATCCCCCGCGCCTCGACGGGTCCCGCACCCGCCCACTGATCCACGGCGCACCACAACGAGCAAGGCACCGCACTACACCGCACCGAGCCCACTCCTGCCCTTCTTGGAGCCGTTATGCCCAGAAACTTCCGCTGTGCGGCCATACTTGGCTGCACAGCGCTGACCGCGACCCTCGCGGGCTGTTCCTCCCTCACCCCGAGCAGTGCCGGCGGGGACGGCGATCTCGTGCTGCGGGTGCAGGGCATGCCGCCGGCCACCGACAAGCCGGGGGTCGCCCTGTTCAAGAAGCAGGTGGCCGACTTCGAGAAGGCCAACCCGGGCATCAAGGTCAAGGGTTCGACCACGGTCTTCGACCCGCTGACCTTCTCCGCGAAGCTGTCCGGCGGCAATGTCGAGGACGTCATCAAGGTGCCGCTGACCGAGCCGCAGCGGCTCATCCAGCAGAAGCAGGTGCAGCCGATCACCGGGCAGCTCAAGGAGTGGAAGCACTTCAAGGAGTTCAACCCTCAAGTCCTCCAGCCGCTCACCGACAGCGCCGGCGACGTGTACGGCGTACCGCAGAATCCGTACGCCCAGGGCCTGGTCTACAACCGCGAGCTCTTCGAGAAGGCCGGCCTCGACCCGGACAGACCGCCGACCACCTGGGCGGAAGTCCGCACAGCCGCCAAGAGGATCAGCGACAGTACCGGCAAGGCGGGCTTCGTCCACGAGTCCAAGGACAACCAGGGCGGCTGGCAGCTGACGATGCTGTCGTACGCCTTCGGTGGCGAGCTGGAGAAGGAGCAGGGTGGCAAGTACGCCGCCACGCTCACCGGGGAGCCGACGAAGAAGGGGTTGCGGCTGCTCAAGGACATGCGCTGGAAGGACGATTCGCTCGGCAAAACCCTGCTCAACAATCAGAACGACGTGATCAAGCAGTTCGCGGCCGGGCAGGTCGGCATGTTCATGGGCAGCCCGGGGACGTACCGACTGGCGAAGATGCAGTTCGGTATGGAGAACACCGACGCCTTCGGAGTGGCCCCGATGCCGCAGTCCGGCGGCGATGCGACACTCACCGGCGGCGACATCTACATGGTCCCGAAGTCCGCCGACAAGAAGCATGCGGCAGCGGCCGTCGAGTGGCTGACCTTCGCCTACGCCAAGCCGCAGTACAGCACCGACATCGCCGCCGAGCAGGCCAAGGCGCTCTCTGCCGACCCGAAGTCCGCGGTGGGCGTGCCAACGCTTCCGGTCTTCGACAAAAAACGGCAGACCGAGATCGACGCAGCGATCAAGCCGTACGTCAATGTGAAGCTGCAGAACTTCAAGCCGTACATCGACGGTCTCTCCACGCTGAAACTGAAGCCGGAGCCGCCGTACCAGGCGCAGAAGCTGTACACCGTGCTCGACCCGGTGGTCCAGGCTGTGCTCACCAAGCGCGACGCCGACATCGACTCCCTGCTGGCCTCGGCCGAGAAGGACGTCAATGCCAAGCTCGCCGCGGACCAGAAGTAGCCGGCCCATGGCCCTGCTCACTCCGTCCCGGCGCCCGGCCGCTGTGGCCAAGGAGCCCGTGCCGCGAACCCTGCCGCAGCGGCGGCGTGGCACCGGCTCCCGCAAACAGTTCACGGCCTGGCTGTTCCTCGTCCCCGCGCTGCTGGTCTTCGGGCTCTTTGCCTGGTGGCCGATCGTGCGCAGCCTGCTGCTCAGCTTCCAGAAGACCAACCTCGTCGAGCCCGCGGTCTGGGTCGGCCTGGACAACTTCCGTACCCTGTTCGACGATCCACTGCTCGGCACCGCCGTCGGGAACACCCTGTTCTTCGTGGTCCTCGGCCTGCTGATCGGCTTCCCGGCGCCGCTGATCCTGGCCGCGATCATGTCGACGGTGCGGCACGTCGCGGGCGTCTACCGCTTCCTGGTGTATCTGCCGGTGGTCATCCCGCCAGTGGTGGCGATCCTGCTCTGGAAGTGGTTCTACGATCCCGGGAGCGGGCTCTTCAACAACGTCCTCGGCAAGGTGGGGCTCGGCCCGTACTCCTGGCTGGAGTCCTCCGACAGCGCCATGCTCTCGCTGGTCCTGGAGGCCACCTGGGCGGGCATGGGCGGCGCCGTCCTGATCTACCTCGCGGCGATGGTCGGCATCCCCGGCGAACTCTATGAGGCCGCCGAGGTGGACGGCGCCGGGATCTGGCGGCGGATATGGCATGTGATGCTGCCCCAACTCCGGTCCGTCATCGGACTGTTGCTACTGGTCCAGCTGATCAACACGGTGCAGGTCTTCACCGAGCCGTACGTCTTCACCGGCGGCGGACCCGAGAACTCCACCCTCACGGTCCTGCTGCTGATCTTCCGGTACGCCTTCCAGGACGGCGAGTACGGCCAGGCCGCCGCACTCTCCTTCCTGATGGTGCTCGCCCTCGCCCTGCTCTCCGCGGTGTATCTGCGGGCCACCCGCAGCTGGAGCACGTCATGACCACGCTCACCACCTTCGTCTCCACCAACGACCGCCAACGCCCCGGCGTACGCGCCGCAGTGCGCTCCATCCAGGTGTTCACCCTGATCCTGCTGCTGCTCATCGGCATCGGACCGCTGTACTGGATGGTCAAAGGCGCGGTCTCAACGCCCACCGAGCTCACCACTCAGCCCCTGGCCCTCTGGCCGGACCGGCCGGCCCTGGGCAACTTCTCGGCGGCGTACACCGATCTGAGTGTCGGCCGCTATCTGATGAACACCTTCCTGGTGGTCGGCGGATCGTGGTTCGTGCAGCTCTTCGTCTCGGCCACGGCGGGCTTCGCCCTATCGGTGCTCAGGCCGAGGTTCGGCAAGGCCGTCTACGGGGCGATCCTCGCCACGATGTTCGTGCCGTACACGGTGAACATGGTCAGCCTCTTCATGACCGTGATCGATGTGCCGTTCCTCCACCTCAACCTGGGCGACACCTACTGGGCGATCTGGCTGCCGGCCGGCACGAACGCCTTCACGGTGCTACTCGCCAAGCAGTTCTTCGACGCCCTGCCGAAGGAGCTGTTCGACGCGGCGCGGGTCGACGGGGCGAGTACCTGGCAACTGCTCACCAAGATCGTGCTGCCCATGAGCAAGCCGGTGCTCGCCGTGATCAGTCTGCTCGCGGTGATGCACTCCTGGAAGGACTTCATCTGGCCGCTGGTGGCCATCACCGACCCCGAGAAGCAGCCGATCAGCGTCGCTCTCGCCCAGCTCGCCACGCAGGCTCCGCAGGACCAGCTGATCGCCGCGATGGTGCTCGCCGTCGCCCCGCCGGTGCTCGTCTTCGTCGTCTGCCAGAAGTACATCGTCGCCGGGCTCGGCTTCACCGGAGTCAAGGGCTGAGTTCCACCGGAGCCAACGGCCGAGCCCTCAACTCCCCCACCACACCTTCCGCTTCGGAGCCTTCGGAGCACCCCGACCAAGAGAAGGGCACCTCCATGTCAGTCGCCCGCCGCAGATTCATCCAGGGCACGGCCGTCGCCACCGGCGCCGCGCTGCTGCCGACCGTTCCCGCGTACGCCGCGGACCCGGTCACCATCGAGGCCGACGGCATCACCCTGGTCGGCCGGAGCGACGGCAGCGTCCTCGTGCAGGACGGTGCGGGCGCCGACCGCATCCTGCTCAGCCACTTCATGATCAAGGACACCGCGCTCGGGCAGCAGCGCACCTTCGGCGGTACGCCCGCCCGGATCACGCTCCCCGACGGGCGGCCCGCTATTCAGGTCACGTACACGATGGCGAGCGGCACGTCCGGAGTCACGGTGCGCGGCACCTTCGACGTCACCCCTCGCAAGGCACACATGAAGTGGGAGGTCGGCGGCTCCAGCACGCTCACACCGGCCGGCTTCATGTTCTCCCGCACGGTGTACGAAGCGAGCGCGGCGGAGTCGTACGAAGCACTGACCATCTGGGAGCGGGACGCCCGAGGCGGCATTCCGTACGAGGTGAACGCGGGCGGCGCGTACGTGGAGACGTGGGCGGGATCGAAGGGCTTCTTCTGCCTTTCGTCCACCAACCCGGCGAGCACGAACGCCACGTGGCTCCATTCCCCCGGTACCTCGACCGGCGCGAGCACCGCGGTCACCGAGGCCGATCTGGTCCTCGGCGATCTGCGGCCGCGCGGGGCGGGAGCGCTCGCTGCCAAGAGGCCCCTCGGCGTGGAAGTGTGGACCGACCAGCCGTTCAACCTCTACAAGGCGGCCGGGCAGACGATGACGCTCAGGGCGCAGGTCGTCAACGGCTCCGCCGCGGCCAGGAAGGTGACCCTGACGTGGTGGGCGCGGGACTTCGGCGGCAAGAAGATCGCCGGTGGAACGCTCTGCAGGAGCCTCGCGGCGGGCGCCGCCTGGAATGCCTCCTTTCCCCTGACCTCGCCGTCGCAGAACATCGTGTTCACCGAGGTGCAGGCGGTCAGCGGCAGTGACAAGGCGCTGGCCCGCACGAATCTGAGCGTGCTCCCGGAGTTCGCGTACAAGGCGGGCAAGGAGTCGATGTTCGGCCTCGCCAACTACCCCTGGCTGCTCAAGCCCGGCAAGGACGCCGTACTCGGGCTGGTCAGGACGCTCGGCATCAAGTGGATCCGCATCGCCTACGCGGGTGCCCCGGGCATCGACACCGCGACTCTGGACGCAAACGGCATCGGACACAACGTGGAGCTGAGCGGCATCCCCGTGGGCGGTAGTCCGGAGCAGATCGCGGCCTGGGCCGACACGAATGTCGCCAAGGCACTGGACGCCGAGGCCGCATACTTCGAGGTGAGCAACGAGGTCAACCAGCCCTGGATGTCGGGCCGCGGCGCCGACGCCTACGTCCGGGACGGTCTGCGCCAGGTCACCACGCGCCTCGACGCGGCGGGCTCGCGGATGAAGGTCATGAACGCCGGCCTCGGCGGCATGGACTACGTATGGACCAAGAACTTCCATGACGCGGGCGGCTGGGACCTCATCGACGCCTTCGCCTTCCACCCCGGTCGCGGCAACTTCACGCCCGACTTCGCGCCGCCGCCCGAGGAGTGGACGCAGGGGTCGTCCGGCTCGTACTGGAACTTCCTCGGCGCACTGCGCAAGGCGAACCAGGTCCTGGAGGAGTACGGCGGCGGCAAGGAGCTGTGGCTCACCGAGGCGTACGCACCGACCCGGCCCAACGCGTGGTGGAGCGACACCTACCGGCACGCCGCCGAGAACACCCTGCTCACGCTCGCTCTCGCCAAGTCCGAGAAGGTACGCGCCGTCAACTGGTACCAGCTGCACGACTCGGTGATCCACCACCCCCAGGAGGCCGACCCGGCCAACCCCGAGTACCACTACGGCCTGATGAACCGCGACACCAGCGCCAAGCCCTCGCTCCTCGCCTTCGCGACCGCCGCCCGGGTCCTGGACGAGGCCGAGTTCGTCCGGCATCTCGCCTTCACGGACCAGGACATCAAGGGGCTCCTCTTCACCACTCCTGGCGGACCGGTGTCGATCATCTGGAGCCGCAAGGACGGGTACATCCTCAACTCCGAGCACGGCGAGGATCCTTGGTACGCATCGCCGGAGCCCTGGATCGACACCTGGACGACCCGGACCACGGTCGTCGCCCACTCGGGGACGGTCGACGGCACGGTGCGGGAGCTGAACTGCATCGGCCAGGAACGCTCTCTGAAAGCCTCCGGCGGCAAGATCGCCCTCACCCTCGACGGTGCCCCGCGCATCTACTACGGTCTCGCCGCCAATCCCGACTGGAAGTAAGTGACGTACGACATGAGGAATGAAACCGCACGGCACGACATCACCGTCGTCGGCGGCGGCCTGGCCGGGGTCTGCGCGGCAATCGCCGCGGCCCGGCTCGGCCGCAGCGTCGCGCTGATCAACAACAGGCCGGTGCTCGGCGGCAACGCGAGCAGCGAGGTCCGGGTCTGGGTGTGCGGCGCGACCGGCCACGGCAAGAATCACCATGCCCGTGAGGGCGGCATCATGGGCGAGTTGCTCGTGGAGAACCAGTTCCGCAACCCGGACGGGAACCCCTATTACTGGGATGCCGTGGTCCTGGACGCCGTGCGCGCCGAGCCCGGCATCACGCTCTACCTCAACACCGACGTGCGCGAGGCGGACGCCGAAGGTCCGGACGAGGCCCGGCGGATCACCTCGGTCACCGGCTGGATGATGGGCTCGGAGCGGCGGATACGTTTCGAGAGCTCGCTCTTCCTCGACTGCACGGGAGACGGCCTGATCGGCCACCTGGCGGGCGCCCACCACCGCATCGGCCGGGAATCGCGCGCCGAGTACGACGAGGCATGGGCTCCGGAGACGGCCGACGACATCACTCTGGGCTCAACTCTCCTCTTCTATACGAAGGATGCCGGCCACCCGGTCAAATTCGTGCCGCCGAACTTCGCCAAGGACATCACCCGGACCTCCATCCCGCAGCGCCGCATCATCAAGGCGGGCGACAACGGCTGCGCGTACTGGTGGATCGAGTTCGGCGGCGAGCTCGACACCGTCCACGACAACGAACGCATCCGCGACGAACTGTG
Organism: Streptomyces sp. NPDC088246; assembly: GCF_044741025.1. Lineage (NCBI taxonomy): Bacteria > Bacillati > Actinomycetota > Actinomycetes > Kitasatosporales > Streptomycetaceae > Streptomyces > Streptomyces sp. NPDC088246. Next base: position 23,286 of record NZ_JBIURV010000075.1, read on the forward strand.
GTCGGTGATCCACGGCATCTGGGACCACATCAAGAACTCCGGCGAGTTCGACGCGGCGAACATGACCCTGGAGTGGGTGGGCTCGGTCCCCGGTAAACGGGAGTACCGGCGCTTCCTCGGCGACTACGTCCTGCACCAGGGCGACATCCTCGGCCAGACCGAGTTCGCCGACCGGGTCGCTTTCGGCGGCTGGTCGATCGACCTGCATCCGCCGCAGGGCATGTTCGCCACCGAGGCAGGGGCCAGACAGCTCTACGCGGACGGCATTTACCACATTCCGTACCGCAGCCTCTACTCGGTGAACACCGAGAACCTGCTCTTCGCCGGGCGCAACATCTCCGCCAGCCATGTCGCCTTCGGCTCGACCCGCGTCATGGCGACCTGCGCCACGATCGGCCAGGCGGCCGGCACGGCGGCGGCACTCTGCGCCACCGGGGATGTCACCCCGCGCGAACTCCCCGTACCCGAGCTGCACCGGGCGCTGCTGCGCCAGGATGCCTCGCTCATCGGCCTCGCCTCGACGGACCCGGAGGACCTGGCCCTGCGGGCGAGGGCCACCGCCTCATCCACCTTGAGCAGCCTGGCAGTCGAGGACTCCGACGAGCTATGGCCGCTCGCGGCGGACGCCGGAATCGTCCTCCCCGCGGACCCGGACCTCTCCGGGGTGGAGCTGCTCGTCGACGCCGACCGCGACACCGAGATCGTGATCGATCTGTACGACCCCGAACTCGGCCAGAACTACGTCCCGCGCCGCCTCGTCACCTCCACCACCCTGCCCGTCGCCGCCGGTGCCCGGCAGTGGCTCAAGACGGGCCTGGACTGGTCTCCCGAAACCCCGCGCAACGCCTTCCTGGTAGTCCGCGCCAACGACGCCCTCGCTCTGCACCGCTCCGACCGCCCGACCCCCGGCGTCCTGTGCTTCACGCGCGTCCCGCTGCGCCCGTCGGACGAATCGCCGCAGCCGCTGCGCGAGTGGACGGACATGGGTCTGCTGCGCCGCACCTTCTGCCTCCGTACGGGAGAGACCGCGGCCTACTCCCCCGCCAAGGCCACCGACGGCTATGCCCGCCCGTACGCGGGACCGCACATGTGGGTCTCCGCACCACTGGCGGACGGCCCTGCCCCCTGGCTCGAGTTGGCCTGGCCCGAACCGGTCGCTCTGGGCCGGATCGAGGTCATCGCCGACGACGACGTCAACGAGGACCTGATCAACTTGCACCACCACCGCACGCCTTTCGACACCCTCCCCACCCTCCTTCGCGACTACCGCGTCGAGGCACTGGATACTGACGGCGCCTGGCGCGTCATCGCCCGTGCGGCGCAGAATCGGCGGCGACGCGAGACGCACACGCCGGCGGAGCCGGTCACCACATCGGCGATCCGGGTCGTCGTCGAAGCCACCAACGGGGCGGCGTCGGCGCACGTCGTCGCCGTGCGCGCCTACGAGTAGAAGCACCGATGCAGGAGAGTGACTGGATGGTCGGAAGAGCGATGGTAACCGGGGCCGCCGGGCGGATCGGGCGAGCGGTCCTCGCGCTGCTCGCCGAGCGCGGAATCGAGGCGAACGCCTTGGTCCTCGATGATCCCGGTGATCTCGCGGCGCGCCTGGTCGTGACCGGTGACGCGGCCGACGCGAAGACCGTGCGGGCGGCTCTGGAGGGCGCCGATGCGGTCATCCACCTGGCGGCGATCCCGACTCCCGCGCGCAATACCGCATTTGAGGTCTTCGCGGGCAACAGCCTCTCCACCTTCACCGTCCTGGAGGAGGCCGGCCGGGCCGGGATCCGGCATGCGGCAGTGGCGAGCTCCTGGGGTGTCACGGGCCTGCCCTGGACGGACGTCGAGGATCCGCATCCGCCGTACGCACCGGTCGATGAGGCGATGGCCTCCCAGGTTGCCGACCCTTACGGCCTGTCCAAACAGGTCGACGAGCTGACAGCGCAGATGATGGCGCGGCGGCACGGGATGAGCGTGGTGTGCCTGCGCTATCCGTACGTGGGCGGATTCGAGGAACGGCTGCACGCCCACGCCGCCCGGCTCACGGCCGACCCGGCCGCAGGGGCAAGGGACCTGTGGACGTACCTCGAGGTCCATGACGCGGCGAGGGCCGCGCTGCTGGCCCTGGACGTACCCGGCCGTGCGGCGCACGCGGTACACCTCTGTGCCCCCGAGATCATCGTGCCGTACCCGACGGAGGAACTGCTGCGCCGCTATCACCCCACCACCGTGCTGCGGCGCCCGCTGCCGGGTCGCGCGGCGCCGGTCGACACCTCGGCCGCGCGCAGGCTGCTGGGGTTCACGGCACAGAATCTCCTCGGTCATGGGGCGGTTCCGCCGAGTTGAGATCACGACGGCCGCCGAACCACCGCAGATGGGAGAGAACAGGATGTTTCCCGAGTCCGAGTGACGTACCGAGTGGTATCCGCGACGACTCCACCAAATCGTCGTCAGCCGGGCGAAGGTGAACGGCGCGCGGCCAGTGAGGTCGGCCGCCTCTGTCATCGACGCGACCCGTGAGGTCGGCCGGCCGTGCCGTGACCCCAGGCAGCCCGGAGCGTGACAAGCTGTTGTCTTTCCGATCGTGCGGTCTTTCTGGATCGAACAGAGTGCTGGATCGGGTGAGTTCGCCGCTGTGCACGCATGAAGGAAGGGCCTCCTGGTAGCTCGCGGTTGTTGAAGCCAGAGCGACAGGGAGGCCCTTGTTGTTGCAGTCTTGCGTGGTCACCTTGGTGGAGTCCAGCTCGTCCACCCCAGGGTGTGACTGTCTCGCCCACAGGTTCGGGAACGCGGCCGATCAGCCCGACCGGGAGCCCTATTACGACTCGGACACGAGTGATGCGGAGTGGGCGGTGGTCCGGCAGGCTTTTCGGGCGCCGGTGTGGATGGAGAGCCGGGGTGGCCGGCCCGAGGGCTACTGCCACCGCCAGGTACTCGACGCGGTCCGCTACCTGGTCGGCAACGGGCAATGCCGTTGCTTGAGGGGTGCAAGTAGTTCCTCTCCCGGGCACGGTGACTGCCGGGGTGCTGGTTCGTTGACCGGACATGCATCCGTGGATCG
>NZ_JBIURV010000076.1:0-25440 GCF_044741025.1 Streptomyces sp. NPDC088246
CCGCGTCGGCGAGAACCAGATGCGCACCCTCCTCCAGCAGACCCGCCCCCTGCTACAGCGACACGGCCACCACAGCGACCCGCTCCCGGTCCGTCCTATCGACCCCAGCGAACTCGCCCGCTACGTCATACACGCAACGACAACAGACGATTGACCCGACACGCACCAGTAATTTCTCGACGGTCCCTCGATGGGATTTGTCGTGCGCAGGTGCACCCAGTGCTCGGCGGGGAAGTCGTAGAACGCGAGGAGCTCGTCGGCCTCGGCGGTGACCTTCTTGGCCGCTTTCGGCCACTTCGCTCCGTAGGCGCGCTCGAAGTCCTTGATCGCCTTCTCGGCGTGGTCGCGGCCCTCGGCGTTGTAGATCTCCTGCAGGGCCCTCTTCGCGCCGGGCTGAGCCGACTTCGGTAGCGCGTTCATGACATTGCGGACCTTGTGAACCCAGCACCTCTGGCGCCTGGCCTGCGGAAATACCTCTGCGAGCGCCCTCCACAGGCCCATCGCGCCGTCACCGACCACGAGTTCGGGATCAAGCATGCCGCGTCGGCGGCAGTCCCGCAGCAGATCCGCCCACGATTCGCTCGATTCACGCAGCCCCTCGGCCAGCGCAATGAGTTCCTTGCGGCCGTCGGGGCGCACGCCCATAAGGACCAGGACGCAGGAATGGGCCTGGCCGAGGCGGACCTTGGGGTGGACACCGTCGGCCCACACGTAGACGTAGTCGGAATCCACAGGTCGCGGGCCTGGAAGGCAGTGTGGTTCTCGGCCCACTGCTTCGTCAGCCGGGTCACCGTCGCCGGCGAGAGGCCGGCCGAGGAACCCAGGAACTGCTCCATCGCGGGCACGAAATCCCCGGAGGACAGTCCGTGAAGGTAGAGCAGGGGCAGGACATCACTGACCTTCGGAGACTTCCGGCACCACGGCGCAAGGATCTTCGACGAGAACCGCTTGCGCTCACCAGTCTCCACGTCAACACGCTTGTCATTCACGCGAGGCACCTTCACCGCGACCGACCCGGCGGCGGTGGTCACCTTCCGTTCACGATGATGACCGTTGCGGACCACCAGACCGCGGCCGACCTCGTCCCGCTCACCAGCCAACTCCGCTATGTACTGGTTGACTTCGGCCTCCAGGGCCGCGGCGAGCATCCGCCGGGCACCCTCGCGGACGATGTCGTCCATCAAGGATCTGGTCTCCGTGGTTCCATCGTTGTTGACTACGCTGAGCACGGGCGTGCCTTCCCAACCCACGATACAACGCAGGCATACTCGGTGACCATCAATCGATCACTCGGGAAGGTACGCCCTCCGCGTTTCGCGAGGCACCTCTCCCAAGACCGATCCACAGGTCCTGAGCATTGCTCCTCCCAGCAGGTTGGGGGCATGCAGCCGTCGCCTCGTGCCGCGGTCTGTATGACGTGGGCTAGGTGCTCCGGTGTTGCCTCACTGCGAGGTACGAATCCCGCCACCCCGCAGCCCACGGCCCTGAGTACGGCCTGTTCCGAGAAGTCGGCCACGATGAGGACGGTGCGAGTGGTGCTGGTGCGCCGGGTATGGCGCAGCAGCACCAGCACGTCGTCGCTGACGGCGTCGGCCACCATGACTGTCACCTGCGGGTCATCGGAGGGATCGTCGCCTACCACGAGGTCGATCTCGGGGCGTGTCCGCAGGTGCGTGCGAACTCCCGCTTCAGAGACGGGGTCTCCGGTAAGAACCGTGACCGTGGTCCGGGTGCTGCCGGCGGGAGATCCGAATAGTTCTCATTGGTGGCCTTGCTCCAGTTGTGCCTTGGTTTGACGCGACAGCAATGAACCGTCAGGTCCGAGTGGCTGCCCTTCCCGCAGACAGACGACGGTTCCCGTTGTGGCGGCAGTGTGAAGTGCTTCCAGGGTGCGCACGTGCTCGGCGAGTTGCGTGTCATTCAGTTCGTCCAGCCCGAGAAAGGCATGCTGGTCGTGCTCAGGGCTCAGGCGGATCGGGAGTCCATCCGCGACGGTCCCTCCGTGGAAGAAGCAGTCGAGCACCGGTCCGGTGCCGCCAACATTGACGCGGTGGTCGACGCCGATCAGCCTTGGGACCGAACTCATCTCGATGCCGGTCTCCTCGTGCATCTCCCGACATGCCGCTGTCAACGGATCTTCGCCGTGATCGAGCATCCCGCCCGGCAACCACCAGCTTCCGGCGCTCGGCTGTCCGGGGGCGTAGCGCAACATGAGCATCCGGCCCTGCTGGTCGAGGAGTACGACGCAGGACGCGATGAGTGCCTGGGGCTGGGTCTTGACCCACTCCTCGCGGGGCATCCAGGTCGCCTTGGCGGGCTCGCTCGGGGCGTCGGTTGATTCCGTCGCGCCGCTGGGTTTCTGGTTCAGCACAGGGGGACTCCTCATTTCTGTCCGGGTTCGCTCTGGAGTGCAAGCGCAAGAGAATTCGACCGCCGAAGAACAGGCCGAACTCCCTCATGAGGGAGTTCGGCCATTCTGCTGAGGGTCAGGTCCAGCCGTGTTCTGTCATTGCTCTGCCGTCGCCGTCCAGGTACCCGAGGAGCCCTTCCCTGGGGTATTCGATGATGTCCTCGGGTAGGTCGTGCACGGTGTGCCACTCCAGAACCAGGCACTTGTCCGGTTCCCGGTTGACAGGCTCTCCGGTCCACTCGGTGGCCAGGAAGAAGAACCCGATGCGTTCGACGGTGTCGCTCTGCTTGTGGTGCACGACGTGCACCAGGCGCAGGTGTGCGGGGTCGACCGATACCCCGGTCTCCTCCATCAGCTCACGGGCGGCCCCGTCCGGCAGGGGCTCGCCCTGATCGAGCTTGCCGGACGGCAGGTGCCAGCGGCCGTATCCGAATGGGCCGCCGCGTTGGGAGAGCAGCAGCTTGTCGCCCGTGCGGAGGATGACGTGGGTATCGATGACGGGTTGTGCGAGTTGCGGTGTCATGGTCCCTGAGAGGTTGTGGACGGTGATGGGGCAGTCGACGCTACCGGCGGATCAGGGATCGCGTCGGCGATTGTGGCCGCAACCTCCGTAGGGGTGGCGGTGCCGGTGTCCACGACGAGTACCGGCACGTCGGCCGACCGGAGGGTCTGAGCGGTCTGGTCGTAGAGGATGACTTCGCGGCCGGGTGCGGTTGGGTCGCGCCGCGTCGAGCACTCCTACGTTGAAGCCGGCCTTCTGTGCGTACGTGGCGATGTACGCCATGCCCAGTACCGGCAGGGTGTAGTCGTTGGTCCGCGGGCGCTGGTCGTAGTCGCGCAGCGGCGCGTTCACGAACAGCGCGTCGAGTGCGTGCGCCGGGTCAGCACCCGAGATGAGGGCTAACTGCTGCATCGATCCTCCAGGTCAGCGGGCATGGGAGCCCCAGGTGAGGGTGGAGAGGGTCAGGGTGTGCAGAGCAGTGCTGTCGGGACCGGCCATGCCGGTCCACATCGGGCGGAACACCTTGTCCTTCTTGCCCGGCCAGAGGTAGGCGGGCGCGATCTGCGCGGCCCAGGTACGCACGGCGAGGTCGTCGTGCGGGTAGACGCTGAAGTCACCGGTGACGTCGGCCGCGGCTGCCGCAGCAGTCCACGGGCCGATCCGGGGAACGCTCGTCAGCGCGGCAACCAATTCGGGGGCGTCCATACAGAGCCAGTCGACGGCGTGCAGCTCGTAGTGTTCGGCGGCGGCCTGCAACACGCTGCGGTGGAACTTCGCTCCGACGGCTGCGAACCGTTCATCACCCAGCGCCAGCACCTGAATGGGCGTGGGAGCGACGGCAAGCTCACCGAAGGGGTTGTCGACTGTGGTTCCGTAGGTCTTGCACCAGGCCCGGTAGAGCTTGCGGGCCTGCCCGGCCGCTGCCACGACGGTGACAGCATCACCACCCCGGTGAACGGCCTCCCGCCGAACACGCCGATCTGTGGCGCCGCCCCGAGAACCGGACTACCGCTCACTTCAGCGTAATGTCCTCAGCGAGCCCGACGCCCGCGTGATCGACCAGGCGGCCCGCGGCGGCGAGGTCCTGAAACCGTGACGTCGTCTGGCGTCCGGCGCTACGGGCCCGTGGCCTTCAGAAGCCCTTCCTGCCGTCAGTCCGCGTGGCCCGCGCCGCGCAGCAGCAAGCCGAGTGAGGGCATCGCGGACAGGCTGAGCAGCAGTGTGGACCAGAACCAGAAACGCACCCATGTACCGGGGACAGGCAGAAGGATCGCCAGCACGGCCGGATACAGGACCAGCAGCCACCCCAACCGCCGCTCCGCTCTGGACTGTTGGTGCAGCCGCCTGGCTGCCCCCTCGCCCTGCCCGGTAGCCCCACAGGTGATCAGTCTCAGCCCGTCGGCGATGGTCAGCCGACACGTATGCGCGAGCGCCCCGATCATCGTGAGGAGCAGGGCGAGCCCCAGTAACTGGGCCCATTCGGGCACTCTGGGATGGCCTGATGTGGTGACCATCAGCATGGGCACCGCGAACAGCACGGTGCTCAACGCCTCGAAGGCGAAGAGCCGGGTGGCCGGGGTACGGTTCAGTGCTGTGGACACCAGCGACTCCTTGGACAGAAGTCTCCGGTGGACGCAGGCGCAGCCGATCGCTCGGGGGCGGCGTGAATTCGTCATGACCCCGGCTGCGCTTCGCCGACGCCCACGCGGTCGGACCCGTCGGAGATGTACTGGTCCGGCGCGACGCGCGGTGCCGTCAGTACGTACTCACCCGGGTCGATGGCTCGGGTTCGGCGGCGAAACCGCCAAGTCGACGCGGGCCAGATGGTGGTGACACGGCCCGTGCGGTCCTGGTACCAGCCGGAACAACCACCCGCGGCCCAGACGGTGGGGGCCATCCGGTTCTGCAGTTCGGCGTTGTACGCGTGCTGCGTCTCCGCGCGCACGTCCACGGAGCCCAGACCGCGGCTCCGCATCAGCCGCAGGGTGCTGACGAGGTAGTTGATCTGCGACTCGATCATGTAGATGAGGCTGGTGTGTCCCACGCCCGTGTTGGGTCCTGCCATCAGGAACAGGTTGGGGAATCCCGCGACGGTCGTTCCGAGGTGTGCCTGCGGGCTGCCTTGCCAGACCTCGTTCAGGGACCGTCCGTCACCACCTATGACGCGCTGCGCGTAGGAGGCGTCGGTGACACGGAATCCAGTTCCGAAGATCAGTACGTCCACTGGATGCGCGGTGACGGCGGATGCGGCACCACCGGGTGCGGCTTGCGCGCCGCCGCGCGGGGTGGTGAGGACCGTGTTCGGTCCGACGCTCGCGATCGGGTCGGTGACGACGTGGACGTTGGGTTGAACCAGTGCCGGGTAGTAGTTGTCGGAAAGCAGGACCCGCTTGCAGCCCAGTGCGTAGTCCGGGGTCAGCTTGGACCGCAGCTCGGGGTTCTTGACCTGGCGGTGCAGGTGGGCCAGTGCCTCCCGACGCCCCAGTGCGGCCATGGTGCGGTTGCCGAGCAGTGCCGGCAAAGTCGCCTCCCGGGTCATGTACTCCCAGCCTCGCGCCAGTCGCTGCACCGGCGGGGCCAGCCGGAACAGGCGACGCTGCCACGCCGGGACCGGCCGGTCCTGGCGCGGGGCGATCCATGAGGGAGTGCGCTGAAAGACAGTCACCTGCTGGGCCGTGCTCTGCAGGTGAGGGATGAACTGGACGGCGCTTGCGCCGGTGCCGATCACGCCCACCCGCTTGGCCGACAGGTCCAGGTCGTGCTTCCATCCGGCGGAGTGGAACGCTTCTCCGGTGAAACCTTCCAGACCGGGCAGCGAGGGGATGGCCGGCTCCGAAAGGGGCCCTTGGGCCATTACCAGCAGCCCGGCGCCGAGTGGTCCGGTGCTGGTGTCCAGGTCCCAGCGCAGCCGCTCAGGGTCCCAGGTGGCGCGCTGCAGCTTGCAGCCGAGCCGAAGGCGGGGCGTCAGGTCGTATTGGTCGACGCAGCGCTTCAGGTACCGCTCGATCTCTTCCTGAGGCGCGAAGCGCCTGCTCCAGGTGGGGTTGGGTGCGAACGAGAACGAGTACAGACGCGAGGGCACGTCACAGGCGCACCCGGGATAGGCGTTGTCCCGCCACGTGCCGCCGACCTCATCGGCCCGCTCCAGTATCAGCAGGTCGCGGTAGCCCTCCTGCAGCAGCCGGATGGCTGTGCCGAGGCCCGCGAATCCCGCGCCGACTGCAGCAGCCGGATGGCTGTGCCGAGGCCCGCGAATCCCGCGCCGACGATGACGACGGATACGTGTCCGGGTGAGGCGCCGGCTGCTTCGTGCGGGGCCGGGTTCGTGGTGTGCGGGTCGGTCATGATCCTTCTCCATTCAAAAGATTGCTCTCATCGTTTACGATCGTATGCGCTACGATCGTATCTCACTCGATGAATGGAGTAGGCGAATGAGGATTCTGGCTCTCGGCGGCCCCGGAGCTATGGGTGCCGTAGCGGTACGTGTGGCGGCCGGACTCCCCGGCGTCACCGAGATCGTGGTGGCCGACCGGAATCTGGAGGCGGCCCGGACGCTGGTGCGCCGGCTCGTCGAGGACGGCACGGGTGGCGCGCCGTTGTGGGCGCTCAAGGTGGATGTGACCGACAGCGGTGCCCTGCACGCCGCTCTGGAGGGTGCGGACGTCGTCCTCAACACCGTCGGCCCGTACTACCGCTTCGGTCTGACCGTGCTGCGTGCCGCGATCTCGACCGGCACCCACTACCTGGACATCTGCGACGACTGGGAGCCGACCCTGCAGATGCTCGGCCTGAATGAGGAGGCCCGGGCCGCCGGGGTCCGTGCCGTGGTGGGAATGGGCGCCAGCCCCGGTGTCAGCAATCTGCTGGCGACACGTGCCGTCCGGCAGCTGGACCATGTCCAGGATCTGTACACCGCATGGCCCGTCGACGTCTCCGGCAGCGGTGGGGACGACGAGCAGCTGAGCGACCCCGACGGGCGCCCCAGCGCGGCCGCCGTGCACTGGATGGAGCAGATCAGCGGGAAAGTGGCGGTGATCAGCGACGGCCGGCTCGTCCACCGGCGGCCACTCCGGCCGGTCGCCCTCTCCGTATCCGCCGGACACGCCGGCACGGCCTACACCGTCGGCCACCCCGAGCCGGTCACCCTGCACCGCAGCTTCCGACCGGCCGGCGAGGCCGCCAACCTCATGGTCGTCACCCCGGGCACGGTGGCCTACCTCGACGTCCTGCGCCGCGACATCGACGCCGGCAAACTCACCAACGAGACCGCGGCAGCCGACCTGGCCAAGCCCTCGGTGTCCCGCGCGCTGCGGGCCACTGCGGGTGCCATGACCCGCAAGGGGCCCGGATCACTGCCCCCGTTCTTCGCCACCGCCACGGGCACCCGCGACGGCCGCCGCGTCACCGCCCTGGCCCGGCTCGCCGATACACCCGGCGCCTCGGCGCTGCTCAACGACATGGCGGAGGCAACCGGTCTGCCCCTGGCGCTGGGGCTCGCGCAACTACTGGACGGCACCGGTGGCCACCTCGGCGTCCACCCGCCGGAGACAGCCGTCGACGCCGAACGCTTCTTCCTCGACCTGGCACGCCACCTGCCCGACCTGCCCGGCGACGACGGCCCTCGCGACGGCGTGACCATCGACGTGACCCCGGCCGAGTGAAACGCCACAGGAGATACGACGTGTCATCAAAAGAAGCCACCACGCCCCCCACCGAGTTCATCGACGTCGCGGGACGTGCCGTCCACTACACCGCGACGGGCAGTGGCCCCCCGGTGCTCCTGCTGCACGGCCTGGACCGCAGCCTGGCGGACTGGGCACCGCTCCAGGCCGCCCTGCCCGACCACCGGCTCATCGCGATCGACGTCCCGGGGTTCGGCCGGTCGCAGCCCCTGCCGGACTGCCGGCTCGCCTCACTGGCCGGGCACGTCGAGCGAGTGCTCGACCGACTCGGCCTCGCGTCCGCCGTGCACGTGGTCGGCAATTCCCTCGGCGGCGCCATCGCGATGCAGCTCACCGCGCATGCCCCCACGCGCGTGTCCTCACTGACGCTGCTCAACAGCGCCGGATTCGGCCGCGAGGTCACCTGGGCGCTGCGAATCCTCGACCTGCCGCTGCTCTGGCGGCTGCTTCTGCGCCCCGACGAGGGGAACGCACAGCTGACGGAGCGTTTCCTCTTCCGTGATCCGGACTTCGCGACCCCCGAACGGATCGCCGCGGCACTCGCTCTCGCCCGCCGCGAAGGAGCCGCCCGGACACTGCGACACGTGGCCCGCGAGCTCGGTACCTGGCGCGGCGTACGTTCCAGCTGGCGCACGAAGCTGCTCGCGGAGGTCTCGGCGCTCGATACCCCCACACTGGTCGTCTGGGGAACCCACGACCGCATTTTCCCCGCCCGCCATCTCATCAACGCCGCGTCCACCCTGCCCCGGGCACGCACCCACCTCTTCCCGCGAACCGGTCACCTGCCGCAGATCGAGCGCACTGAAGAGACAGCCGCCCTGCTCAGCTCGTTCTGGAACGACCTGTGAAGCGCGTCGCGCGAGGCCTTGGCGGCGGGTGCAACGCGCAGGTCCCGACCCCGGATCGCCTTACACGCGCCCGCCGGTACGCCGCCTGGTTGCCCCAGTCCGGATCGGAGGGCGACCACAACGATCGGCCTCGCCTCGCGGCCCCCGATCAGGACCTGGTCGAGGTAGTCGGCATCACTCTCAGTGCCCATGAGCGAAGGTACTCTTTTCCGTAAACGATCGAATCGATTCCGATCGCTCCTCGATTCAGCACCCCGACGCAGCACCTTGATCAACTATCTCGACGACGCCCGAAAGGCCCACCACCCCATGCCTGGAACGGATTCACCCCGCACTCCGGAACCAGCCGTCCAGGTCCCCACCCGGACACTCGTCGAGGCACTGATCCGCACCGACCACACCGTTGACACCGGCGAGCTCTACGCCATCGCCCCTCTGCTCGGCATGACCGACCAACAGGTGCGGCTGTGCGTCAAGCGACTGGTCACCGAAGGGCGGTTCACCCAGGAAGGCAGGGGACGCAAAGCAGTCCTGCGGGCCACCGGCGCCACCGAGCAGACTCTTGGGCCCGACGTCGAGTTCGTCACATACGCCTTCCGGCAGGACGCGGGCCTAGTCTCCTGGGACGGCACCTGGCACCTCGTCGCCTTCGCGGTCCCGGAGACCGCCCGCTCCGCACGCGACGCCCTGCGAGCCGCACTTACCCGGCTCGGCGGTGCACCCGTGCAGGGCGGCCTCTACATCAGCGCCAACGCCTGGGAGCCCTACGTCGAAGACCAAGCCCGTCACCTCGATGTCCTCAATCACCTCACGCTGTTGACCACGGACAACCTGCGCCACGGCAACGAACACGACCCCGCCGTAATCGCCCGCACCCTATGGCCACAGGACGAGATCGCCGACCGCTACCAGCGACTCGCCTCCGTCGCCCGACCGCGGCTGCGCCGACTCCAGGAAGACACCCACCTCCCCAGCCCCCAGCGCCTGACGATCGCGGTCGAACTGGCCGCCGAATTCACCCGCGCCATGGAGTCCGACCCCCTCCTGCCGCCGGAACTGCTGCCCCAGCCCTGGCCCGGCACACAGGCCCGTGAACTCGTCGCGCAATGCTGGTCGCTCCTGGACAACTACACAGAGGAGAGCGAGCGAGTCAGCCTTTTCCAGCTCTACCGCGACGTGATCCGCCCAGCAGCTGCCGACAACTGAGGCCCGCTGCGCCGACTGGCTCGGACAGGCCCTCGGCGTTACGCCGACGCAAGCCGCGATGACCCCACGGGACAACCGGACCGACCCACCCTTGTCCCCCACCGCCAGGGCGGCCAGATGGTGCGGTCTGAACACTCCGAGAAGGAACTGGCCGCCCTCGCCGAGCGCCCCTACGTCCAGCAGTCAGACCAGCTGCGGGCCAACGACTACACCGCGATGAACGAGCGGCTGGCTGTTTTCCTCGACCGTTTCGCCGCGGACTACGCCAGCCGCTGACCCGCACCGGGCACCGCCCGGCGCTTTCTCCCCACAGATCCGGACACAGAGTCCGCCGGCCCCGGCGGGCCCTGGGAACTGGAGCAGAGAACATGGCACCACCCTGCACGACTCCAAAGACGTCCTCGTCGGTCGTGCCGAACAGCAGATGCGCGAGCACTTCGCCGACTCCGAACTGACCGTACGGCAGAAGCCGGCCCTCACCTGCCGCATCGCCTTCGACGGCGGCCACGACTCAGGACTCGCCGGCCAGATCAGCACCCGCGGCCAGGAGACCGGCACCTACTACACCCAGCGCCTGGGCCTCCGCTTCGACGAGATCACCGAGGACAACCTCCTCCTCGTCGACGAAGACCTGAACGTTCTGGAGGGCGGCGGCATGCCCAACCCCGCCAACCGCTTCCACTCCTGGATCTACCGGGCACGCGAAGACGTCAACTGCATCATCCACACCCACACACCGCCGCGTCGCTGCACACCGCCGCGCTTGCCATGCTCGAAGTCCCCCTGATCGTCTTGGACTCCACCCCCCTCTACGACGACTGCGCCTTCCTCAAGGACTGGTCCGGCGTCCCCGTCGGCAACGAGGAAGGCGAGATCATCTCGAGCGCCCTCGGCGACAAGCGCGCCATCCTCCTCGCCCACCACGGCCAGCTCGTCACCGGCGCCACCATCGAAGAAGCCTGCATCCTGGCGATACTCATCGAACGCGCCGCCCGCCTGCAGCTGCTCGCCATGGCCGCGGAAAACATCCAGCCGCTCGACCCCGACCTCGGCCGCGAGGCCCACGACTGGACCTCCACCGACCGCCGCAGCAAGGCCAACTTCGCCTACTCCGGAGGAGAACCACGCCTTCTTCTCCGCGGCCGACCGCTACCGGGCCCGCCCGAACCGTCGAGGAGCTCCCGGACCAGCGCGCCGACCTGCTCGGTCTCCAACAGGAACCCGTCGTGCCCGTACGGGGAACGGGTGACCCGCTCCGCCCGCGACGCCAGTCGCGCCCTGGCTGCCGGGTGAGGAGACGGTCGGCGCCCACCGGGGCAGCTAGGAGGGCGTTGCCAAGGTGCTGGGGGAGGACGTCGGGCTGGTGCTCTGCGACGGTGTCCCGCTCTGCTCGGGAGCCTTCTCCTTGTCGTTGGTTCCGCACGCGCTGAGGGCGGCCGCGAGGGCGAGCACCGCCACGCTCACCTTGAGGGTGTTCCGACGTGAAGTTCCGCAAATGCGGGACGACTTGATCATGCATCACTTCCTCTGCTTCATCGGAGTCCGGGCGATCTGGACCCGCGATTCAGTGTACGGATGAGGAACGGACGGGTTACGCGCACCGACGGAGTTCGGCCATTCTTCGGCGTAATGGCCCAATCACCGCCGATCCGGCGGCACCCATCGTTCCGCGGAGAGAGTGAACTCGCTTATGTCGATGCGTACGTGTTTCACTCGGTCGAAGAGGCCGTACTGTCGCGCGTACGTGAACCCGAGGTGCTCCAGCAGCCGCGCCGAGCGCGTGTTGCGTACGTCGCACTCGGCCACGGCGGTCCGCAGCCCCTGGCCGAACAGCTCGGTGAGCACGCCGCGGACGGCCTCGGACGCATAGCCCTGCCCCTGCCGGGCGCGGGCGATGCTGAAGCCCAACTCGGCTTTCAAACCGCCCGGATGCCGGTTGACGGCGATATCGCCGATGAGGCGCTCGTCCTGCTTCAACTCGACCGCGTAGGGAAACCAGCCCGGACGGGTGGGATCGCGGCGGGCGTATTCGGCGACGAGGCGTCGCGCCAATGCGAGAGGCAGGGGGAAATCCCAGTTCTGATAGCGGGCGACTTCGCTGTCCGAGCGATAGGCGGCGAAATCGGCAACGTCGGAGGGAAGGAAACGTCGGAGGCGGAGCCGTGAGGTTTCGATCTGCACCGGACAAGGATTCCAGGGTCGATCGTCCTTGGGAAGCATTCCCGGGGAAGGGCCAAGACCGGTGAAAAGGCGGCCCCGCCTCCGTCGCGCCGCCGACGTTCGTGACGGCGGCGCGACGATGCCGGGCGATCAGCCCTCGGTCCGGCTGTGGCCCTTCGCGAACCGGGCCAGTCCGGCGCGGGCCTGCAGGATCTGCTCGCCGGTGAGCGACGGGGCCGACGTAAGGAGGACCTCGGTTGCCTCCCGGATGAACTCCTCCGTGCTGAGTACGTCGCACAGGGAGTCGTCGAACGGGGCCGCCGGCTTGCCTTCCGTTCCCGGGGCGAGACGGACCGCGGACGCCTTCGGCCCGCGGTCGCCGTTCTCGATCTCGAACTCCACCTTCACACCGGGACGCACGTACTCCTCGGCCACGTGCATGTCGTTCACGTGCAGGAACACGTCGTCCCTACCACTCTCCGGCGCGATGAACCCATAACCCCGCACACTGTCAAAACGCACCACACGACCAGCGACCATGACATCTCCCACCGGAATCGGGCCCATTGCCCATCGGGCCCCTTGCCCGCGGGTTCCGCTGGGGAGCGTAGCCGCGAGCGTGCCGGCGGAGCGAGGCCCGTCGGTGAACGGGCCCCGTCACGTCAGGTGCCGCACCGGTAAAGGGTGCCCTCCGTGTCCTCGTCGTTCCCGCCGAACGCGGAGGCCGGTACGGCCGTGCAGTCGGACTTCACCCAGGCGCGTACCTCGTCGACGGCCTCGTTCCTCTCGCCCTGGGTCTGTGCGTATCCCTGCCAGCCGTCATCACTGAGCAGGACGAACCGCAGCTGCCCGGTGGACACCAGCTTCTTGACCTCCTCCGGCGCGGGCATCGGCGAGCCGCCGCTGAATCCGCCCATCGGCAGCACGTAGGCGCCGGTGGCCAGGATGTAGTTCCAGGACATGACGGCGGAGTCGTTGGCGAACACGAACTTCGCTCCCTTGCTGTGCTGTTGGGTGTACGCGAGCAGCTTGTGCTGGCTGTCGGTCAGTACGTCCGACTCGTTGAGCGATGCCGAGGCGGCGGCCGAGCCGCTCGGCGCGTTGCCCACCCCCACGACGTTGGCCGCCCGGCGCACCGCGCTGCCGCCCGTGGCGAACGGGCCGGCCGACGCGTCCATCGCGCTGCCGGCGTACAGCGGATCGAGTACCGACAGGGACCAGGCGGCGGACCCGCCGAACGTGGCGACGAGTCCGGCCGCCAGCCCGACGACGGCCAGCCGGCTCGTCCGCCGGTTCTTGCGGTGGGCGACGACCAGCGCGGTCACCGCGACCGCGCCCGCCACGATGAGCAGCCAGGGCAGCCAGGGCAGGAAGTCCGGATAGAGGAAGCAGAGGAAGGCGCTCCACACCATCTCCACCGCGATCACGGCGGGCAGCACCCGGACTCTGCGGCCGTCCCGGTACGCCTTCCAGAAGGCCACCAGCCCGGCCCCCGACAGTGCTGCCAGAGCGGGAGCGAGCATGGCGACGTAGGCGGTGTGCGGCACTTCGATGGCGCTGAGCACCAGGGCGCTGATGGCGAGCCAGCCGCCCCACAGGATGAATCCGCCGCGCAACCGGTCGGTGCGCGGGACCTTGCGCCGCCAGCCGGCACAGAGCACCAGGCTCGTCAGCGCCAGCGGGTACAGCCAGCCCACCTGCGGGGCGAAGCGGCTCCCGAGGAGCTTGCCGGGGACCGATCCGCCGCCGGAGGGTCCGGTGTCCGGCGGGGTGCCGGGCGGGGCCGCCGGGTCCGGTGCGTCCTGGCCCTGCGGGGGGCCCACGGTGTCGTTCATCTGGCTGACCGAGCCGTCGATCAGGTCACGGGAGAAGCGGTTGAGACCGTTGTAGCCGAACACCATGCTGAAGGCGCTGTTGTTGGTGGTCCCGTCCACGTACGGCCGTTCGGACGCCGGAGTGAACGTCAGGACGGCGACCCAGGACAGGGAGACCGCGAGGGCGACCGCGCCCGCGGCCAGTACGTGGCCCACGCGCCGACGCAGCGGAGCCGGTGCCACCACGAGGTAGCCGATGGCGAGGGCGGGCAGGATCAGCCACGCCTGCAACATCTTGGCCTGGAAACCCAGGCCGATCCACACCCCGGCGAGCAGCAGCGGGCGCAACCGGGCGCTGAACATGGCACGCTGGCAGGCGTCGGCGGCCAGCACGAGGCACATGGTCATCGCCCCGTCGCCCATGGAATGCCCGAACATCGAGGCGACGGCGGGGGTCAGCGTCATGATGCCCGCGGCCAGCAGACCCGGGACGACGCCCGCCCAGAGACGGACCACCCGGTAGAGCACGAGGACGCTGATCACGCCTTCGATGGCCTGGGGGAGCGTCAGCGACCAGGCGTGGAAGCCGAAGACGCGCGCGGACAGCGCCTGCGGCCACAGGAAGCCGCCGAGCTTGTCGAGGGTGACGGTGGCGCCGGGATCCAGGGCGCCGAAGAAGAAGGCCCGCCAGCTCTCCGACATGCTGCGGGCGGCGACCGAGTAGAAGGGGGCGTAGCCACTGGTGGTGATGTTCCAGGAGTAGAGCAGGGCCGCCAGGGCGGCTATGCCCAGCAACGCGGGTCTCGCCCACCGGGGCTGGTCCGCGGGGGACTTCCACACCTCCCAGCGTCCGCGCCCCTCGGCCGAGGGCGGATCGTGCTGCGGTGATCGTGCGTCGGCGAGGTCCAGTCCGGTACTCATGCCGGTCCGCATGCGCGGTAACGTGATGTGTCCATGGCGGAAAGCTAGAGCGTTCGTCACGTTGTCCACCACGCCAAGCGGAAGCCGCCGTACGGATCCGGCCGATCAGCGTCCCTGCCATTCCGGTTTCCGCTTCTCGGTGAACGCGCGGGGCCCTTCGACCGCGTCCGCGCTGTGCATACGCCGCTGCTCCCACGGATAGCGGGCCGCGAACGCCGCTTCCAGGGGCAGCCCCACCGACCGGGTGGCCGCCTCCTTGATGGCACGGACCGACAGCGGAGCGCTGCGCACCAGATCGGCCACCCACTCCTCGGCGCAGTCGTCCAACCCCTGCGCCGGTACGGCCTCGTTGACCAGACCGAGCGCGTAGGCGCGCCGGGCGTCCATCGGGCGTCCGGTGAGCAGATGACCCATCGCCGTCTTCCACGGCAGTTGCCTCGTCAGCCGGAACACGCCCCCGGCCCCCGCGATGAGTCCGAGAGCGGCCTCGGGCAGGGCGAAGCTCGCGTCCTCGGAAGCCACCACGATGTCGCAGGCCAGCGCGAGCTCGAACCCGCCACCCAGGGCGTAACCGCGCACCTTCGCGACCACGGGCTTGCTCAGGTCGAAGCGCTCGGTCAGCCGGGGCCAACCCGGTTTGCCCCGGCTTCCGAACGTGGAGGGCGCGGCCAGGCCGGCCCTCTCCCTGGCGGCCAGCTCCTTCAGGTCCTGACCCACGGAGAACGCGCGCGTGCCCTCGCCCGCGAGGAGAGCGACCCACATGTCGTCGTCCGCCTCGAAATCGTCCCATATCTCGCCGAGTTCCTCGTGCATGCGCAGGTCCATGGCATTGAGGACATCGGGCCTGTTCATGGTGACCCGGGCGACGTGGCCGGTCTTTTCGTAGCGCACTCGCGACAGATTCTTCATGACGGGCACTGTAGAGATCTTTCAGTGCCGGGGCGGGTCCGGCGGCGCGCCCGAATGTTCAACCGGAGCACGGCCGCAGTTGAACGAGCGTACCCACCGGAAGCGAATATTGATATTCGGTGCACGGCCGGGTCATAGTGCAAAGGCGAGCGCGATTCGCGCTTTCTGCGCCGGTCCGTGTTACCCGAGCAATGTGCAGGAGGGGCAGTGCTTCAGCTCACCGATGGTGACGTGGACGAACTCATCGAGGAGGTCGATGTCGTAGGTGCCGTACGTGAGGTCTTCCTCGCGCACGCGGCACAGCGCACGGTGCTCCCGGAGGAGGCCTGCCTGCGGTGGACCAACGACCTGGGTGAATCCTGTCGCAGCCTCAACATGCCCGGCCTGGTCGAGATCGACGGCAGACGGTTCGCTGGCGCGAAGATCATCAACGCAAGTCTGGGTAACCCGGACCGCGGTCTGGCGCGTGCCGACGGCGTCGTCCTCCTCTTCGACCTCACCACCGCCCGGCCGGTCTGCATCATGCCGGCGGCCCGGGTGTCGGCCGCGCGCACCGCAGCGGTGAGCGTGCTGTCGGCGGAGCTCTGCTGGGCCCGCCCCGCACGCTCCGTCGCGGTCGTGGGTGCCGGAGCGCTCGCCGACGCCCATCTCCGACTGGCGCTGCGGCGATGGCCGTCCCTGCGTGACGTCCGGCTCCACGACCAGGTCCCCGAACGGGCGGCGCTCCTCGCCGAACGCCTGGGAGCCGACCATCCCGGAGTCGCCTTCGACGTCACCAAAGCGGCTGAACAGGCCGTACGAGAAGCAGAGTTGGTCATTCCCGCCACGACCACGACGACCGGCTACATCCCCGCGGAATGGATCGCCGAGGGGGCCGTTGCCGTCAACGTATCGCTGGACGACCTGCTCCCCGACGTGTTCACGACCGCCGACAAGGTGATCGTGGACGACTGGAGCCTCGTCGCCGCCGACACCACACGGCTGCTCGGCAGGATGTACCGCGACGGCGACGTACTGCCGCCCCCGCGGAGCCGTGCCGCCGGTGCGGCGGGCCCCCACACCGTGGAGGTCGCCGCCGAACTCTGCGACATCATCAGCGGCACCGCCCCGCCCCGCACCTCCGCCACCGACCGCATCGTGATCAACCCGTTCGGGATGTCCCTGCACGACGTGGCGGTCGCGGGCAAGATCTACACGGCACACCTCGGCACGGCACCGACTCCCCTCGCGGGAGCCGCCGTGACCTGACACGGCCAACTCCTGCTTTGACCGGCGATGTACCCGCGCGGAAGCGCCCATCGCCCGGTGAGGAGTGCGAACCAGCGTTCGCTGCGGCAGCGCAGAGCACACAGCAGCAATCCCATGTGCGGATGTCGATGTCGAAGGATCGCGACCGGCGGTGCCCTTGAGGCGCACCGCCCGGTCAGCACCTTCTCAACGGGCCGGAGAGAAATTCTCGATGGCGTATCCGAAAAGCAGTCATCCCCAGCCAGCCAGAGTACGGAGAGGTAATTCCAGCATGGAAAGACTGAAACTCGACGCGGCCGAAAACAGTGCCGTCGCCGAACTCCTCGACTCCTTCGAGGGCGAGTTCGAGACACTCGATACCGAGGACGCACTGCACCGGGCCACGTTGCTCGCCCACGAACTGCCCCGCCGGATACGGCACCACATCAACGCCTTCCGGCTGGAACAGCTCTCCGGAGTGCTGTGCATATCCGGCTACCAGGTCGACGAGGAGCGGCTCGGCCGCACCCCCGCCCACTGGCGCGGTCAAGCCCAGCCGTCGCCGAGCCACCGCGAGGAACTCCTCCTCATGATGTACAGCTCGCTGCTCGGCGACCCCTTCTGCTGGGCGACCCAGCAGGACGGACGGCTCATCCACGACATCGTCCCGATCCAGGGCCACGAACACGAGCAGCTCGGCTCGAGCAGCAAGGCACTGCTGACCTGGCACACCGAGGACGCCTTCCACCCGCTCCGGGGCGACTTCCTCTCGTTCGCCTGCCTCAGGAACCCCTACCAGGCGGCCACGACCGTCGGATACGCCGACGACCTGAGCCTGCCCGACGACGTCAGGGACCTGCTCTTCGAGCAGCAGTTCATCATCCGACCCGACGAGTCCCACTTCAGCAAGAACAACTCCACGGACGACGCGGAAACGTTCCAGGACATCGAGAGGATGCAGAGCGACCCCGAGCGGGTGGCCGTGCTCTTCGGCGTCCCGGAACAGCCCTACGTCCGGGCCGACCCGTACTTCATGGACGTTCCCGAGGGCGACGACCAGGCCCGCTTCGCCCTGGACACGCTGTGCAAGGCGATGGACGAGGCCATGTTCGACCTCGTCCTCGAAAGCGGTGACTTCTGCTTCCTCGACAACTTCCGCGTCGTCCACGGCCGCAAGCCCTTCACCGCACGCCACGACGGCACCGACCGCTGGCTCAAGCGGATCAACATCACCGGCGACCTGCGCAAGTCACGCGCGGCCCGCGACGCCCGGGCGATCCGGCCGGGAGCCTGAACCGATGACATCCGACGCGAACAGTGAGGTCGCCCCATGAGGCTCAGGCCCGCACCCCTGGAGGACTGGCTCCGCGAGTCCTACTTCACCGCGGACATCGACATCAGCTCAAGCGGCGTCCACTCGTACTCCATGGCGGAACTCCGCGACCTGACGGCGCTGAGCCACCAGGACCTCGACCGGCTCGTCTTCGACGACGGCTACTCCCTCGGCGCCCCCGCCGTGCGGGCCGCCGTCAGCCAGCACACGGGAGTCGCCGACCCGGACAAGGTCATGACGACCAGCGGCTCCGGCGAAGCACTCTCCCTGGTCATGTCCGCCCTGCTCGGAGCCGGTGACGAGGTCGTTGCCGTCCGACCCGGCTACCACCTCCTCGTCGAGTACGCGATCTCACTCGGCTGCACGATCAAGAACTGGCACCTCGACCCGGCACGGGACTGGCAGCCCTCCCTGGACGAGCTCGCCGGCCTGGTCACCGAGCGGACCAAGGCGATCATCGTCAACTTCCCGCAGAACCCGACCGGCGCCACCGTCACCGAAGCCGAACTCCATGGCATCGTCGCCCTGGCACGTGAGGCCGGCGCCCACCTCCTGTGGGACGGCGCGTTCACCGACCTCACCTACGACACGCCACCGCTGCCCGACGTCACCACGCTCTACGAGCGGGCCGTCAGCTTCGGCACCTTCTCCAAGGCGTTCGGACTGCCCGGACTCCGCTTCGGCTGGTGCGTCGCACCCCGCGAGCTCCTGACCGACTGCGTGCACATCCGCGACTACACCACGCTCCACGTGTCGCCGCTCAACGAACTGCTCGCCCAGGCGGTGCTGGAGAACGCGCAGGCCTTCATCCAGCCCCGGCTCGACCAGGCCCGCGCCAACCGCGCGCTCCTGCTCGACTGGGCCGCCGCCCACCGCGACCTCGTGTCGCTCGCCCCGCCGGCCGGCGGCGTCAGCGCCTTCCCCCGGCTCATCGACGTCGCCGACGTGGACGCCTTCTGCGACGGACTCTTCCGCAAACACGGGGTGCTCGTCATCCCCGGATCCTGCTTCGGCAGCACCCAGCACATCCGGGTCGGCTTCGGCGGCCGGACGGACCAGCTCACCGAGGGCCTGGACCGCCTGACGGACGCCCTGAAGGAGGCCCGCCGCTGAGCCGTGCACCACCCCTCTCCCTCGCGCGAGCGATGCCCCTGTCCCTCGCGCGAGGGAGAACCCGATCACTGCGTGGAGGGACGGCCGCGCAGGGGGACGACTGCCATAATGACCGGCGTGAACCGTGCGACTGCCTGGCGTGACAGCTGGACCGGAGTGCTGCGGCGGGCCTCGCTCCTCCCGCGCAACGCCGTGTTCATCTCGACGCTGTGCGTGCTCGCCATCGCCGAATCACTCGCCGAACTGGTCGCCGTCCGCGGATCCATCCCCCGCATGTTCGCGGACACCTCGCAGACCGCCACCGACGGCAGCGCCGGCGGTGTCCAGCTCGCCATGGTCATCGGGCTGTTATGCCTGTGCACCGCACTACCCCTGGCCCTCCTGCGGCCCGTCCTCGCCGGATTCACCGTCACCGCGGCCAGCTTCGGCTCCCTCACCATCTTCCACACGCTGACGCTCGCCGGCTTCGCCGCCCAGCTGATCGCCCAGTACCGGCTCGGCCGCTGCGGAAACGTCCTGGCGGCGACGGTCTTCACCACCCCCTTCCTCGCACTCGCCCTCGCCGGATCCACGGACACCGACTACCGGGTGCGCACGGTGCTCCTCGCCTCAGTGGCCCCGATGGCCGCGTTCGCCGGCCTCGCCCGACGCGCACGACAGGGCGACCGTGAACACAAGGCCATACGCGAGGTCATGGCCGGCAGCCAATGGGAGAACGCCGCCCGCGAGGAACGCGCCCGCATCGTCCGCGAACTGCACGACGTCGTCGGCCACCACGTCTCCATGATCGCCGTACAGGCCGAGACGGCCCGCGTGGCCACCCCCGGCATGCCCGCCGCGGGCGGCGAGCGACTCCTCGGCATCGGCGACACCGCCCGCGCCGCCCTGACGGAGATGCGCCGCCTGCTCGGCGTACTACGCGAGGACGACCAGCCCGCCACCGGCGCCGAGCGGAGACCGCAACCCGACCTCACCCAGCTCGACGACCTCCTCGACGAAGCCCGCAAAGCCACCACCGGCACCATCCGGCTCATCCTCAGCGGCACCCCCCGCCCCATGGGACCGGGAATCGAGCTGGCCGCCTACCGCATCGTCCAGGAGTCCCTCACCAACGCCCGCAAACACGCCATGGGCGCACCCGTCGACGTGGAACTGCACTACGCCCACGACGCCCTGCACGTCAGCATCCGTGACAACGGCCCCGGAACATCGCCCGGAACACCCGGCGGCGGCTACGGCCTGCTCGGCATGCGGGAACGCGTCGCCGCGGTCGGAGGGCTGATCACCACAGGTCCGGCGGACTCCGGTGGATTCATCGTCGAAGCCAGTTTCCCCGCCAAGCCAGAACGGACCACATGACCTCTCCGCAGACACCCATCCGCGTCGTCATCGCGGACGACCACCTGGTCGTCCGCACCGGATTCGCCGCACTCCTCGACTCCCAGCCCGAATTCACCATCGTCGACACCGCCACCAACGGCGTCGACGCCGTCCGCGTCTGCCGCGAGGTCTCCCCGGACGTCGTTCTCATGGACATCCGCATGCCCGAGATTGACGGCATAGAGGCCACCCGGCAGCTCCTCGGCGACGCCCCCGACGGAGCGATGGTCCCCCGCGTCCTCATCCTGACCACCTTCGACCTCGACGAGTACGTCTACGACGCGCTGCGCGCCGGAGCCAGCGGCTTCCTCCTCAAGGACGCCACCGCCGAGCGGCTCTTCGACGCCGTCCGCGTCGTCGCCGCCGGAGAGGCCCTGCTCGACCCGGGGGTCACCCGCCGGCTCATCAGCGAGTTCGCCCAACTGCCCGCCAGGACCCCGGCCCGGTCGTCGTCGCCGGGCCTGGAGATGCTCACGGCGCGCGAGACCGAGGTCCTGCTGCTCGTCGCCGAAGGCATGTCCAACGGCGAGATCGCCGCCCGCCTCCTCGTCACCGAGGAGACGGTCAAGTCACACGTCAGCCGCACACTGACCAAACTGGGCCTGCGCGACCGCACCCAGGCCGTCATCGCGGCGTACGAGACGGGACTCGTCGTCCCGGGCTTCCGCAGGACCGACTAGGCGCCACGGCGACGGCGCGGCGCGGACCCGGCCCGGGGCACGGATTCGAGATCGGACACCCCTCTGGTGGTCAGCGCCGTCGCTGACGTATAAGCAGGGCGGAATTCGGCGCGTTCTCCGCGCGGTCCCTGTTCCCCCGGCCTTTCCGGACCGCGCTTTGCCGCACGCCACGGGCGTTCAACTGCGGCACCGCGTCAGTTGAAAACCACCGCCGGACCCCGGGCCCGGCGCCGCCACCGGAGCCTATTGCCACTCCAGGGCGCTCTCATGGATGCTTGCGGCCGAGCGAAGCTGTGTCGCGTAGAACACCGTGTGAGAATTCCCGTGAGGAGAAGAGCGCTGTGAGAGTGACGGTGCGGGCGCCGGACGACGGAGAGTTCCCTGACCCGTCGGAGGAAGGCCATCGAGGTGGTGGCCTGGAGGGAAACGAAGGAATTCGTCCCGGCACCATCCGGAGAATTGTTCCCTATGCAAAGCGCTATCGCTTACGGCTGGCATTTCTCGTCGGTGCTTCCGCGCTCAGCGCACTCGTCACCGCGGCAAGCCCGCTGCTGTTCGGGATGGTCATCGACAAGGGCATCGCCCCCGGCAAGATGAACATCGTCATCTGGGTCGCGGCCGCTCTTCTCGTACTCGCCCTGGTCGACGCCGTGACGCAGTACCTCCAGGCGAAACTCTCCGCCCAGATCGGCGAAGGCCTCGTCTACGACCTGCGCACCCAGGTCTTCCAGCATGTCCAGGCGCAGCCGCTCGGGTTCTTCACCCGCGCCCAGACCGGTTCGCTCGTCAGCAGGCTGAACACCGACGTCATCGGCGCCCAGCAGGCCATCACCGTGCTGATGGCCGAGACGGTCAACACCGTCCTGACCCTGACCCTGGTGCTCGCCGCGATGTTCTACCTGTCATGGCAGCTCAGCCTCGTGGCGCTACTGATGGTTCCGCTCTTCCTTTTCCCGGGGAAGATCGTCGGCCGGCGGATGCAGCACCTCGCCCGCGGAACCATGCAACTCAACGCGGAAATGGGCTCGTTGATGAACGAGCGGTTCAACGTCGCGGGCGCCATGCTCAACAAGCTGTTCGGGCGGCCCGCCCACGAAACTGCCTACTTCTCCGAACGGGCCCGCGCCGTACGCGACATCGGGGTGAAGACCAACGTCACCGCCCAGATGCTGGGCATCATCATGGGGGTCACCGCCTCCGTCACGCTCGCCCTGCTCTTCGGCTTCGGCGGGGCCCTCGTCGTCGAGGACGTCATCGCCCTCGGCACCCTCGTCTCCCTGGTCACGCTCGTCGGCCGGCTCTACACACCGATCCAGCAGCTGTCCAGCGTCCAGGCCAACGCCATGACCGCCCTCGTCAGCTTCGACCGGGTCTTCGAGATCCTCGACCTCGACCCGCTTGTCAAGGAACGGCCCGGAGCCGTCGACCTGCCCTCCGACACCGCCGGTGCGGCACCGGACGTGCACTTCGACAACGTGTCCTTCCGCTACCCCTCCGCCGACGAAGTCGCCCTGACCTCCCTGGAGTCCACCGACCTCAGCGGTCCGGAGCGGGACGACGAGGGATGGGTCCTCGACGGCATCAGCTTCCGCGTACCCGCGGGCAAACTGACCGCCCTCATCGGCCGGTCGGGCGCCGGCAAGACCACCATCACCAACCTGATGCCCCGCTTCTACGATCCCGTCTCCGGCACCGTACGGATCGGTGGCCACGACCTCCGCGACCTCACCCTGCAGTCCCTCCAGGACACGGTCGGCGTGGTCACCCAGGACGCCCACCTGTTCCACGACACCATCCGGGCGAACCTGCTCTACGCACGCACCGACGCCACCGAGCCGGAACTGATCCAGGCATGCCGGGCCGCACAGGTCTGGGGGGTCATCGAATCGCTCCCCAACGGCATCGACACGGTCGTCGGCGACCGCGGATTCCGGCTCTCCGGCGGCGAGAAACAGCGCATCGCCCTGGCCCGACTGCTCCTGAAGGCGCCCCCCGTGGTCGTGCTCGACGAGGCGACCGCGCACCTGGACGCCGAGTCGGAGGCCGCCATCCAGCGGGCCCTCAAGACGGCGCTCAAGGGCCGCACGTCCGTGGTGATCGCCCACCGGCTCTCCACCATCCGCGAGGCCGACCAGATCCTCGTGATCGACGACGGCCGGGTCCGCGAACGCGGGACGCACGAAGAGCTGCTGGCGGCCGGAGACCTCTACGCCGACCTCTACCACACGCAGTTCGCCCGGCAGGCGACCGAGAACGACGAAGTCGTCCTCGGCACGGCCGGCCCCACCGGCTGAGGTCTTGCCGCCCCGACGTCCCGACGTCCTGACGTCCTGCACCGACACGCTCCACGTGCCGCACCCGCACGACTCTGGTGCCCACGCGGATGCCGGCAGGCGGCCGCACCCTGGGCCCTGCACCCATCCCCGCCCCTGCCCTTTCTGTTCCGTTCCCTGCCCCAAATCACCCGAAGAGGAGACCGTCATGCGTACCGTCACTTTCGACTTCGAGACCCCCGAAGCCCGATTCAAGGTCCTCATCAACCACGAGGAGCAGTACTCGATCTGGCCGGCCGACCTGGCGGTTCCCGGCGGCTGGACCGAGACGGGCGTGTGCGCCTCCAAGGCCGACTGCGACGCCTACCTGGAGGAGACCTGGACCGACATGCGCCCCAAGAGCCTGCGCATCGCGCTCGACGGCGAGTAGCGGGCCGCACTGAGATGCCGCACGTATTCACCAACGGGATCCGGCTCTCCTACGAACGCTCGGGCCGCGGCGAACGAGTCCTCATGATCATGGGCTCCTCGGCCGCGGGACGGGTCTGGACCCTGCACCAGACCCCCGCGCTGAACAAGGCCGGCTATCAGACCGTCACGGTCGACAACCGGGGCATCGCTCCCTCGGACATCCCCCCGGGGAAATACACCCTTGATGACATGGTCGCGGACACCCAGGGCCTGATCGAAGCCCTGGATGCGGCGCCCTGCCGCATCGTGGGAGTTTCCCTGGGGGCGATGATCGCGCAGGAACTGGCGATCCGCTCGCCGCACCTGGTCAGGTGTGCCGTCCTGATCGCCACCAAATCGCGCTCCGACGTCACCCGTGCCGCGCTGGGATCGGCCGAACGGTCCCTGCTGCGCAGCGGGGCAACGCTGCCCGCCGAACACAACGCGGCCATGTCGGCGCTCCAGATGCTGTCCCCTTCCACCCTCAACGACGACAAAGCCGTCTCCCTGTGGCTGGAAACCTTCCGGCTCTCGGGCAGCGAGAGCTCGGTCGGGCAGTCATGGATCGATACGGACGCCGACCGCAGAGAGGCACTGCGGGAAGTTTCCGCACCGTGCCGCGTCATCGCATTCAGCGACGACTTCATCACCCCGCCACATCTCGCCGCCGAGGTCGCCGATGCGATCCCGAACTGCGATTACGTGGAAATTCCCAAGAGCGGTCACTTCGGATACCTGGAACGTCCTGACGAGGTGAACGCGGCAATCATTGAATTCCTGGACAAGAACTAGCGGAACCGCGTGGGGGGCGTCATGAACGGTGAAATTGACTACTGGCTCGACCGATCGGCCGATCTGCCGGCACTGGAGTTGCCTACGGACCGGCCGCACATGCCGAGTCGATTCACCGAGGTGGCGACCGTCGGGTTCGACGTGCCGGCGCCCACCGCGCAGCGGTTGCGCACCCTGTCCGACGCACACGGCACGACCCTCCCCCGAACGCTGCTCGCGGCGCTCACCGTGCTCATCGGGCGGTACACCGGGTCCGACGACGTGGCGGTGGTCGCGGCCGTCCCCGACGCGTCGCGTGCCACGAAGCGCTCCGGCCTCACGCTCCACCGCGCCGACCTGTCCAGGGATCCGTCGTTCGCGGAGCTGCTGGAGCGCGTACGAGAAGGCGACGTGGAGCAGGACCAGCTGCCGGAGGAAGTGCTGAGCACGCTGGCCGCCGACCACACCGGCCCGCGCAGCCCGCTGTTCCAGCTCTATTTCGGCTACACCGGCCCGGACACCGAGGCGTACCGGCTCTCCGGAGCCCTGGATTCGCAGTTCGACCTGGCGGTCAGGGTGGGGGACAGCGGCGATGGTCTGGTGGGCGAGGTGCAGTACTGCACCGCCCTGTTCGGCGCGGCGACGGTGCAGCGCCTGGCGGGCCACCTGGTGACGGTGCTGGAGGCGGTGGCTGAGGATGCGGGGCAGCGAGTGGGTGACCTCTCGGTGGTCTCTGCCGGTGAGCGTGAGCAGCTGGTGGC
>NZ_JBIURV010000077.1:0-25355 GCF_044741025.1 Streptomyces sp. NPDC088246
ACGGACCTCTTCCATCTCCTCAGGAGTCACAACTGAAAGAAGATCACAATCTATCCAACGAGGATCACTTGGGGTACCTAACAAAGCCCTACTAGTGTCCTGCGCCGGGAGTCTGCATCCTGCTCCTGGAGCGAGTACTCCGCGCCACACACCACGCGACAGTGGAGCTGCTCGGCCGACTCCTGGGGCTCCTGCTCGTAGCCGTCAGCATCGACCTCGTCCTCGACGGCCTGGTAGAACTTGGCGTCGAGGGACTCGAGCGCGGCCACTGAGAGCGGAACTCGCTCGTACCTCCCAGTGGGCGGCTGCCGTCCGTAGCTGCCGTGGTCTGGCCACTCATCACTCCGCGACGACCCGGCCGCCGGATCGGGAAATGCGACCGAGGCCGCTGTGTAAGGTTATGTCGGCGCGGTCGTCTGCGGCAGGACCCGCATACTCGACGTCTGGAGCACGATGAACCGGATCCGGGCCGTCGACATGGTCGGCGGCGAACCCGCACTCATCCTGGCTCTGCTCACCGGTCACGCCCAACAGGTCCTGCACATTCCGGGCCGAGTCGTGAGCCGCGTCGGCGACGGATACTGCGGCGAGGGCCATACCGACGCCCGCGACGCCATCGCCGACCGGGCTCGCATCTCATGGTGACCCTGCCGCAAAACCGTCAGACGTCCGTCCGGGCCGACACTGCCTCTGAGACGGTGCGGATGGCTGGCCGGGTACTGCAGCCGACACGGGTGTTCGACACCTACTGGCGTTTCGCCTCCGCCCGACAGGCGGTCTACGAGGCTCGCCTGGCCGGCCGGGCCCAGCCGTGGACGGACGATCCGATCCTGACTCAGCACCGCTTCACCAACTGCTACCGCGCCGCCGACCGCGTCAGTCAGACGCTGATCGGGGACGTGATCTATCAGGGTTCACAGGAGTGGGATGAAGTCTTCTTCCGGACCCTGTTGTTCAAGATCTTCAACAAAGAGTCGACCTGGCAACTGCTGACCCACGAACTCGGCGAAGTGCGCTGGGACTCCTACGACTACCGGGCCTACGACCAGATTCTGTCGGCGGCGTTCACCAAGGGCGGGCGACTGTACTCGGCCGCCTACATCGTGCCCCCGCCGCAGCTGGGGGAGGGGTGCAAGCACCGCAATCATCTGCGGCTGCTGGAGATGATGATGACCACGGGCGCGCCCGGACGTGTCCTGGAGGCTGCAACGATGCGCGAGGCGTACGAGGTGCTCCTCGGCTACCCGGCAGTCGGCCCGTTCCTGGCCTACCAGTTCACCGTCGACCTCAACTACGCGTCGCAGATGCCGTTCTCCGAGATGGACTTCGTCATGCCCGGCCCCGGCGCGCGCGACGGGATCCGCAAGTGCTTCGGCCGCTCCGTGGACGGCATCGAAGCCGACGTCATCCGCTACATGGCCGACTCGCAACAGGAGCACTTCGCCCGCCTCGATCTCCCCTTCCACGGACTGAAGGGACGGCCTCTCCAACTGATCGACTGCCAGAACCTGCTCTGTGAGGTTGACAAGTACGCCAGGGTCGCGCACCCGGAGATCGCCGGAATCAGCGGCCGCAGCCGCGTCAAACAGTCGTACCGGCTCGATGCCGGGCCGCTGCGGGCATGGTTCCCGCCCAAGTGGGGCCTGAACGACTGAGGGCCGGCTGTGCCGACGCCGGGCACGTCCGCCCTGGACCGCACGCAGGCGTGGCCGGGCGTGTCCGTTAGTTGAGGAGGCCCGTGCCCTGGGTCCCGCAGGGGATGTCCGTGTGTTGTTCCCCAGCGGGTGCGGGCGACCCGGAGCGGGTGCCGAACTGCGTTGCAGTGTCCCGGACGTCAAGCCGTGAGCCCGGTCGTCCTGCACGGCGACGCCCCGGCCTTCACTGCCTCGCCGCCGCGGTCGGGTCACGCCGCCGCTCGGGAGTGGGCCTCGACCTCCTCCTTCCCGTCCACATCATGGTGAATGGGCGTCCCCGAACCGGTCAGCGGAACCCCCGTCCCGCCCCGGCGCGCCGCGACGATCTCCGCCGCGATGGACAGGGCGGTCTCCTCGGGGGTGCGGGCGCCGAGGTCGAGGCCGATCGGGGAGCGCAGGCGGGCCAACTCGCTTTTGTTGACACCGACTTCGCGCAAACGCCGGTTGCGGTCCTCGTGGGTGCGGCGCGAGCCCATCGCGCCGACGAACGCGACCGGCAGCCGCAGGGCCGTCTCCAGCAGAGGAACGTCGAACTTGGCGTCGTGGGTGAGTACACACAGGACGGTTCGTTCGTCGGTCGCGGTGCGCCGGAGGTAGCGATGCGGCCAGTCGACCACGAGGTCGTCGGCTGTGGGGAAGCGGGCGTGCGTGACGAAGACCGGCCGGGCGTCGCACACGGTCACGTGGTAGCCGAGGAACTTGCCCGCCCGTACCAGCGCCGTCGCGAAGTCCACGGCGCCGAAGACGATCATCCGGGGTGGCGGCACCCTCGACTCCACGAACAGCGTCACGCCGCCCGGGCAGCTTGATCCGTCCGCCGCGATCTCGACGGTGCCGGTGCGGCCGGCGTCCAGCATCGCGAGGGCCTCCGCCGCCGCCGTCCGGTCCAGTTCCGGATGTCCATCGAGGCTGCCCTCGTACGATCCGTCGGGGTGAACGAGCAGCGCCCTGCCGAGCAGTTCGCCCTGGCCCCGGGCCACCCGGGCGAGTGCCGCTGCCTCTCCTCGGTCCGCGGCCCACACCGCTGCCTGGAACACCGGCGCGTCCGCGCGCACCGGCGTGACCAGGACTTCGATGACGCCGCCGCAGGTGAGTCCCACCGCGAAGGCGTCCTCGTCGCTGTATCCGAACCGTTCGCGCACTGTCCGGCCGTCCCGGAGCGCCTGAACGCACAGGTCGTACACGGCCCCTTCCACGCAACCGCCGGAGACGGAACCGACGGCGGTGCCGTGACTGTCGACGGCCAGGGCGGCGCCGGGACCGCGCGGCGCGCTGCCGCCAACGGCCACGACGGTGGCGACGGCGAAGTCCCGGCCCTCCTCGAACCAGTGGTTCAGCTCCTCGGCGATGTCAAGCACTCCGGGCTCCCTCCGCCGTCCGATGCCGCGCTTCGTCCGCCGCACGCAGGACGCGGTCCGGACGGATCGGCAGGTCCCGGTGGCGCACGCCGGTCGCGTGCCATACCGCGTTGGCGATCGCGGCGGCGACGCCCACGACGCCGATCTCGCCGATGCCCTTGATCCCGACCGGGTCGTCCGGGACGGGGTCGTCCACCCAGTCCGCCTCGATGAGCGGCACGTCGGCGTGCGCGGCGAAGTGATAGCCGGCGAGGTCGGCACCGACGTGGCCGCCGGAGGCCTGGTCCCTGATCGCTTCCTCGTGGAGGGCCATGGACAGCCCCCAGGTCATCCCGCCGATGAACTGGCTGCGGGCGGTGAGCGGGTTGACGATGATGCCTGCGGCGTAGATGCCGAGCAGTCGTCGCACGCGCACCTCACCGGTGGTGACATCCACCGCGACTTCGGCGAACTGCGCGCCGAAGGAGTGCCGTTCCTTCTTCGTGAGGGCGCCGATGGCCTCGGCGGTGTTCGACCGGGCAGTGATCCCCTCCGGCGGAATGCCACCTCCCAGGGACAGTTGCTCCCGCAGCTCGTCCGCCGCGACCGTCACCGCCCACGCCCAGGAGCGCGTGCCCATCGAGCCGCCGGCGAACATCGCCGGGCCGAGGTCGCTGTCCGCGATGCGCACACGGATGCGGTCCGGATCCACCTCCAGCGCGTCCGCCGCGACCAGGGTCATCGCGGTCCGTGCCCCGGTCCCGATGTCCGCCGCGTTGATCCGCACGGTGAAGGTTCCGTCCGATTCCGCGGTCACGGCCGCCGTGGACGGGCCGACTCCCGAGGGGTAGGTGGCCGCCGCCGTTCCGGTTCCGAGTAGCCAGCGCCCCTCACGGCGCAGGCCGGGACGCGGGTCCCGGTCCGCCCAGCCGAACCGGCGGGCTCCCTCCTCGAAACAGGCGAGCACATTGCGGCTGCTGAACGGCAGCCCGGACACGGGGCCCGTCTCGGGTTCATTGCGTGCGCGGAGCGCGATCGGGTCCACGCCACACTTCTCGGCCAGTTCGTCGAGGGCGGATTCGAGGGCGAAAGATCCCGGTGCCTCGCCCGGTGCGCGCATCCAGGCCGGGGTCGGCACGTCGAGCCGTACGAGCCGGTGAAGGGTGCGATGCGCGTCGGCGTCGTACATCACGCGCCCCAGCACGGCGCTCGACTCGATGAATTCATGCACGGTCGACGTAAGACTCTGCGCCTGGTGGTCGAACGCGCGCAGCCGGCCGTCGGCGTCGGCGCCGAGCCTGATCCGCTGCGCCGTGGGGCTGCGGAAACCGACGAGGGAGAACATCTGGCGACGAGTCAGAACGACGCGGACCGGGCGGTGGAGGACGGTCGTGGCCATCACGGCGGCCACTTGGTGCGGGCTCAGCCCCTTCGATCCGAAGGCGCCGCCGACGTGTTCGGACCGCACCCGTACGGAGGCCGGATCGAGACAGAAGAGCTGCGCGAGTTCGCTCGCCACCCAGGTGCTGCCCTGGTTGGAGTCGACGACGTCGAGCCGGCCGCCGTCCCAGCGAGCCGTCGCCGCATGCGGCTCCATCGGATTGTGGTGTTCCTCCGGTGTGGTGTACTCCTCGTCCACGACGACGGCGGAGGCGTCGAGTTGTGCCTCTACGTCCCCCTTCTCCGTCTCGGCCTGGACCATCGGGTTGTCCTGCGGCGTGTACGCACCGGAGCGTCCGGCGAAGAACGCGACGTCGTGCGGCTCCTTGTCGTATCGGACAACCAGCGCCTCGGCGGCCTCCCTGGCCTGCTCGGACGTCTCGGCCACTACCAGCGCCACCGGCCAGCCGACGAAGGGCACACGGTCGTGCTGGAAGATCCCGAGGACCGGGTTGGGCCGCCCCAGCATGCCCACATAGTCGGTTTCGACGCGTGGCGCGTTCCCGTGGTGCAGCACGGTGAGGACGCCGGGCATGGCCAGGACGGGGGCGTCCTCCACGGAGCGGATGCGGCCACGGGCCACGGTCGACAACACCAGCCAACCGTGGGCGAGTTCGGCGAAGGGGACCTCTCCGGCGTAGCGGGCCGCCCCGGTGACCTTGTCGCGGCCCTCCACGCGGGTATGGGCGGAGCCGACGGCTCCCGTCACGGCGGCGATTTTGGTCGTCGTGGTCATCGGGAGGCCTCCTCGGTGAGTTCGGTCAGCACGGCCGCGACGAGGTTGCGTATCAACGTCACCTTGTATCCGTTCCCGGGAAGTGCCTCGGCGGCAGCCAGTTCGGCGTCCGCCGCGGCGGCGAACGCCTCCGCGCTCGCCGTGCGGCCGATCAGCGCCTGCTCGGCCGCTCGAGCCCGCCACGGTCGGGACGCGACCGCCCCGAACGCGAGGCGCACTTCGCGTACGACGTCGTCCTGGACGTCGATCGCGGCGGCGATCGAGCCGATCGCGAACGCGTACGAGGCGCGCTCGCGCACTTTCCGGTACCGCGAGTGGGCGGCGACCGGGGCCTGCGGCAGCGTGACGCCGGTGATCAGCGCGCCCGCAGGAAGGGCGGTCTCGATGTGCGGGGTGTCGCCCACGGGCAGATAGAACTCGTCGATCGGTAACTCGCCCGGTCCATTGGCCGTTTCGTACGAGATAACGGCGTCGAAGGCGGCGAGCGCGACAGCCATGTCCGAGGGATGGGTGGCGACGCAGTGTTCGGAGGTGCCGAGGATCGCGTGGTTGTGGTGTTCGCCCGCGAGGGCGGGGCAACCGCTGCCGGGGGCACGCTTGTTGCAGGGTTTGCTCAGGTCGGTGAAGTAGCCGCAGCGAGTCCGCTGGAGCAGATTCCCGCCGACCGTGGCCATGTTGCGCAGCTGCCCCGAGGCGCCGGCCAGAACGGCCTGCGCCAACGCCGGGTAACTACGCCGTACTTCGGGGTGGGCTGCGAGATCGCTGTTGGTGACGGTTGCGCCGATACGCAGTCCGCCGTCGTGAGTGAAATCGACTCCGTCGAGCGGAAGTTCGTGTACGTCGACGAGCAGAGCGGGCCTTTCCACGCCGGCCTTCATCAGGTCGACGAGGTTGGTGCCGCCGCCGAGGAAGCGGGCGTCGGGGTCGGCGCCGAGCAGGGCCACCGCCCCGGAGACGTCGAAGGCGCGTTCGTAGCCGAATTCCCTCATACCGTAGCCTCCTCGACCTCGGTCTCGGCGGCCTCTGCCGCCCGTGCGACCGCCTGCACGATCGACACGTAGGCGCCACAGCGGCACAGGTTGCCGCTCATCCGCTCGCGGATCTCTTCGGCGGTGAGTGCAGGCATTCCCGCTTCGGGCCGGACATCGTCGGTCACGGCGCTCGGCCAGCCCGCCGCGTGCTCCTCGATCACCGCGAGGGCCGAACAGATCTGCCCCGGTGTGCAGTAACCGCACTGATAGCCGTCGAGGTCGAGGAAGGCCTGCTGCACCGGATGCAGCTGCTCACCATCGGCCACGCCTTCGATGGTGGTGATCGCGCGCCCCTCGGCCGCGACTGCGAGCTGGAGACAGGAAACGGCCCGGCGCCCATCGAGCAGCACCGTACAGGCGCCGCATTGGCCCTGGTCACAGCCCTTTTTGGTACCGGTCAGATCGAGATGCTCGCGCAGGGCGTCGAGCAGGGTGGTGCGATGGTCGACGGGCAGCGTGTACTTCTCGCCATTGATGTTCAGGGTGATGGCGCTGGACGTCGATGGGGCCATGATCAGCCTTCTTTCGCATTGCTGATGCGCGTCGAACGAGACGATCCCGGCAGACAGCCCGGGAGGGAGAGGGGCATGTGGATGACTGGACCAGCGGCGACGGGCACTGGTCGGCCACACTGGCCGGATCTGCCACTATGGTGGACCTAATCGGACAGCTGTCCGGTTGCCATTGAACCTAGCGGACAGCTGTCCGGTCAGCAAGGCCGGGCTTGGTTGTGGTTCCGGAAGGAGGACGAGTGCAGGAAGAGAAGAGCGCGACTCTGCGCCCGGACGCGCAACGGAATCGCGAGCGCATTCTGGAAGTTGCGCTGGCCGAGCTGACGCGGGCTGCGGATGCTCCGCTGAGCGCCATCGCGAAGAAGGCAGGCGTCGGACAGGGGACGTTCTACCGCAACTTTCCCAACCGCGAGGCCCTCGTTCTGGAGGTGTACCGCTACGAGATGCAGCAGGTCGCCGACACCGCTGCCCAGCTGCTCCAGACCCGCGCACCTGACCAGGCTCTGAGGGAGTGGATGGACCGCCTGGCCCAGTACGCCATGGCCAAGGCCGGCCTGGCCGACGCGCTGCGCAAGGCTACCAGCACGTACGGCAGCCTGGCCCAGCTGGGTCACGGCCCGGTGACCCAGGCGGTCACGCTCCTGCTGAACGCGAACGAGGAGGCCGGCACCATCCGCCGGGGGCTGACCCCCGACGACTTCGTGCTCGCCATTGCCGGGCTCTGGCAGATAGACCCGCACAGCGACTGGCAGCCGCGTGCGACGCGACTGCTGGATCTTGTGATGGACGGGCTGCGGGCAGGGGCGTCCAGAACGGGTGGGCCTGCGGCGGATGAGCGTGAGGCGGACGGGCCCCGGGCGGGTGGGCCGGGGGACGGACGGACCTGAGGTGGGCTGAGCTGGGCCCCGGGCGGACCTGGCTCGGGCGTACCTGGGCCGGGCGGAACTTGGGCGCCTCCGCGTGATCTGCTGATGTGCCTGCCACGGGACGCCGCTCCTGTCGCCACGGGGTGAAGGGATACCACCGCCTGTCCGGTCCCGCCGCAGTTGCCTGCCGAAGACCGCGTCGCTGGGCGATCCCCTGCGATCCGTACATCTTCCTGTGGAGTTGCTCGGGAGTTCTGGTTTGCCTTCCGTGCCTCAGCCAGTGATTCCGGTGCGGTGGAGGAGGACTCCTTCGGCGGCGTGAACGCCGACAGGCTTTCCATGCCGGTAGGTGACAGCGTGCGCCACAACGCGTTCTCCGCGTCCCCGGTATGCGCCGCGGCCGGAGGCAGGCGGGTGATGTCGTGCGACGTGTGGCCGGCGCTCGAACGGCGAAGGCCATGCCTGACCTGCGGCGCCGCCCAGGTGGAACACGGGGCCCGCTGGGCCGGGCTCTGCGGTGGCGGTGATCGTGGCGGGGCTACCGAGGGAATCGCCAGGCCCTAACCTGCTGTTCGTCGCATGGTAAGGGCCAGGTGGACCTGCAGCGCGTGGTCGCCGTGGCGCCACTGTGGTCCGAGCAGCGCCGAGATCCGATCGATGCGCTGATAGAGCGTGTTGACGTGGACGTACAGGGCGGTGGCAGTACGGCTCAGCTTGCCGTCGCAGGCGAAGTAGGTGAGAGCGGTGCGTACCAGGTCGCTGCCGCGCGTCTCGTCGTGCTCCACCAGCGGGCCGATCGTGCGGCGGACAAAGCGGTCCAGTTCGTCGCGGCCCGCCGGGCCCAGCAGTATTCCGTGGATGCCGAGGTCGTCGCGGCAGGCACCCTCGCCGGCGCGGTCCAGCGCGACCAGTACGTCCAGGCAGCGGGCGGCGTCGCGGTGTGCCTCGACGACGGCCGTGGCACCGGGTGCCGCGTGCTCCGCACCGACCGTGACGGGGTGTCCGATTCCGGCGGTCAGCAGTTCGGCGAGGGCACGGGCGGCGCCGCCCGGGTCTTCGACGGCGGGCAGGACGACGACGGTGCTGCCGCCGTACTCGCCCGCGATACCGCCGAGCCGGGTGGCATGGCCACCCGCCAGTTCCGTGATGCGGCGCCGCCTGCCGTGGTCCCCACCCCGAGCCACCAGCACCACATGGTCACCCTCCAGGTCGAGTCCGACCAGCGCGGCCCGGCGGCGCAGCCCTTCGGGGTCGCGGTGCGGGGCGCCCAGCACGTCTTCGAGGATCTCGCCGCGTAACCGGTGCTCGGCCTCCGCGACCGCACGTTCACCGAGCAGCATGAGGGCGGCTGCCTGGGCGGCCCGTTCCAGGGCGTGGATGTCGGAGGCGTCGAGTCCGCCGCGTACGAGCAGCAGCGTGCCGAGGTGTTCGTCGGTGGCGACGATCGGGGTGACACAGACGGTTCCGCGTGACGCGGAGCTGCGGAGGTCTCGGGCCTGCGCCATCTCCCGTGCGAGGTCTGCCGGTTCGGGCGGTGCGTCACCGGCCGAGGCGAGTGGCCGGTCCTGGGAGTCGAGGACGAGGACGCTGCCGCGCAGCACGTCGGCGAGCGCCGTGGCCAGTCCCGTCGGTCCGCCCCCGTCGAGCGCGACGGCCGTGAGCCGCTCGTGGACGGCCGCCGTCTTGCGGACCTCTTCGAAGAGAGTGGCGTTCTCGATGGCGAGGGCGGCATGGTTGGCGAGCGAGATGAGGAGGTCGACCTCGTCGGGCGAGAAGGGCCGCACCCGGCGGTTGGCGGCGAAAAGCACCCCGTACACCTGGTCGCCGAACTTCAGCGGCACGCCCTGAATGGCCACCAGCCCCTCGGCGCCGATGACGCCGTCCACATACGGGGTGTGCTCGAAGCGGGCGTCGTTGGGGTAGTCGGCGGTGTGGTAGGGCACGGCGGTCGCGGCGACCAGTCCGCCGAGGCCGGTACCGGCGGCGAGCCGGCCGGTCTTGAACCCGTCCGTCGTGATGCCGTCGGTGACGCGTACGTACGTGTCGCCCTCCTCCGGGTCGGAGAGCAGCAGATACGCGACATCGGTGCCGACGAGGGAGCGGGCGCGGCTGACGATGGCCTGCAGGACGTCTTCGAGGTCGCGCAGCGAGGCGAGGTCACCGGCGGTCTCGTAGAGCGCGGCGAGCGCGGCCTCCCGGCTGCGGTGAGCCGCGAGCCGGGAACGGATCTCCAGCGCTTCGTCCACGAGCGGCGGTTCGGCGGCCACGGCACGGAACGCCGCCTCGTCGGCCTCCTCGCGCAGCAGGCGGAGCAGGGTACTGGTGGTTGCCGGCGTCGTCGTCACCGGGCCAGTGATACCGCACCGATGCCGCCATGCATCCCGGGCGACGGAGAGAATCTCCACTCATCTGCCGCTTACGACGTGGCGCACCTCTATTTCCCGCAGGGCGGTGCACAGCCAACCATGGCCCCGTCCGTCTCCGTACTCCCCGTACTCCCCGACTTCCGACCCCGTTCCCTGAACGGATCCCAGTGAAGGAGAGCGCACGATGAAGTTCCGCTCCCTGCGGACCGCCGCTGTCACCCTGGCCGCCGCCCTGGCCGCGGCCCTGGGGATCACCGCCCCCGCCCACGCGGGCGAACCTGGCCTTCCCCGGCTCAACATCACCGACACCTACGTCACCGGAATCTCTTCCGGCGGATTCATGGCCTCGCAACTCCAGGTCGCCTACTCCGGCGCCTTCAACGGCGCGGGAATAGTCGCCGCAGGGCCGTACTACTGCGGCAAGGGAGGCATTGTCGTCGGGCTGATCGCTTGCGGTACAGGGCTGGTCTCCACCGACCCCGAGGGCATCGAGAAGATCGCCCGCCGCTGGGCGGCCGACGGACGGATCGACCCCGTGTCGAACCTGGCGGGCAAGCCCGTCTACACGTACCACGGCACCCGGGACCCCCTCGTCCGGACCTCGGTGAGCGACGAAGGGGTGCAGTTCTACCGGGACTTCGGGGCCCGGACCGCGTACCACGACACCGATCCGGCAGGGCACGGCTGGCCCACCCCGAACGCCCCACTGAGCTGTGGCACCACGTTCTACCCGTTCCTGATCAACTGTGGCAACGACCCACAGGGCGAGATGCTCGGCCACTGGCTGGGGCAGGTGAACGCACCAGCCGCCTCGCAGTCGGGCACCGTCAGCCGGCACGACCAGAACCGTTACGTGCCGGGCGGTCTGGCCCAGTGGTACAGCATGGGCAGCAGCAGCTTCCTCTACACGCCGGAGTCCTGCGCAGCAGGGGCCGCGTGCAAGCTGGTCGTCGCACTGCACGGCTGCCTGAGCGACAACAAGTTCGTGGGTGACCGGTTCGCCCGTGAGTCCCACCTCAACGAGTACGCCGACACCAACAACCTGGTGATCCTCTACCCGCAGACCGACATCAGCCTGCTTCGCGGCAACCCGCAGGGCTGCTGGGACTGGTGGGGGTACACGGGCAGCGACTACGCCCAGAAGTCGGGACCGCAGATGCGCGCCATCCTGAGCGAGGTGCATGCGCTCGGCGGCTGACCGGATCGAGCGGGACACGTGCGGAGCGGGTGGTGGGCTGACATGCAGCCACCGCCCGCTCCGCCCCTCCCGGCACGGATCGCACGCGGCAGGTGATACAAGGAGGGTTGCCAGTGCGGCCCGGCCAGGCGGCGGGACCTGCCGAACGACTTCGCCCCGCCGGATACCCAGCGGGGCGACGTTGCGAGGCTCGAATTGACCGGCAGCGTCTGTGGTCAGGCACGGCCCGCGCGACGGCGGCGGATGCCATGAGGCGCGGCCGGTGTGCAGGACGAGGCCAAGTCGTCATGCGTCGTCGACGGTTATCACGGCCGCGACTTCCAGAACAGGGCATTGTCGGCCGCACGCGCCGGGGGTGCTCCGTTCGCCGCGCGCCTCCAGGAACTTCCCCGGTCCGAGCAGTACAGGGTGTTCGTACCACTGAACAGCTCGCTGTGCCCGATGTTCTCCGACTTGGCGTATCGCACGAGGTGCTGCGTGCCATCGGTCGTAGAAGTGGCGCCCTTGCGCGACACTGTGCGGTCGGTATTGGTCCCGATGAACGTCCAATCGGTCCCCTGGGCAGATAGCGGGACCTGTTTGGACTGCAGTCAGTTCAGGAAGGCGGAGCCGGTCCGCATCAGGTCACACTGCCGGGCCCAGTTGCAACCGGACGCCATCCCGTGATGCGGGGTTCCGAGGAGGTCGCAGCTCGCCGCGGCGGCCGCCGTACGACCCGGCGGCTGAAGCACTGCAGGGCAGCGCCCGCCGCCCCCGGAGCCGTTGCGCGCTCGGGGAGCGGCGGGGGCCGCTGATGTTACGGCGTGGCGTCGAGGTCGCGGGCGAGGAGCGCGGCCAGCTCCTCGACCGCGGCTTCCGCGCCGTCGCCCTCCGCGGCCAGCACCACTGAATCGCCGTGCTGGGCCGCGAGGGCGAGCACGGAGAGCAGACTCCGGGCGTCGACCGCGCTCTGACCGTCCCGGCCTATGGTCACCTTGACCGGCTGCCGGGTAGCTGCCTGGACGAGCAAGGAGGCCGGGCGGGCGTGCAGACCGCTGCGGGAACCTACGACGACAGTGCGCTGATGCATGGTGAACTCTCCTGTGTGGTGGTGGGGGAGCGGGGTTACGGGTCAGTCCGTCAGGCGGCGACGGAGATCTCGGGCTCTGCGGTCGCAGGGGCCGACGCCTCCGTGGTACTGCGCATCCCCTTGAGGAGGACGACCAGGGCGGTCGAGACCGCAGTACCGGCGGCGATGGCCAGGAGATAGAGGAACGGATCACCGATGAGCGGCACCACGAAGATGCCACCGTGCGGGGCGCGCAGTGTGCAGCCGAAGGCCATCGACAGCGCACCGGTGACCGCGCCGCCGGCCATCACCGACGGGATCACCCGGAGGGGGTCTGCCGCCGCGAACGGGATCGCGCCCTCGCTGATGAAGGACGCGCCCAGCACCCAAGCCGCTCTGCCGTTCTCCCGCTCGGTCTTGGTGAACAGCCTGCCGCGTACGGTGGTTGCGAGTGCCATGGCCAGCGGCGGCACCATGCCGGCCGCCATCACCGCGGCCATCACCTTGAGGCTGCCGGGCGTCGGGTCGGCCAGGCCGCCGACCGCGAAGGCGTACGCCACCTTGTTGAGCGGCCCGCCCATGTCGAAGCACATCATCAGGCCGAGGACGATGCCGAGAATGATCGCGTTCGATCCGGAGAGCCCGTTGAGGCCGTCGGTCAGGGCTCGTTGGAGCGAGGCGATCGGCTTGCCGACAACGATGAACATCAGGAAACCGACGACCACCGAGGCGAGCAGAGGAATCACCAGCACCGGCATGATGCCGCGCAGCGTGGGATGGACCTTCACACGTTGGATCGCCGTCACCACCCCACCGGCGAGCAGACCCGCCGCGAGGCCGCCGAGGAAGCCCGCGTTGATGGTGAGCGCGATGGCACCGCCGACGAACCCGGGGACGAGCGCGGGCCGGTCCGCCATGCCGTACGCGATATATCCGGCCAGCACCGGCACAAGGAAGGCGAATGCGGCGGTGCCGATCTGGTTGAGCAGAGCGGCCCAGCTGTCGGCCTCTCCCCAGACGAAGTGGTCCGCGACGGACTTGGCACTGGCGATCTCGTAGCCGCCGATGGCGAACGACAGCGCGATGAGGAGGCCGCCGGCGGCGACGAACGGCACCATGTAACTGACGCCGGACATCAGGTAGGTGCGCAACCGGATCCCGAAGTGTGCGTGGTCACGGCCGGTGGAGGCTCCGTCGCCCTGCTGAGCGGCGCCGCCCGCGACGGTGCTGGTCTCGCCGTGTTCCGCCTTCCGCCTGGCTTCGGCGATCAGCGAGGCAGGTCGGTTGATCCCTGCCTTGACCCCGGTGTCGACGATGGGTTTGCCGTCGAACCGTGCCTTCTCGCGCACCTCGACGTCATGCGCCCAGATGACCGCGTCGGCAGCGGCGATGAGCGCCGGATCGAGCCTCTCGAACCCGTCTGAGCCCTGCGTCTCGACGTCGAGCACGACGCCCTCGGCGCGGGCCGCGGCTGCCAGCGACTCGGCGGCCATGTAGGTGTGTGCGATGCCGGTCGGACATGACGTGACGGCGACGATCCGGAAGGGTGCGTCGGCCGTTGCACCGCTGTCCGAGGCAGGGCCGTCCGCTGTTGCACCTTCCGCGGACGAGGCGTCCGGAGCCGGGCCGGCCGGAACGGCCTCCTCGCCGCGGATCAGGGCCGCGGCCGCGCCCGGGGCAGGCTCCGCTCGCAGCGCGCCCGTGAATTCCGGGTCCATCAGCCGTCGTGCCAGGGCGGAAAGGATGGTGAGGTGGTCGTCGTCGGCCCCGGCAGGCGCCGCTATCAGGAAGATCAGATCGGCGGGGCCGTCCGCCGCGCCGAAATCGATGCCGCCCTCGCTGCGGCCGAACGCGAGCGTGGGCGCGGTGACATGCTCGCTGCGGCAGTGCGGGATGCCGATGCCGCCGTCCAGACCGGTCGGCATCTGTGCCTCACGGGCGGCCACGTCGGCGAGGAAGCCGTCGAGGTCGGTGACGCGGCCCTCGGTGACCATTCGCTCGCCCAGTGACCGGGCGGCGTCGTACTTCGTCTGGGCGGACAGATCGAGATCGACCAGTTCCGCGGTGATCAGTTCACTCATCGCGGGGCTCCTTGCTCGTGGACCGTCCTGTGGGCGGCTCGGGGGGACTCGGGGCGGTGCGGGCTGGGCCGCGGATGCACGGCAGTCATGAAGTCGGCTCCGTCAGGGGTCGGTCCAGAGGGATGTCGGTGGTCGTGGTGACCGCCGACAGGTCGAGTTCCGCGGGGGTCGGCATGACGCTGCCCGGCAGCTGCACGGCCGCCGCGCCGTGGGCGACAGCCGCGGCGAGCGCGGCCGGGCCCTTGCCACCCGCGGCGAGGAAGCCCGCGAGGGAGGCGTCGCCCGCTCCGACGTTGCTGCGGACCGCGTCCACCCGGGCGCTGCCGAAGTATGTACCCGCAGCGTCCACCAGCAGCTGCCCGTCGGCCCCGAGGCTGGCCAGAACGGATCGGGCACCGCGCTCGCGCAGCTCCTCAGCCGCCTTCACGGCGTCGCCC
This sequence comes from Streptomyces sp. NPDC088246, assembly GCF_044741025.1. Lineage (NCBI taxonomy): Bacteria > Bacillati > Actinomycetota > Actinomycetes > Kitasatosporales > Streptomycetaceae > Streptomyces > Streptomyces sp. NPDC088246. Next base: position 14,747 of record NZ_JBIURV010000077.1, read on the forward strand.
ACCGTCGTCAACGGGCGACCGACGGCCTCGGCGAGCTCCTCCGCGTTCGGCTTGACCACATCGGGGCGCTCCCGCAGCGCCGTGGTCAGCGCCGCGCCGGAGGTGTCGAGGGCGATCCGGGCCCCGGCACGGTGGCTCCGGGCCACCAGCTCGGCGTACCACTGCGGGGGCAACCCACGGGGCAGACTGCCGCAGCAGGCGATCCAGTCCGTGGTGGCCGACCGGGTCTGTACGGCATCCAGCAGGGCCTCCGCCTCGGCCACGGTGATCTCCGGGCCCACCGCGTTGACCTTGGTGAGCGTTCCGTCGGGTTCGACGAGCGTGACGTTGATACGGGTGCTGCCGGCGATAGGTACTCCGGCCGCCTCGATGCCGTGTTCGCCGAGCAGCCGGGCGAGCAGTGCGCCCTCAGGCCCGCCGAGCGGTGCGACAGCGATCGTGCGGTGGCCGGCTGCCGCGACGGCGCGCGAGACGTTGATGCCTTTGCCGCCGGGGTCGACTCGGTCGTCCGTGGCCCTCAGCACGGCACCGCGGGTCAGCCCGGGCAGCTCGTACGTACGGTCCAGGCTTGGATTGGGGGTGACGGTGAGGATCATGCACGTACTACTTCCGTGCCCTGGCCTTCGATGGCAAGGGCATCGTCGGAGCCGAGTCCGGCGTCGGTGATGAGCAGATCGACCTGCGCGAGGTCGCCGAAGCGGGCGAAGTGTTCCTGGCCGAACTTGGCGGAGTCGGCCAGGAGCACGACCCGCCGGGCGGCAGAGATCATCGCGCGCTTGACGGCGGCCTCGGCCAGGTCCGGCGTGGTCAGACCGCCCTTCGGCGAGAAGCCGTTGGTGGCGAGGAAGACGACGTCGGCGTTGATCTCGCTGTAGGCGTTCAACGCCCAGGCATCAACAGCGGCACGAGTACGATGCCGGACCCGGCCGCCGACGAGATGCAGCGCGATGCCGGGGTGGTCGGCGAGCCGGGCGGCGACCGGCAGCGCATGGGTGACCACGGTGAGGTGGGCGTCGAGCGGGATGGCCGCGGCCAGTCGGGCGGCCGTGCTGCCCGCGTCGATGATCACGCTGCCGTCGGTGGGGAGCTCGCCGAGCGCGGCGGCCGCGATGCGCTCCTTCTCATCGATGGCCACTGCATCGCGCTCGGCGAGCTCGGGCTCGAAGTCGAGCCGCCCGGCCGGGATCGCACCGCCATGGACGCGCCGCAGCAGCCCGGCCCGGTCGAGGGCCTTCAGATCACGGCGCACGGTCTCGGCGGTGACCTGGAACTCCTCGGCCAGGGACAGCACATCGACCCGGCCGCTCTCGCGGGCGAGGCGGAGGATCGCTTGCTGCCGCTCCGGTGCATACATGTTGTTTTGGGTCCGTTCTATGCCTGACTGTGTGGTTTCGCGGTTAGATTACGCTCATGGTTCGGCGATGTAAACAGACTCGGGCATGTGCGGGCCTGAATGGATGCGTGGCGCCGGGGTCGCCGCCGACGGGTTCAGTGGCTGGCTCCTCAACTGGGGCCCAGGTGTACGAAGTGGCCATTTCGGGGCTCTGCTGCTGCCGGTGAGTTGCTGGTGACAGCGGTGGGGGCCGGCTGGTTGGCGGCTCGGGGTGCTGTGGGGGACGCCACTCACTCAAACCGGGCATAGTGTGTCACTCTTTGGGTTGTGCAATTTTCAACTACTGATCGGCAAGGCCGGGCGCCATCGTCACTGGGCCTGCGGCCGCCGCTGACGCGACTTGTCGAAGCGACGCGCCGCGGTTGGGGATGGCATGCCCTGGTGCACGGCGCCAAGAACCTGATCTCGGCGCTGCTCGCCTGGGAGTTCGCCACTCTCTGGATCCCGGGGGAGCGACCGTATGTGGCTGTGGCCACCGCATTGCTCATGGTCAATGCCGCGACGGTGTACCGCTCTGTGACGCAGGCCGCGCGGAGCATGGCCACCCGGGCGGCGGGAGTGCTGCTGGCTCTTGGCACCGTGTGGCTGCTGGGATCCACCGCCGGGAGTATCGCGGGCATCGTGGGGATCGCCCTGGTGGCGGCCGGGAGCCGAGCTTCCGACGTCCGGCTACAGGTCGCATCGACGGCGGTTCTCACGCTCACCGCCGCGGCCGCGGCTCCGGTCGGGCACGTCGTTCTGACGGCGATCGCGGCGCTGAGCGGCGCGGTGGTGGGCGTTGCGGTGAACGCGCTGATCATGCCGCCGATACATCTGGACGAATCCGATGACGCGGTTCGAGACCTCGCCCGAGTCATGGGGGCATTGCTGCGAGACATGGGCCACGGGCTGCGGGAGCGGCAGCATGTCGCCCACGCGCACGGCTGGGTGGAGGACGGGAGGGGGCTGGGGCGGCGGGTCGCGGACGCGCGCGAGCGCGTGCAGCAGGGGCAGGAGAGTCTGCGCTGGAACACCTGCTGGGCGGTGCATCCGCAGCGTCGGCCTGTGACGTACGGTGACATGCTCAATACACTGCATGGCGTATCTCTCCAGGTGCGCGGAATTGCTCGAACGCTGGCCGACAATGTGGACGACACCCACACCGACCACCACCTGGGACAGCAGTTCCTCGATCGGTACGCGGAGATGCTCAAGTTGGCAGGGCACGCAGTCGAGGCGTTCGTCGAGGTCGACAGCGCATCCCGCCCGGCGGAAGCCCGTGAGGGACTGCGTGCAGCGATCGACCGTGCCCGGGCGTGGCACGACACCATGACCGACCTCATCGGCCGGGGCGCGTTGGTCAAGCCAGGTGCCTGGAATGTCTACGGATCCCTCATGACCGACGTGGAGCGTCTCCTGGTCGATCTGGACCATGCCGGCAGGCTCTGACCTCCGGGCACAGTCCCAGGACGTGTCCCTGCGCGGCACGGTGTCGGGAGGCTTGTGGAAGCAGCGGCGGTACTCCCGCCGGAATCGGGTGGCCGGCCTCGCTTCCCGGGCGGCGCCGGCAGGCACCCCGGCCAGCCGGCGCTGTCGGCGATCGTGGCCGCGACGGCGCGCACCGGGCGGAACATCCTGCACCGATACGCGACCTGGCACCTTCCTCGCCGACTTCGCCGCCGCAGTCGCGGCAGAGAGATCAGCACACCCAGCTCACGGTCGTCCGCCGGCGCCGGCGCGCCGCCGTCAATCTCCTCAACTGGCTCGAGGGCCAGAACTTGACCCTGGTTACCTGCAACCAGACCGACCTTGAACGTTGGCTGACCAGTGATGACGTCCGCCACCGCCGGGAAGCACGCCACTTCGTGTGCTGGGCTCTCTCCCAGCAGATCGCCCGCGATCTCACCTTCCCTGTCATGAAGTGGAACGGCCCCTCCCAGGCGATGGACGGCGAGGCCCGCTGGGCCACCGCCCGCCGGCTGCTGCACGACGCCGCCCTGAAGCCCGAAGATCGCCTCGCAGGACTGCTGTTGCTCCTCTCCGCCCAGCGGCCCGCAGCGATCTACCGGCGGACAGTCGACCACATCGAGGAGACCGCCGGAGCGGTCCGCATCCGCCTTGGCGATGTTCCGGTCGACCTGCCCCAGCCTGACGCCGACCTGGCCCTTCACCAGGTTCGTGGTTCGCCGCAGCCACGCCGTCCTTGCCCGGACGGATTCGCCCTGGCCTTTCCCCGGAGGCCAGCCTGGCCGCCCGATCAGTGTCTGGGCCACGGGAGAACGGCCCCGCAAGCTCGGCATCAGGCTCGCAGAGACCCGCTCGACCGCTCTGCTCCAGCTCGCCACCGAGTTGCCTGCGGCGGTCCTCGTCCGCACCTTCGGTGTCGACTTCACCGTCGCCGTCAAATGGCAGCGGGCCGTTGCCGGAGACCGGGGCGGCTGGGATCAGCCGGCGCAACAGCTCACGACCCCTGCCCTCACCCGCACCAGTTGAACGGAGATCGCTATGACACACGCCTGGCTCACCTCGATGGGCGGACCTCTGATCACGATCCCGGAATCGGCATGCCAGTACTGCTCAGCACCCGGTACATCGATGCCGCCGTCACCCAGCTACGCGGGCCGCTACTCCTTCCAGCTCCCCGATCTGCCCGGTGGCCTGCGGTCCTGCGCGATCCGGCTGCGATCGATGAGGAGTAAGGCTCAGCCCGGCACCAGGCCGACACCGGCGGACGGGTCGGCCGAGATGGAGCCGTTGGTGACCCTTGTTCGCTTCGGCTGGCGACCGAAGTCTCATCCGCGCTCGCGGAGGTACGCCTCCAACTCGGCGGCCCCGGTCAGCATCGCCCGCCCTCGGGCGGACAGCCGACCGCGCCAGTCGCACAGTGCGGCCTCCAGCGGCTCCAGCCCGCCGGCCGCCCGCACTTGGGCGATCAGCGGGGCGATCTGTTCCAGCAGGTAGCCGCCCCGCCTGAGCTGGTGGGCCAGCCGGGCGTCCCGTACGTCGGCCTCGGCGTAGACGCGGTACCCGGTCAGCGGGTCGCGGCGCGGGCGCACCAGCCCGGCGCGCTCCCATTTGCGCAACGTCGCGGGCCGGATTCCGAGCTTCCCTGCCAGCGGCCCGATGAACGTGCCGCCGGGCCCGGACACCGCGGCTGGCTCGGACCCCACACCGGGCTCGGGCGCCGTGGTGGACTCCAGATCGCGAAGGGCGCTCTCCACGGCCTGGAGGGTCCGCCGGTCGTCGAGGAGCTGGGCGTGGCTCTCGTCGATGAGGCAGAACGCCTCATCGACCGCGCCCTGGTTCACGGCCCGCATGATCGACGTCGCCGTCTGGTGGCTGTGGCCGGGCACCAGGGCAAGAAACGCGCGCAGGGCCCCCGAGTGCAGCGAGGTATAGGTGCGGTAGCCGTGGGGTGTGCGACCGGCGGCCGGAAGAATGCCGGCCTCCTCGTAGTTCCTGATCGCCTGCGTGGACAGACCGTGCCCACGCGCCAGATCAACCGGCCGTAGGCGCTCACCGTTTTGAAGGTTTCGTCCCATGGAACTGACAATATCGCGGAGAAGTTTCAACCGAAGGTTCAACGATACCGTTGAAGGCATGGCTATTGACATCAAGGAAACCGCCCATACCGTCGAGGCCGCCTCCGTCATGAAGCTGCTCCCGGCCCGGCCTCGGCTGCTCGCCCTGGGCGAGCCCACCCACGGCGAGGACACTCTGCTCGACCTGCGCAACGAGCTCTTCCGGCAGCTCGTCGAGCAGGAGTGCTACCGGACGATCGCGATCGAGAGCGACTGCATGATGGGCCTGGTCGTGGACGACTACGTCACCTCGGGCACGGGCACTCCCGACGAGGTCATGGAGCAAGGATTCAGCCACGGTTGGGGCGCCTCCGCGGCCAACCGCGAGCTCGTGCGCTGGATGCGCGCCTACAACGATGGCCGGCCCGCCTCCGAGCAGCTCCGCTTCGCCGGTTTCGACGGCCCGCTGGAGATCACCGGCGCCGCGAGCCCCCGACAGGCCCTCACCGCACTCCACGGCTACCTCTCGACCCGGGTGGACGCGGACCTGCTCCCCTGCACCGGGGAAACGGGCGCACCGCCACCGGTCTGCTGCGTTACCACTGCTGGATGGCCGACACCTCTTGCGTCCCGGCCGTCCGGCGCGTGGGCGTCGGACCTGCACCTCGGTGTTGTCGATCCGCAGGTCCACGCCTTCAAAATCGGCGTAGGCGAACACATCTTCCAAGGTTCGCAGCCTGACGCCGGGACGGTCGGGCACGGCGAAACCGCGGGCAGCGAGCAGGGGCCTGACCTGGCGGATTACGGCGGAGACCGTGGAGCGGTCCACCCGGTACAGCTCGGCCAGAGCGGGGTGCGGCAGGCCCAGCCGCAGGTGGACGAAGGTGACCAGCAGTCGGTCGGCGAACTCCAGCTCCGGCTTGCGCCCGGTCCCCTCAGCCCGGCGCCGTTTGTAGCCCCGCTGCCGGTCGAGCGCCGACTCACGCCGGGCCCACCGACGCGGCGACAACTCTTCGAGCAACTCGCCGAGATGTGCGCGAGAGACCCCGGGCAGGGCAGGATGGGAGCAGGCCGCACGGGCCCAGGTAAGCGTCGCAACTCACCCAACCCGTGCGGCCCTTCTCACGTCACGGCCCCACCAACACCGGGACTATTCATCCCCAGGTCGTTAGTGGTCGTTAGTGGTCGTAGGGGGCTTCCGGGGACTCCGTCCGTGGCCATCAAACCCGCTCACGGTGACGGTGACCGTCGAGTCCGCCTTTGCCGGAGTGCAGGAACTCGTCAATGGAATATGTTGGGTGACCAGTCGTCAGGGTTAAAGGAGCACCCGGCTCGTTCTCTCAGTCTCACGCTCAGTGCCGTGGGGCGGAATTCGGTGTACCAGTCGCTGCCGTCCCTTGAAGCGACTGCGAATTCCGCCCTGCGGTTGAGTGTGGTTTCCCCAGCCGTACTCTGATTATCCACCGGTGGCTATCCAGGGCCGGTGGATCCTGTATCGGATTGCTGGTCCGATGCAGGGGACAATGCCCTCAAGGGGGATCGTTCAGGCTGGCCCGGAACCCTTTGACGGTGCTTTCGGTAAATGACCTGTCCCTGCTGGAGGCGCGTTCTCGAGGCGGCTTTCTCCTGTGGTCGGGCCTGACCCTTCCATAGAAGCCCGCGCGCATCACGCATCCGCCGCAGGCGTCAAGAGCCCCGTTGGCTGAGAACCGGTTCCAGTGGCCATCGGTTGCCACTCCCGATGGAGGGAGCGGCAGTTGTCGTTGTGATACATCGCTGTGGTCGAAGTGGCCGCCCGTGGTGTTCCACGGAAAACAACGGCTGCGTCGCAGTGGTATGAACGACGTTTGTGTTCCCGGACCCACTAGCGATGTGCGTCGTGGTCCTGGAGCCAGTAGATCTGGTCGAGGACCCACTGGCGACGAACGTCGTCTTCGCTTATCCGGTAGCGGCCGCGGTCATCACGGTCTGGGCTCCAGTAGCGATGTCCATCATGGTGATGGCCCCGGTAACCACGATCACCGTCGTCGTGCTTACCCCAACCCTCGTCCCAGCGGCCGGGCCGGCCCTCGTGGTGGGCGTCAGCGGACCGCGTGGAGTGAGAAACGACGGCAGGCCGGTCGCCGGTCGTGGGGGTCGCCGCCGAGGCGGAACCGCCAGTGGCGAGGAGTCCGGCCGCTGCGACTGTCACAGAGGCCACCGCGACGGCAGCCCGACGCGCAAATGTGTATGCCATGATCTTTCCTCCTTGCTTGCCCCGTGACCTGCACGAACAGAGTCGCGGGCTGCCTTTCGTCAGGCACTTGCGACAGTACTCCGATGTAGTTGAACACAAAACTATTTTTGGTGTGAGGAGGGCCATGACCCGGAAAGTTGTTGCGTCGGAATATTTCAACAGCTGCATGCTTCGGTTGGCCCACCTCGCCTGTCCGGGAGGAGGGAGCGCTTGGGCGAGAGTGAGCTCTGAGGAGCGCGAGCCCCGTGGTCGTTCCTGTGGACGTCGCCGTCGAGCGATGCACCGCGGCCGGATCCGGCTCTCCGTGGGGGGCCGAGCCCCTGCGGGGGGAGCAGGTGGACACCACCGGTGTTGTCGCAGAAGCTGGCGAGGGTGACCCGGGCAGCCAGTAGAGGCCGAGGGTGTCGACGTCCTACGGTTTCCTTGCCCGCATCGATGACCTGGCCGGCCGTCGGCGCCACGTTGGCGGAGGTTTTGACGCTCTGGGCGTCCAGCCCGCATGTGCTTGGCTCGGGGTCCTGGCCTGCGCTCTCCTGTGCCAACCGCCGGAGCGGGCCGTTGAGCTGCATGACACGCCGTCTTTCTGCAGGCCGTGTCCGGGTGGCCCGCGATGGCATTGCGGACGAACATGTCCGAGTCCTCCGCCCGGAGGTCGCGCGGGCCGGTGGGCAGGTCCGGATGGACGACAAGGGCCTCGCGTGCGCCGGAATCCGGGTCGGCGGCCAGTTCTGGGGCCGGTTGCGCGTACCTGACAGCGACAGTACGGGGCACGGGACCAGCGAGCAGGGCGGGCGGCAGGTCCGCCGGCAGGAAGTATGCCGAGGCGGCGTCCCGGCATGCCGGATCCTCCTGCGCCTTTCTTCGCTCGTCGGGGCCTCACGCGGTGGCCGGTAGCGTCGAGAGACAGGATGGGGGACGGATGAGAGGCCCGGTGAGAGGGCCACGGAGGGGCGAGCGCGGCCGTGCATTCCGGGGAAGAGGTGCCTCATGGCTGCCACTGATGCGTTCCCGGAGAACTCTGCCTCGGTGGAGGTTGGCCCGTCCGAGTCAGGTGGGCTGCTGAATGTGCTGGGTGTGGCGGCGGTGGTACTGGACAGCGCGGGGATCTCGTTGTGGAGTCCGCAGGCCGACGGGCTGTTCGGCTGGACCGCGGACCAAGCGCTGGGCCGGTTCGCGGCCCAGTTGCTGGTGGCCCCGGAGCGCTTCGACTCGTCCTGAACCTGTTCGCACAGGTGATGAGCAGTGGTGAGAGCTGGGCCGGAGTATTTCCCGCGCGGCACAAGGATGGTGGTACGCGGCTGGTGGAGTTCCGTAGCATTCGGCTGCTGGACGAGCACGGACAGTCATATACCCTGGGTATCGCCACCGGTCAGGCCATGCTGCGGGAGGTGGAACGGGACCAGGCGCTGTCGGCGCGGCTGGTGGCCCAGTCCCCGATCGGCCTGGCGGTCCTGGACACAGGCCTGCGGTACGTGATGGTCAACCCGGCGCTGGAACGGCTCAACGACCTGTCGGCCGCTCAGCACATCGGCCGTGATGTCCATGAGGTCGTCCCGTTCCTGGACGATCCCGGGGCTGCCGCGCCGATGATGCGGCAGGTTCTGGACACCGGCAGACCGCTGGTCAATCAGTTCGTCTTGGGTCGGTCACCGACCGTTCCTGCCGCTGACATTGCCCGTTCGGTGTCGTATTACCGGCTCGAGGATCCGGCCGGGCGTGTCCTGGGGTGTGGCGGCGTCGGTGGTGGAGTGACCGAGCAATACCGCGCCGGTTTGGAGACGACCGATGCCCGCAAGCGGCTGTCGACCATTGCCAGGGCCTCGGTGATGGTGGGCGCCACCTTGGATATGGAGCAAACCGCCCGTGAGCTGGCCGACATCCTGGTGCCCGAGCTGGCCGACCTTGCCGCCGTCGGCATTCTCGACGCGGTCCTCGACGACCGGCAGCCGGGCTCGGCGTCCCTTGGGGCGTCAGCCCTGTTCCGGGCGCTGGCAGTCACCGCTGTCTGTCCCGCCGGCGCCGTCCACGCGCCCGACCCGACCGGACACATCGCCGCCTACGATGCCGACCGTCTCATCACCCGGTGTGCGACCACCGGTCGCCCCGTCCTGAACGGACAATCGAAGCCACCTGTGACCACCTCCTGGGTGCACTGCGTCATCAGGACGACCGCGACGACGTCTCCCTTCTCGTCTCCCGCGCACACGCCCACCGGCCGTGATCACTGGTGCATCCCGCCCCCGCCTCGAGGCAGGGCGGTTCGAAGCCACTGACCGTCAAGGAGAAACACCGCCCAATTGCCCCATGCCGCTGGCGTATCCGGGGCTGTCGGGTCTGCTGGACCGGAAACCGGAGTGCAACTGCTTCTCCGCTGCCCAGCCAGGCCGCGCCGCAGCCGGCCCTGGTCGGCGCGAACTGCTCGCGTGGATGTGTGATGGCCGCACCATTGTTCTCACAATGCGGCGTTGTGCCTGTTACCCGATTTGCGCAGCACTGATGGCGGGGCGCCGGGTGGCGCGCCGCGGAGCGTCGAGGAGCCGGAAAGGGCTTGCCGTCGAGGGCGACCGGGATGGTTGTCACGCCCAGCGAATGTCAGGGCCACGCTCACGTGGAGTGTGTGACCGTTACAGTCGTCAGTTACGGAAATGTCCATATTGCGTAACGTGGGTCGAAGCCTCGGCCGGAGCCGGGGCAGGTGCTTCAAAGTGTGGGTCCTCGGCTCGCTGGGCCGGGACCCGCGCTGCGCAGCATGGCTCTGACCTGGGCCTGGGCGCCCTTACTTGAGGGGACATCACGTGTCTGCTTCTCGTACCGTCCGTCGTCTTGTCGCTACCGGTCTGGTGGCCGGTTCCGTCGTCGCCGTGGTGATGATGCCGGCCTCGGCCGATGACGGCCACGATCGTGGCCGTCATCACCAGGCGTACTCGCGTGTCGTGCTTGGTGACATCCAGTACAACAGCCCGGGCCGTGACGACTACTCCAACCATTCGCTGAACGGGGAGTGGGTCGAGGTCACCAACACCGGCCACCGGGCGGTGAACCTGGACGGGTGGACTCTGTCGGACCGGGACGGCAACCGTTACCGCTTCGACGACCTGCGTCTGGCCGGCCGGGCCACGGTCCGCGTCCACACCGGGCGTGGCCGCGACACCCGCACCGACGTCTACCAGAACCGCCGAGGCGACTACATCTGGAGCAACTATTCCGACCGGGCCACGCTGCGCGACAACCGCGGACGCACCGTCGACACCGAGTCCTGGGGCCGTGACCGTGACCACCGCAACGGCGACCGAGGGCACCGCCGTTGACCTGACCCCCGCCCGCGACTGACTGCGGGCCCTCTCGGAGCTGCGGGGGGGGGGGCCCCCCCCCCCCCCCCGGGGGGGGGCCCCCCCCCGGGGGGGGGGCGGGGGTTCCGCGGGGGGGGTTGGGGTACCGGGGGGGCCCGGGGGGGGGCGCGGGGGGGGCCCGGGCCCGGGG
>NZ_JBIURV010000078.1:0-23732 GCF_044741025.1 Streptomyces sp. NPDC088246
GACATGGTGGGCCGCCGACGCCCGCCTGGGCTGGTGGGGACCGGACGGCCACACCCGCCTTGTCGTGGCCACCACCGACCCGGCCACCCTGCCCGCGCGGACCACCTGGTATCTGGCCACCGACCTGCCCCGCCCCGGCGGCCCCCGCGAGGCCGACAGCCCCGAACCGGCCGCCGACCTGCATGAAGTCGTCCGGATCTACGGCATCAGGCACTGGATCGAGCAGAGCTACAAGCAGATCAAGGACGAACTGGGCTGGGCCGACTTCCAGGTCCGCTCCGATACCGCCATCCGCCGCCACCAGACCCTGGTCACCTGCGCGTTCTCGTTCTGCTGGGACACCTGGTTCGCTCAACCTCCGGACCGGGAGCCTGCCGTTGTCCCCACGGTCCCGCCGGCTGCCACGCCAGTGGGACCGGCTGAGAGGGGGCCCAAGCAGAACCCACCAGCCCCAACCGGCCAGCTGGCCTCAGGCAATCCGCGCCGTCCGGGCCTGGCTCGATCCCTGGACCACCATCCAACGCTGCTGGCGAGCCTGGAGCAACGCACCCCCACCACCCGAACTCCAAGCCCTGATCAACGCCGTCGGCGCAGGCCACCCACTTAATATCTACTCCCCGGATTAACAAACCACCGCTAGGTAGTCGGCGTAGGGGTACGGGTGGGGCATGGTCCTCCCGGATGGACGGGGTGGGTGCGGTGCCGGGGAAGGTGAGGCTGGTCGGGATCGGCCTCGGGAGGGTCGCCGAATGCAGGGTCGGCAGGGATGCCGGCGCGCAGGTAGCGGCGGAACAGCGCAGTGGCCAGGCGAGGCTTGAGGAGGTGGGAGATCGGTGGGGGCGTGCGGGGTACTACGGGTCACTCCTGTGGGTCGTGCGGTGTGGGGCGGGTGGCCCTGGCGGGTGCCGGGGCCACCCGGCCGGTCTACGGGAACAGATCGGCCATCGGTGGCTTGCCGGTTCAGCGGTGGCGAGTCGTGGTGCGGGCAGTTGGCTGGCAGGGCTCGGCGGCGTTGTTGTGGGGGCCGACTTCTGCGGGGTGCGCGCGGCGTGATTGCGGGCGAAGAGGATTTGGTGGGTGGCGCGCGACAGCGTGGCCGCCGTGTTCGCGAGCTGGGAGGCCGGTTCGGCGTCTTCGACCACGGTTTTCAGGTGCCGGGAGCAGGCGATCCAGGCCCTGACGACAACCTCGCGAGTGAGCGGCAACAGGCCCTCGGCCGGTCCGGCGATCTCGGTCAGGATCTCGGCGATCTCTGTGGTGCTCTCGGCGCGGGAGGCCCGTTCGGAGAGCTGGGCGAGATATCGCAGAGCCGTTTCGCGTTCACTGTCGGGCGTGGTCAGTGTGTTCAGCGCGGGGTCGAGGTGCACGCTGTGGCCGGCGGCGAGGAGGGCATGCGAGGCGGTGGTCGCCTTCAGACGCTGCTGCTCGACGGGGAGGCCGTGGGGAAGACGGTGGTAGTCCCGACCGTTGCCGGGTGCGTTGAGGAAGCCGCCGGCTCGCTGGAGGATGCCTGCCGCCCGCTCGGTGCCACCGATGGCGACGACCAGCTCGGTGCGGGGGGCTTTGGTGATGATGTAGTCCTGGACAAAGAAGTCCGGCTCGGCGCTGACCTTCATCGGGACCGCGGGGCCGTGGACCGGGTGACAGCCGGGGCCGGACGGGTTTTCGGCGCGGCTGTCCTGGGTGTGATCCGGCCCGACGGGTGCTGGATGGTGGTGGCGATGCCGTGCGCTTCGAGCTGCGGGCCGATCTCGCGCACGGCACGGGCCTGCGTGGTGGTGTCGTCGCCGCTCAGGCGATAGACGCCGGCACCGTCAAGGACGAAGCCGTTGGCCGCCAGGACGGCGGCGGCATCCTCGCCGACAGCAAAGGTGGCGAGGCTTCCGTCCGGCTGCCAGGTGAGGACGACTTGGTCCGCCTGGGAGGGCTGCACATTCTCGATTGCCTTGTAGCGGACCTGGGCGAGCGAGGTTTCGTAGCGGGGCAGCAGGTAGCCGGTGATCTGCTCGACGGCCTGGAACGGGTCGTCGCTCAGAGCGATACCGTTCGGCTCGCGCACCCTCCGGTAAGCCTCGTCGGGCAGGTTTCGGGGGGCGACGGCGGCGATGAGGAATCCGTCGGGGTCGTCGTGATGGTCGATGACGACGAGCTGGGCTCCGTCCGGTCGGGACAGGATGGCCGCCTGCAGGAGCGGGTGCTCGGCGAGGGATTCGGCGACGAGGTCCAGGTCCCAGACCCGGTCGATCAGTTCGGCGAGGTCATCCTTGTGCTCGGCCGGGTGATGCGTGCTGGTCCAGGTTCCGGGAAGTTCGCTGGCGAGGATGTCGGCGTATGAGGCGAGGCGTTCGGAGTTTTCGTGGTCGCGCATGGTGTCCTTGGGAGAGGTGGGGGTCAGCGGCGCAGCCCGGCGGCCACCGGGGGCGGCGGGGCCGGCATCGTGCGCGGCGGGGGCGGGCAGGCGCACACGGCGGAGCGTTCGCGTTCGGTTGCAGGGACCTCTTCGGTGCAGGTGCTGCGGCCGGGGTGCGGGGCGTGCCGATCCGCGAGGTCGTTGCGGGTGTGGGAGAGGTCGCTGCGGATGGTTTGCAGGTGCTCGTCGGCGAGGTAGCGCAGCCGCCGGGCGATGTGCGGGTCGGCTGCTTCGCCGAGACCCTCGTGGAACTCAGCCGCTGCGGTGAGGACTTGGCCCAGGGCAGCGAAGATGCCGTCGTGGGGGGCGGTCAGCTCGGTGAGGGCATCGGCTGCCTCGTCGGTGGTGGTGGCTTCGCGAATACGCTCGGCGAGGCGGGCTACGGAGGCGCCCAGCGGCGGGTAACTGGGCCACCGGGAGTCGGTGTCGAAGTCCTCGTCGCAGTCGACGTGGTAGCCAGCGGCACGAAGACGGGCGACGGCTTCGGTGCCGAGGCGAGTTTCCTCTTCCTGGGCGCAGCCGGTGGGGGCGCGGTGATAGGTCTCGTGGACGCGGACGACGGAGACGAATCCGGCGCGCTGGAGGACGCTGTGGGCCTCGGGGTCTCCTCCGCGTGCGAGAAGCTCTTCGGAGTGCGGGTCATGGCGGATGTCCAGGAAGCGGTCGGCAACGGACAAAGAGGCGTTTCTCCTACGGCGATCGGTGGGGGGAGTGCTGGGCAGCGGGCGGTGCAGCGGCTACGCGGGGAGGGACAGCAGCTCTCAGCTGGGCTGCCGTGGTGTCGAGGTCTTGCTGCACGGAGTGAAGCCGACGGACGACCAGCTCCAGGCGCAGCATCATGGCGGCATTGGCGGCACCCGGCTGCCGTGCGATCTGGTGAGCAGTGTGCTCGACGAGTTCGCGCACTGTGGCCAGTGGCCCGGACTGCTCGTCGGCGAGCTGCGACAGGATGGTCGCCAGTTGGGCCGAAGCAGTCGGCACGGGACGGGCACCGGCCCGCGGCTGAGCGGTTCGTACTGGGATGAGCCGCAGATCATGCTCGATGCGGCGGGCCTCATCCGACACGCGCCGCGGGACATCGGCCGGCTGCGTATGCCACGAGCCGTTGAGGCGGATCAGGTTGGCGACCAGGTCGAGGCGCCCGGGCTGGGCCTGGACGGCGACCCACCGGCAGCCTCTCTCGTCGCCCGGGACCTCGATGCCGGCGGCGCGGGCAAGACGGTGAGCGGCTTCGGCCCATTCGGGGCCGGTCAGCTCACGGTCGTCGGGGTGGAGCCGGATGCCGAGGTGGAAGATCGCGTGCCGGTCGTCGTCCGGGCTGGCGGCGAACGGATGCTCCATGTAGGGGTCTTCGAGGTGCTCAGCCCACTGAGCGGACGTCCAGATCTTCTGTTCGTCGTCCAACGTGTAGTAGTCGAGGCCCGGCCAGTGAGCGACGATCGTGTAGTCGGTCAGTCCCTCGTCCGGCGACACCGGGCGCCCCAGCGCCTCGGCGAGAGGGCCGTACGGGGTGTGGGCGCGTTGGTGAAGACGGGGGATCACGTCTGGGTGCTTCCGGAGGTGTGGGTGGGCGGGTTTCGGTGGACGTCTCGGGCGGCGGAGATCAAAGAGCGCTCGCGTACCAGATCGGCGTGCACTGCGATGTCGCCCGGCGGCAGAAGGTCCAGGGCGCGGTCGATGGTGGCGAGTCCTTCGTCGTATCGGCCGAGGCGACGCAGGGCGCCGGCCATGCGGAAGAGGACGATGGGATCTCTGCCGGTGTCGAAGGCAGACCGGGTGCTGAGGGCCAGGAGCCGTTCCGCGCCCTGGTCCAGGTCCTGGCCGAGCCACAGCCCGTGCAGCAGAACATGCAGGGTCTTGGTGCGCTCCCCGGCCTTCGCGAGGACATCGTCCATGACGGCCAGGCCCTCGGGGCGGGACTGGCCCAGCAGGGCGAAGGCGTACAGGGCGTGGCTGTAGCAATCCAGCGACTGGCGTGTGGTGTCCGGGAGCTGTTCGACGAAGGCTTGGAGGGTGGGGTAGTGGAAGCCGAACCGGAGGCCGCTCAGGTACAGATGCAGGAAGGTGCGGGTGGTGACCGGATCGGGGCCGGCGGCGGTGACCTGGACCGGGCTCAGCATGCCCAGGACGCTGTGCCCGGCGGAGCGTGCCGTCAAGGCGGCGTCCGCACACACCTCCGCCGACTCCCGCCAGTCGGACCCGAGTTCGCGCAGATCTTCTGCAAGGCGGTCCGGCCAGGACGGGTCGGCCGGATGTGCGGTGGCCCTGGCCCTCGCCTTGAGGAGGGCAAGGACACGGCCGGGGCGGCGCACGGGGAGAGTCACTGGCCGCCCTCGGCGTCGGCGATGTGCACCAGCTGGTTGAGGGCGGTGACGGTGTACCAACCGCAGTCGACCAGCGAGTCGTGCCCGGCATACTTCGGCAACAGGCGGTCCCCCATGGCGCGCAGATAGATCAGGCAGTCCGGGCAGCGGCGCGAGAGGTGCACGAGATAGCGGGGATGAGCGGTGACGTACGTCTGGGCGCCTCCGGTGGCATCGCGCAGCCGCCATCCGTCCTCGTCGGTCGGGGTGTGCCAGGACGGGGCGACGATGCGCATCGCATCCCCCCACAGCTCCCCGCCGGCAACCCCTTTGAGGACGATGACCTGGTCGCCGGCCTGGAAGTGCTGATGGGTGATGTCCCGCGCGGGGGTGAGCGGGTCGTGTGCCGGAGTCGGCGGAGGCGTCCAGGGCTGCGGAATCATGCGGGATCCTTCCACGCGGAGCGGGTAGCGGCGGGAGGATCAATAGTCCGGAGGAAGGCCGGTTTGGCTAACCGGCGATCCCCGGCTATGTTCCGGCCGCGATCAGCGGAACGGGTTCTCCGTCCCGCGGTCCTGCTCCGTGGCCGCATCCAGGAGTTCGAGCAGGTCAGAGCCCTCCGCGTCCCTCTGGTCGATCCACCAACCCGCCCTGCCGAGCATGCGAGCCTTCTCCTCCAGCTCCGCCCAGTCCGCTTCGTCCCAGCTGCCCTCGACCACCAGCGCGGTGTGCGCAGCCGTCATCAGCTGGTGGCGGGACCGCTCGCCCCACGCCAGGGCCCGCTCCGGACCCTCCAGCGGCGGCATATCGAACTTCTCGGCCCACTCGGAGGCGGCCTGCTGCTCCTCGGCGCGCTTGGCGGCGAGCCACTTCTCTTTGGACTCGGTGTCGGCGTCGCGCGACGCCTTCCAGCAGGCGGTGCAATCCCTGCCCGCGAGCCATCGGGCGTAGCCGGCGCGGCGGTCGGCGGGACGGTCGGACAGATCATGGACGATCGAGTCACCACAAAGGTGCTCGACGGTCCATTTCGTGCGGACGGCCATGGTGAATCTCCGTACAGAATAAGGGGGTTGGGGTTCCTGCTCAGGCATGGCCGCAGCGGTGCCGGTCGCGGCGGACGGTGCCCTGGTCGGGGCGGGTGAGGAGCAGGAAGGTGAGAGCGAAGGCGGCACCGGCCGCAGGGAGGGCGGCGAGGGCGAGCGCGTGATCGGCGAGGCGTCCGGCGATTGCGGTGCCGGCCGCTTGTCCGACTCCGATCGAGCAGATCAGCCACGCGTACGCCTCGCTGGTCCGGCCCGTGGGCGTGAGGGCGTCGGTGGTCACATACGCGCAGGCGACGACCACAGTGAGGAACGCACCGGGCAGAGCGACTGCCACGGTGGCCGCGTACGGGCTGCGAATGGCGAGCAGCGGCAGCCACCCTACGAGGAACGCGGCGCCGCTGAAAATGAGTTGGCGTGTGGTGGAGCCGGGCCAGGTACGACGGCCGTAGACGAGGCCGCCGAGGAAGCTGCCGGCTGAGAATGCGGCGGGCAGCAGCCCCGAGAGCATCTGCTGGCCGGGGGTGTCGGACATGGCGACGGCAAGGACGTTCACGGCCCCGATCGCGCATCCGACACCGGCCAGTGCGACGAACAGCGACGCGAGCTGCGGACTGGCCAGTCGCCGCGCCGTACCTGCGTCATTGGTCATCGGCGTGGGGCGCCAGCGGCGGGATGGAGGCGCGGTCGCGACGATGAGGGTGCCGGCCAGACCGAGGGCGGCAGCGATGGCGAGGGCGGTATCAGGGCTGTACGTGGAGGAGAGGGCGGCGACGAGGAGGGGGCCGACGATGTACAGCAGACCCTGTGTGCCCGTGTCCAGGGCGAGAGCGGCGTGCCGCAGCCGCAGGTCGGGCAGGACGCTGGGCCACAGTGCCCGCAGCCCGGCTTCCAGGGGCGGAGCGGTCAGTCCGGCGGCGACGACGATGGCCGTGGCGAGTGCCGGTCCGCCGTGGCGTGCGGCGAGCGGCAGGGCGAACAACAGGCTGGAGTTGAGGACCGCGGCCGGCAGGTGCACGGCACTTTGTCCGTAGCGGTCCATCATGCGCCCCTTGACCGGCTGGGACAGCGCGGAGGCGAGTCCGTACAGGGCGGAGAGCAGGCCGCCGAGGGCGATGCCGCGGCTGGCCGCGAGGGTCCACAGGACGATGGCCACCGGTGCCATGCCATTGGGCAGTCGGCCGGTGAGGGTGCCGCCCAGGAGGCGGGCGACGTATGGGCTGCCCAGCACCGCGCCGTAGGTGATGCGCGGTGGTGAGGCTGTCGAAGCGGTCGGGGACAACGAGAGCTTTCTGGGGAACAGGGGGCGGCTATGGGCGGCGCGCGATTGCCGTGATGTGCTGCGGCGGCGCAGGCGGGGGCGTTGTTTCCAGGGCTGGCCGCGGGCGGATGCGCGGCGGCTTCGGGACGCGGTGCGGCGGCAGGACCGCGACGGTCGCGCCGAGGTCCTCTGCGGCGTCGTGGACCTCGCGGGCGAGGAATTCGAGCTGCCTGCCGAGGGCGTCGAGCCGGGCGCCGATGCGCTGACCCTGAACGGTCTCCAGAGCGCGGGAGAATCCGGCTCCCTCGTACAGGAGGTGATGCAGGCGTGTCATGGGGCCGGAGTCGTAACCCTGATCAGTGGCAGCGAGCAGGGCCTCGGAGACATCGCCCGCGCAGCGTGCCTCGGTGACGTCGCGGAGCAACTCCTGGACCGGCAGCTCCGGAGCCATCTCCGGGCGGTTGAACCGGGACGTGCCCTCGGGGCGAAGGGCACCGCGCGGCAGTGGCCGGGGAAGCGTCTTTCCAGCGACGTACTCGTTGTCGTACCGGCCGATGACGCTCCATCCGGGCGCGTCCGGATCTCCAGTCAGGGCGACCACCTCGGAGGCGTCGTCCTCGACCAGGTAGGCGATGGTGATACGGCGGCCGTCGGCCGCGTACCAGGACTCGATCAGATCCAGCCCTCCCTGACGCCGCGCCGCTCGGGCCCTCTCTGTCCACTCTCTGGCCTCGTCGGCGGTGAACTCGGGCCCGGGCTGGTGGTATACCTCGGCGAGGTGGGCGGCGATTGCGCCGTTCTCCGCCCAGTGAGCGAGGTGCGCCCACACCACCTGCTGCTCACGCTCGGCGGGCAGGCCGGCGGCGCGCAGGATCTCCGTGTGCGCTGTGGCAAGGGAATCGAGCATGTCGCGCCACGCCCGAGTGTGGGCGGAGGGTGGCATCGCGTCGAGGGCACTGCGGGCCGCTGCCAGCAGAGGGCCGGCGGAGTCGGCGAGGTCGAGCCGGTATCCGTCGAGAGCTGCCCGGGTGCGGTGGGCGCGGATCGCGGCTGCTTCCTGGGGGTGGACGATGCGCCCGTACCGGTCGCGGACGGCGTCGAGGGCCGTCTCGGTCTCCCGGTCCAGGAGCGCCATCCTCACTCGGAAGTCACCGCTCCTGGCGCCGAGTTCGTGGATGTGGTGCGGGTCGGGGGTGACAGAGATCGGGTTCTCCTGGCTGAGGTCAGCGGCATGCTGCTCGGGGCGGGCATGCCTGGGCGGTCATAACGGGCGGGCGGACCGGGCCCGGCGGCGGGTCGGGTGGGGCGAGGCGGGTATCGAGGCCCGGGCCGAGTCGTACGGGGTAGCGGGCGGTGGCCAACATCTGTGCGGCCCAGGTCGACTGTTCGTTCTCCCAGTCGCGCCCCATGTCGAACGGGAGACGGATCGAGCGGCCGTGCAGCGACGGATCGAGCGGCCGTGCAGCGACGGTACGGAGAGGAAGCCGGCTCGGAGCAGGACGTGTCCGGCGAAGGCATCGAAATCGCCTTCGACCTCGACCTGGCCACCCCGTGCTCGGGCGATGCGGATCGGCTCCGAAGAGGGGGTCATCGCCCGTGTCCGGCAGGAGAGGCCGCGAGGTGGACGGTGGGCGCGTAGGTGGGCCTCGGCGGGATCGGGCGTGCGGAGGGCGGCGAGGTCGTCGGCGCGGCGCTGCGCTGGGGTGATCGGCCGGTGGCAGCCTGGGCAATGCGTGTGCGGCGCTCGGTGAGTCCGTTCGGCCGCAGAGGGTGCGGGGGGTTGGCCGGGGCGTAGGCGATGTCGGTGTCGACGTGTACGGCGTAGCCCTGCGTGCGCAGGGCCTGGGCGGCCTGGCGGGTGCGGCGCGGGCCGTCGTGCTCGGGTGCGGTGAGCTGGTACAGGCCCGGCTCGTCCGGGACGGCCTCGAACTGGACCCGCGTGAGGAACCAGTCGGCGAGGTGGGCGGGAAGCGAGGGGTTGAAGGCGGCGACGTAGCCGTGCTGGGGGTGGCTGCCGAAGACGAAGTGGATGTCGGGATCCAAAGAGGAGGGATCTCCTTCCGGTGGGTGCGCTGTGGGTCAGCGGCGAGGGCCGGGAGTGTTTCGGGCCGGTGCGGGGGGAAGAGCACGCAGGGAGACAGGGGACGGGGACGTCTCGGTGGCGGGCGGTTCGCTGTTGGGTACGGAGCGGCGGGCCAGGTCGATGAGGCTCTCGCCGCCTTGGGTGAGCCACCAGGCCATCTGATCGGCGTGAAGGACCGCGGCGGTCGTGGCGCCGGCCTGGGCCGGGGCGGCAAGGACGGCGTCCACCCGCTGGAGGAAAGCGGCCTCGTTCTCGCTGAGCGTGGCCAGGTCGCGCACAGCGGCGGTGACCCGTGGTGCCGTCGTGGTGAAGCGGGCGAAGGCGTCGGTGAGATCCGTCGGCGGCGGCTCGGGGACTGTGCCTGGTTCGTAGGTCTGGCGTGTCCAGTCCAGGTCTTCTTCCAAGGAGTTGACTTGGCAGTGGAGTACGGCTCGCGTGTAGGCGGGCAGCAGACGGCTGCGGATGGAGCTGGCGGCTGTGGCCGGTGCCGGCTGAACGGTGATGCCCGCGGGAGGGGTGACGAGCCCGTCGGGATGCAGGTTGCTGGGGTGGAGTGCGCCGACGTGATACAGGTCGCGCTGCGGGTCGCGGATGATGGCGAGTTCGGCCCCGTCGTCACGCTGCAGCACGGCCGCCCACCGCACACGGCGCTGCTCCAGCGTGGCAGCCAAGGAATCGCTCCACATACAGGCGGCGAGGTCTTCCTGCCAGACGCGCATCGCGTAGCTCTCGACCCTGACGCTCCACTGGCCTGGAAGGTGCTCGACCAGGTCGCGCGCGAAGTCGCCGATATAGGTTTCACTGCTCGGTGTGATCTTGGTCTGGGTGATCTGGGCGACTACGCCGAGGGTGAGCAGGACCTCGCGGGTGTGGTCGAGATCCGTCAGCGGGAGGGCGCGGGTGCCGTCGTCGGACTTCTCGAATCCTGCGGTGTCCAACGTGGTGTGCGCCCAGGCCCAGTTGTCGCCGTCGACGAGTGCGACGATGCCGTCGCGGGAGCTGGTGAACAGGGTGATTCCACAGGAGGGTTGTCCGGCGACGCTTCTACCTGACGTGGCGAATCGGGCGTATTCGGTGAGGTTCACAGAGAGGCTTCTTCGGCGGGGATGTGTGGCGTGTGCCTGGGGCCGCGGGGGCGGGAGCGGTCGTGGGTGTTGCGGGAGGTTGGGCCGTTGTCACGGTGGTCCAGGCGGCGGGGTTGCTGAAGTCGGTGCAGGGGTCGGAGTCCCAGCTGAAGACGGGGCCGGATGGGGCGTACTGCGCGGGGATCACTTCGATGCCGTGCGGGCGTAGGACGTATCCCACGTCATGTCCTGGGCGGCGGCCGTCGTCTCGGTGACCGTCATGCGGGTCGGCGGGGAGCCGTCCAGGGTGATCAGGTCGTCCAGCGTGCGGCTGGGCCACTGGGCCCTGGGGCCCCCGCCTATGAGGGCGGCGACGGTCTCGGGCGGCGCTCCGTCGAGGAGATCAGCGCCCAGCTCCTCCCAGCCGACGGCGACGTCGTCCACGAGGTGCTGCGTCATGGTGTCCAGGTCCCGGCCGAAGCGGTACTGAAACGCGGCGAGCAGCAGGGGCAGTTTCGAGGCGGGCACGCCGTCGAGGTGGACGTATATGCCGGTGTACCCGGTCGGGGTGGGGCGGGCGATGAAGGAACGGGTCGACAGGTGAAGCCTCCTGGGGTGTGCGCTAGCGGCCGGGCTTCGGGCCAGCGGGCGGCGGGACGGGCGAAGCCGGGGGAAGACTTGGTGTTGTCTTCGAGGCCGGCCGTGGTGCGGGGTCGTACTCGTCGCGCAGGACGGCGAGATCGGCCTCGTCAGCGAGGGCGAGCACGGACAGGCTGCGACTGGCCGCTTCCA
Source organism: Streptomyces sp. NPDC088246 (assembly GCF_044741025.1). Classification (NCBI taxonomy): domain Bacteria; kingdom Bacillati; phylum Actinomycetota; class Actinomycetes; order Kitasatosporales; family Streptomycetaceae; genus Streptomyces; species Streptomyces sp. NPDC088246. The sequence continues at coordinate 10,954 of NZ_JBIURV010000078.1, forward strand.
GCAGCATCTTGGGCGGAGCCCCCTGCTCCGCGCCCCGGTGGCGGTTGCCCCACCGCGCGATGGACACGAGAAGGTCGCTCACCGCGCTCAGCGCGGGCTGGGCGGCGTCCAGGAGGTGCTGAGTGATGGCGCTGACCTCGGCGGGGGTCTGCGCTGCGGCGAGCGCCGCGAGATACGGGGCCGCGTCCGGTGCCGGCAGGGGCTCGGAGGGCAGGGGGTGCTCGGTGGTGAGGAACGGTTCGGCATCGCGGCGGGCCCAGCGCAGCAGGTCGTCGCGGGTTGCGATACCGAAGTGCGCGGCTGCGATCTGCTCGGAGGTCCGGCCGACGTTGTCGTAAAGCTCGAAGTCGGGGTGCTGCATGTCAGATTCCTAGACGGTGGTGCTCGGGCCGGTCGCTGCGGCGTTGGTGCGGCGGCAGCCGTAGCCGAGCAGGGTCGACGGGTCCGGCGTGCTGGGGACGGCGGCGACGTCCGAGCAGGTGAAGCGGTAGGTGAAGGCGGGGCTCGGGCTGGTGCCGAGCCATGCTCGGTCGTGCTTCTCCGGCATGATCCGTAGGCTCGGGGTGGTGGATGCGTCGTGCTGGGCGTGCGTGTGGGAGAACACGACGAGCGCTCCGGTGGTCGTCTTCAGGGCGTAGGCGTCGGGGTACTCGGGCTTTTCAGCAGTGAATCGGGTGGTGCCGCGCGTTCCGAACTTGTTCACCGTCCGGTGGACCTTGATCTGCTGCTCGGTTGCCTTCGTCGGGGCGAACACCTTCCTTCCTGTCTGCTTGCCCCCGGTGGCGAAGTTGTCGCCGACGGCCGCGCGCATCAGGTCGACCGGGGCGGCGAGCTTGATGGAGGCCGGGTCGACGGGGGTGGCGTAGCCGTCCTGGTCGAGCACGATCTGCGGGAGCTGCTGCGGGTCGTCGATGTCGACGGTCGAAACCATCTCCCAGTCCTTGGTCTTCGTGTTCTCGGCCAGGACCAGTACGCGGGCGTACTGCTGTCCGCTGCCGGCGCGGGTGACGGCGGCGAACCACTTCTGCTGTCCAGGAGCGAGGCGCGGGATGTAGAGGTCGGTCTTCGTCACGTCGTACGACCAGGCACGGAACGGTCTCTGGTCGGCCTTCGGGAGCCCCTCGTCCTCCTTGAGGTCGGCCAGCGACATCGCGTATCGCGGGCCGTCTTCGACGGTGTCGAGGAGCGCGCGGTCCTTCGCGGAGTGCGCGAGGTTGTTCGTCGTCGAGTAGTGGGTGATGGCCTCGCGGGCCTCGGCCGGGGTGAGAGCCGGGGCCGGCTTCGCGGCGGTGGCGGCACTGGGCGACCGCCGCTCCTTGGCGGCGTCGGGCTTGTTGCTGCCCGTGGTGCAGGCGGTGGCGGCCAGCGCGATGCAGAGGGCGGTGGTGATCAGCGGAAGGGTGTGGTGAACGGGACGGATGAGGGCTCCATGTGCTGGGGGCGATGGGCGCAGTCGCGAAAGGCGGTTGGCCTACTGGTGGCGGGCACCTGTGGAAGCGCTGGTGGGCGAGGGGGAGGCCGGTTGCGCGGTTGTGGTGAAGGGCGGAGCGACGCGTGTTGTGGTGTGGCGGCGGAGGTTCACGCCGAGGCCCTGGGCTGCGAGCTTCCGGGTCAGGGCTTGGACGCGCAGTGCGCGGCCGCCCTCGCCGTACGCGGCGGGCAGAAGGAAAGCCGCCTGGTGGGGGTGGTACTGGAAGCCGTGGGCGTACAGCGCCATGCGGGCGTCCGGTGGCACGCTGCTGTACGGCACTGCGAGGGCTCCGTCGTCGTAGTAGGTCAGGGTGAGGACCTGGGAGACCTGTGGTGGGGCGGGCCGGTGCGGGGGCTCGGGCTGGGTCGCCGCGTTGTGAAGCACCTCGTGCAGGGCCTGCTCGTAGCGGGGCAGTACCCGGCGGGTGACGCGGGCAGCGGCCCGTGCGATGCCGTTGGGGACGGCGATGCCGTTGGGTTCCTCGACACCGTAGAAGTGGTGGGGCTTGAGGCCGACGCCTTCGGGCTGGAGCGGGGCGACGACGAACTGGCGTGGGTACAGGGGCCGGTGGGTGACGTAGAGCTGCTCGCCTTCGGGCCCGTGGAGGACGGCGTCGTGGGGGAGGACGTACGTGCTGACGACGTAGTCGACGTGCCCGGCGTCCCAGAGTTGGTTGGTTGTGCGGTACTGGTCCTCGTACGAGGTGTGGTGCTGGTGCGTGCTGGTCCAGGGCCCGGGTAGGCGGGCGGCCAGAGCGGTGGCGAAAGCGGACAGGTCGGTGCGTGGCGTGGGCATGGGCTCCTGATGGCGAGGGGGCTGGGATTGCGGCGTCAGCGTGTGTGCCGATGGAGAGTCGGAAGAGCAGGCAGGGGCAGACGTGGCGCGTGGGCCGGGGGTGCTGTCGGCCGGTGTGGCTGCGGGGGAGCGGTGAGTGCTCGCATCCGGTCCTCGGCCACGTGCAGGGTCTCCCCGAGGTTCCGGATTTCGGCAGCCGCGTCGCCGAGGTCGTACGAGAGGTCGAACCCGTCGTCCTCCTCGGCTTCCTTGGCCTTCTCGCCCGCCGCTTCGAGCAGCTCCCCCAGTCGCTCCAGCAGGCCGTGGGTCGGCTCCAGGATCTGGCCCAGCAGCGCGGCAGCCTCCGCATACGACTCGGTTCCGTTGAGCCGGTCCGTGAGGGCGAGGAGCGCATTGCCGTAGACGTACGTGGTGGAGCCGTCCACGTCAGCGGCCGGGGCAAGGGGTGGGCCTGCCGTCTGGGCGACATCGGCGTGGTCCAAAGGCTCCGGTACGCGGGGCTGCGGGGCTGTGGGATCGAGGGGAAGTCCGGTAGGCGAGGGCGGGGTGGGAAGCAGTCCGAGTTGGCTGAGCTGCTGGTCGATCGCCTCGATCAAACACGAGGCGCTGCCGCCGTTGCGTACTTCGGGCCGCTCAAGGGCATTGGGGTCGGTCGAGGGGACCGAGTCGTAGATCAGCTTGAACAGTGCATGGTCGTCGCGGTGTTGTCGGGTGACGGTCCACCCCTCCGGATCCCCCGGCGGACGGTTGGAAGGTGGCTCCTGCGGCGGAGAAATGATCAGGTAGCTGCCGTCGGGGAGCGATACATGCACCAGGTACGCACTCAGACCGAACTCGATGTCGCACTCCAGTCCGCGCTGGCGCAGTGGGGTGGTGATGTGCGCGTGGCGGCGCCACAACTCCTGCCACCACGCGGTGCTCGCGTTGCGGTGGTCAGGGAGCGGTGCGAGCGGTGAAGCACCGGCCGGGGCGTGGCGCTTTCCGTTGTGGAAGGTGACCGGGTCGTCCTCCCTGTCAGCGCCCACGGACGCTCCCGCGCGAGGCGGAGCCGGGACGAACCGGCGGGAGCTGGCGAGCGGGATGGGGATGCTGCGCCGAGAGGGGGGAGGAGAAGTCGAAGTCGTACTCGTCGTATGTGTCGAGCAGGCCCTGCTCCATCTGAGCCTCTCGATCGGTGAACTGGTCCATGAGGTCGGCGTGCTCGGCTTGGCACTGCAGGTACTCGGCCCAGTCGGCGTCGCTGAAGTTGGCGGGGCGGTTCAAAGGACTCCCTGGGAGTGGGATGCCGGTGCGGGCTAGCGGTGGCGTGCGCTCGGCCTGGGCGGCGGAGGCGCCGGGCTTTCCCGACGGGAAGGCGCGGGGAAGAAACGGTGGAAGTCGAGGTGGTCGTCGAGTTCCTTGGCCGCGTCGCGGAGAGATTCCGATGCGCGCCGCAGGTAGGCGCGCGCTGTGGCGTGGTCGATGACCACGCGGTTCTCCAGACCATCCCGGTCGGTCAGGGAGGGCCGGGACAGGGTAAGGGCAATCTCCGCAGTCTCGGCGAAGTGCGGTGCGGCGTGGCTCGACATGGTTGCCGCCGTCGCGAGGTGGGCGAGTACGGCTCTGCCGACGCGGTTCGTACTGTGAGGGCTCTGGGCGAAGTCGGCAGTGAGCTGAACGACGTCGCGGGAGAGGTCCTGCGCGTCGGCGGCATGCTGGAGCAGCTCGGTGTAGGAGGGCGAGGCCGGCACACGACCGTTCTCGTCCAACAGCTGCCACTGCTGGGCGGCATCGAGCAGTTTGGCCTTCATCGCGTCGAGCGCACCGATAAGGCGGAGGGTTTCGTCGCGAGGTATCAGTTCGCGCTGAACATCGGGATTCATGAGCCCCTTGTTCTTTCAATGCATGCGGGCGTCGGTATCGAAGAGCGCCAGCTCGTGGCTGTGCAGGAGGTGCTGCACGATGAAGCTCCTACCTGCGACTTTCCACAGGCCCCTGCCGCGATTGAGGTGCGCGATGGCATCCATCTCGACGGCGGTCAGACCCAGCAGGGATGCGGCGGCGTGGAGCTGGTCGGTCTCCTGGCGGTAGATGATGCGTGTGCTGCAGTCGGCGAGGAGGCCCTCGGCGAGTGCTCGTCCGCGGGATCCGGCGTCGCCTGCGGTGAGCAGGTCGGACAGCCGATGGATCACCATCAAGTTGGCGATGCCCAGGCCGCGGCTCAGCTTCCACTGGGACTGCATGCGTTGCAGCAGGCCCGGGTGGCGCATCAACCTCCACGCCTCGTCGTACACGATCCAGCGCCTGCCGCCGTTCGGGTCGGAGAGCGCGGACTCCATCCATGCCGAGGCACAGGTCATGGCGAGGACGAGAGCGGTGTCGTCGCCGGATCCGCCGAGCCGGGACAGGTCGATGGTGAGCATCGGCGCGCTGGGGTCGAAGGCGACGGTGGAGGGGGCGTCGAACATGCCGGCCAAGTCACCGTGGACCAATCTGCGCATGGCGTGGGCCAGGTCACGGGCCGCCTCGCCGAGCTGTCCCGACATCATCCCGACGGTCTCGTCGAGGGTGGCGGAGTTGTTGAGGGCAGCGGCGACATCGCCGAGGAGCGGGGTGTGGCCCGTGTCGGCGGCCCGGGTGACGACATTGTCGAGGGCGACGTCGAGCGCGGTGTGCTCCATGGGCAGCAGGTCCCGGCCGAGGACGGTCCGGGCCAGGGAACCGAGCAGGAGCAGGCGTCTCTTGCGGATCTCGCTGACCCAGTCTGCCTCGGAGATGCTTTCTGGCCGAGGCGCGGCATCCAGCGGATTCAGCTTGCCCGGGAGCCCAGGACCGAGGGCAACGGACGTGCCACCCAAAGCCTTTGCGACGGGCGTCCACTCACCCTTCGGGTCGCACGGGACGTAGATTCGATAGCCGAAGGCGACCGACCGGAGCGCGAAGCTTTTGGCCAGTGCGCTTTTCCCCTGGCCGATGACCCCCGCCAGCAGCACGTTCGGGTTGGTGAACCCGTCGACCTTGCCGTACAGGGCGAACGGGTCGAACACGAAACTCGCTTCGGCGTGGACGTCGCGGCCGATGTAGATGCCTTCGGCTCCGAGTCCGCCTTCGGCGAGGAAGGGGTACGCGCCGGCGGCGACTGCGGTGGTCATGCGGTGGGAGGGCAGTCTCAGCTTGTTCCCGCGGGCGGAAGCGTGGCCGGGCCGTCCGCTGAACGGGTATAGCGGGGCGGGTGTTTCGTGTTCTGTGGGTGCGCTGCCCGCCGGGTGTGCGGTCGCTTCTGCGCGGGCCTTGGCGGTGGCTTCGGCGAGCTGGCGGCGGGCGGTCTTGCGGCTGGCCCGGTCGGTTCCGTGCGGGGTGAACAGGGGGCTGGCGGAGGCGCGGCGGGCGGGCCGGTGGCTCATCGGGGGCCCTCGTTTCGGCTGCGGGGGGCGGTCATCGCAGGCATGTTGTGATGTGGGGCGGGCGGTCGAGGTCGGTGGGGGTGGTCTTGCGGCGGATGATGTGTCCGGCGGCGAGGTGGCGCTGGCAGATCGTGAGGACCGGCGGGCCTTCCGGGAGACTTTCGGGTCGGCATTCGCTGGAGTCGGCGGCTGCGGATGGCAGGAGGTGGAAGGCGTCGTGCACGGCGGCGGTGGCCTGCCACAGGCGGGTGTGCGCGGTGGCGAGGTGCCGGCCTGCGCCCGGATGCGGGGGTCGTGCCGCCTCGGCGAGTTGGTCCAGGAGCCGCTGCAGGGCGGTGAGATGAGCGTGGAGGACGTCCAAGTGGGGGCGGTTCACCGGCTCAGGCTTCGTCACCCGTCCCGTGACGTGGGTGTGGTGGCGGACGCCAGCGGTGGCGGCTCGGAGGTAGGGGTGTGCGTCGTCGGTACGCGGAGGAGAGGTCAAAGGGGACGTGGGTCCTTCCTGCCGCCGTGGTGGTGCGCGGGGCAGCGGGGTCAGAGAGTGGTGCGGGCCAGTGGCAGTGCGGAGACGGCGAAGGCGTCGGGCTGCTGGTAGAACAAGCGGCGCAGGTCGACGCCGGCGGTGACGGCGGCGGTCTCGATCTGTGCGCAGGCGGCGTCCAGGAGGGCATCGGTCTCGGCTGTGACGGTGACCAGGCCGGTCAGTGAGACATCGGCATGCCCGGCGATGAGCTGCCGCTCACGCGTCTTGACGTCGGCGTACTCGACGGAGTCCTCTTCGCTGTCGACTTGGCCGCGCCGGGTGCGCTCGCTGGCGTCCGCGATGATCTGTGCCTTCTTGCGCTGGACGTCGCGCAGCGCGGACTCCAGCCGCTGAGGCACGTATATGAGGGAGAGGGTACGGCGGACTCCGGCTGTGAACATCAGGCCGTGCAGGAACCCGGCGCCCATCTCGGTCCTTGGCCAGTTCTCCACCCAGTAGGTTGCGTGGCGGGCGGAGTCGGTGGCGACCCGGTCGTACTCCTCGACCTGGATGACAGGCCCGGCGGCGGCCGGATCTGCTTCCGCACGGCCGGACTCGGACCACTGCTGCAGGGCGGAGAGGGCTTTGGGGTCGTAGGCGGTGCGGATGACGGCGGCGATCTCCCGGGCACTGAGCCACCCGGTGACCATCAGGCCGGCGTTCCGGGCGGCCTGGGCGACGCTGGCCGTGGTCTGCTCCATGACGGTGAAGGCACCGGGCAGCCCACCGCCAGCCTGCGATATCAGGCGCTTGGCGGCCTTGAGGTCGAGGGAGATCGCGATGTACGTCTCGTGCGGGGCTGCGGCGGGGCCGGCGGCGGCGACGAGTTCGGAGTAGACCTGCCCGGCGACCGGGGCCTCGGGGCGGCCGTTGTGGGCCCAGTGCCGGGCGAGGGTATCGCCGGAGTCGGGGACTGTGCGCTCCAGGACCTGGACCGTTGCGACGTGTCCGGTACGGGCGGTTCCGGCAAGGGTCCTCCCCCAGCTGCCCACGTTGTGGTTCTGAGCGGCCGGGTCGAGCAGCACGAAGGCGCGTGAGGAGACGCGGGCGATGGCGGTGAGGGTCTGCTGGTGCGGGTCGTGCACGGCCGCGGCCTGGTTCGCGGAGTCGCCGGGGGTGACGACCTTGAGGGAGGCTGCGGTGCCGGGCAGGTGCAGGACGCCATCCTGCCGGGGCCGGGTGACAGGCCGGGCGAGCCACAGGGTCTGCCCGGTGCGGCGGCGGTGCGCGTAGCGGGCGACGATCGGAGCCCAGTCGATCAGGGACCGGCCGTTGCGGCGGACCGTGACCAGGGCGGCAACCGCCGCCCACAGCGGGGCCAGGGCAATGGCGCCGAAAAGTCCGGTGGAGATGACCGTCACCAGCAGCAGCGCCAGGGCGCAGGATACGAGTACGAGTTGGGGCACGGTGAGGCCGAGAAGGATGCCGCGGCGAGACCGGTGCGGGAATTTCACCGTGACCGGCGCGACGGAGAGGTCAGACAAGGGGCAGGTCCTGGAGGCGCGGAGGGGGCCCGGGGCGGGCAGAGGATCAGAGGCCGGTCGGGGGCGGCGGCCCAGCCGTTGCGCTGGTCGTGGCGTGCTGCGAACCGGAGGACAGCGGTGCGCCCTGCGGCGGTGGGGTCGTGGTAGGCAGGTCGGACTGCCATCCGCCGCCCTGACCGGACACGGGGTTCGTTCCGGAGTCACCGGGGCCCGGGCTGCCGCCCACCTGGCCGCTGGTGTCGTCGGAGACGCTCGTCGGCGGGGGCTGGACGGTCTTCTCCAGGCCGGTGCCTTGTGAATCTTCCTTGCCGTTCCCGGTGTTGCCGGTCGGGTTGGCGGCGATGTCGCCGGGGAAGCCGCCTCCGGCGGCGGGGCCTTGAGGGGCGGCTTCCGCACCGGCTGCGGCGCCGCCGGTTCCGGCGGTGGCTGCTGCCGCTGCTACCTTGCGGGCAGCCTTCTCGGCATGTGCCTTGGCGATCTGTGCTCCGGCGCCGCCGGCGCGGTGAATGGACTCGCCGTCGGTGCCATCGGCTGCCCAGTGCACGAATTTGAAGACCGCGTAAGGGCACAGCAGCACCAGAACCATGACCACGATGCCGGACATGACGTCAGCGAGAGCGGCGACACCGTCCTTGGCCTCGGTCTTGCCCATGGCGGCGATACCGAGCACAAAGATCACGGTCATCAGCAACTTGCTGACGACGAGGGTGGCGGTGGCTTCGATCCAGCCCTTGCGCCAGCGCCGCGCGACCTCCCAGCCACCGCCGGCCGAGGCGAAAATCGCCAGGGTGACCAGGACGAGGATGCCGACCTTGCGGACCATCATCACGCACCAGTAGAGGAAGGCACCGACGGCGGCACCGAGACCGGCGACGACCGGGACGAGCCAGCCCATGCCGGACAAGGAGGCGATCATGTTGACCAGCACGATGCGGCGCACCGCCGACTCGATGGACAGGTGCGCGGTCCTGAACAGGCCGTCGCTGATGACGTCTACGACCTCGACGGCGACCGTGGTCAGGGCGATGGCACAGAAAGCGAACAGCACACCGGACGCGGTGCCGGTGAATGCCTGCGTGAGGGCCTGCCCGTCGCGCTTGACTGCGGCACGGACGAGCTGCGCGCAGAACGTTGCGACCAGCAGGACCAGGCCCAGCGGCAGCAGCATTTCGTAGTTGTCGCGGAACCAGTCGGCGTTCAGGTCGACCTTGGTGGTGGTGTTCACCGCCTCGGCCGCCAGGTCGGCTGCTGCTGCCAGTTCACCTGCCGACTTCCCCATCCAGTTACCGATGGCCTGGGCGGGGTCCGAGGCGAAGTCGACCGCGTCGCCGACGGCGCACAGCTTGTCTGCCAGGGGGAGATCACAGAAGCCCACGGGAGTTGCCCCTCCTTTCTTGTGTCAGGTGCGGGTTTACTGCGTGACGCTTGGAGCGATGGCGGCCAGGGCGCAGTCGTGGTCGGGGCGGCACTGCACGGCGAGGGTCACGGCGCGTTCCTCGGCTCCGCCGCCGCCCTTCTTCCAGACGATCTGCTGCCGCCCGTTGACGGTGACGACGTAGATGTATGCCTTGGTGATCGCGGACGGGTCGTCGGCCAGGGCCGCCTTGAACGCGGAGGGGTAGTGGCCCTCGGTAATGCTGGCGGTGGCGTGCTGGTCCTGGTCAGCCATCCGCGACCAGAGCACCGGGTCAGGTACCTGGCCGGAGACCGAGACCCAGTCCGCGTACGCGGACTCATCGGTCATCCAGGCACGCATGCCGGCGAGTTGCTGATCGCGACCGGTGTCGCGGGTGTCGTAGGACCACAGCATCTGTGCCGCAGCCTTGGCGTAGGCGACCGGCTCGGCGACCTGCGGGGGCTTGGCCACGGACCCGGATCCGACAGTGGGCTTCGGGGCGGTCTCGGAGGAGGACGGGCTGTTCGCCGGGGCTGGCACGGCGCGGTCCGGATCCTGGTGGCTGTTCCCGCTGCCGGACAGCCAGGCGACGGTGGCGGCGATGGCGAGCAGGACGGCGACTACCAGAGCGACGACCGTGATGCGCCTGTTGGCCGACCATCCCATGCCGTAGGAGGACAGCGAGAGGACGGGGAGTCGTTTCTGCATCAGTGGACCTGCGACCCGAGGGCCGAGAAGAACGCGATGATCCCGTTCGCGGCGCCCAGGCCGAGCGCGGCGCCCGCGGCGACGACGGCGCCCTTCTTGCCGTTGGCCTCGGCCTGGTGGCCACCGGTGTGGTGACCCCAGGCCCACACACCGAGCGAGACGGCGAGGGCGCCGACGACGGCGGTGATCCCGAACAAGTTGATCGAGTTGACGACGTTCTTCAGCACGCTCAGGCCGGGCAGGCCGCCGCCCTGGGGGGAGATGCCTGGGTCGTAGGCGAGCTGGATGAAGCGGTCTGCGAGAGGGAAGGACATAGGTGTGGCGGGGCTCCTTGCATACGCGGGCCAGGCGAGGGACTGGCGGGGAAGGGGAAAAGCGGAGGGGGAGGCGCGTTCGGGACGCGGGAGATGGCCGCGGCGGCGGCCCGCTCGGAGCGGTGTCCGGGCGGAGTCAGAGGACGCGGCGGGCGGCGAGGATGTCCCAGTCCTTGATTGGTGTGATCCGTACCGGTTTTGATGTGCGCGGCGCCTCGATCACGAGGCCCTCGCCCATGTACATGCCGACATGTTCGGGGCGGCTCGCGGTGCCGCGGCTGAAGATCAGGTCACCGGGCTGGAGCTGGCGAGGCGAGACCGCCTTGCCGTCATTGACCTGCGTGTACGTGGTGCGGGTGAGCGTGACGTCGGCGTGCGCGTACGCCTGCTGCATCAGCGAGCTGCAGTCGCAGCGGCCCATCGGGTCGGGGCCGTGCGAGTCGGTGCAGGATCCGCCCCACTGGTAGAGCGTGCCGAGCTGGTGCATCGCCCACTCGATGGCCTTGCGTGCCTTCGGGGCGGCGTCCTTGGGGATCTTGTACCCCTTTGGGACGCTCCCCTCGGGGATGCGGCCGAAGCCGGAGCCGTCCTTGTCCGGAGCACATCCGGTGCTGCCGGTCGCGGACTGCTTGCCCTGGTCCTGGGCATCCTTGTCGGCACCGGCGCCGGGGAAGGTCTTGGCAATGGCCGCCCGGAGCGCGGCGGCCAGGGGCTCCCACTGTGCGTACGCGTCCGGCCAGCCGGACTTCTGGACGGCCTGCGCGGCCTGGGTGACGGTCATCTGCTGCCAGCCGTCCACCTTGAGCAGAGCCTTGTAGAACTGCTCGGAGGCGTAGACCGGGTCGTGGATCTGCTGGGCGGTGCCCCAGCCCTGGGAGGGACGCTGCTGGAACAGGCCGAGGCTGTCCCTGTCTCCGTAGTTGAGGTTGCGCAGCCGCGACTCCTGCATCGCCGTTGCGAGCGCGATGACCTGCCCCTTCTTGGGGATGTCGAGACTGATGCCGGAGGCCACGATCGTCTGGGCATTTGGGACCTGCTCGGCGGGCAGGTCCAGGCCCTCGATGTGAACGTTCTTGCCGGACGCACCGTCGAGGATCTTGGTGACATGCTCGGCGACGCCGTCGGCGTCGATGTCGGTCGGGCAGTTGTTGAACGAGCCGCTGTTCTGCACGGCGTCGGCGGAGACGGCCAGCATCATGCCGGTGCCGGCGAGCAGGAGCGGGGAAGGGAAGACGACGCCGATGCCGGCGGCGAGCGCCTTCAACCCGTGCGGCCCGATCGCCGGTTACGGCATGTGGGCACGGGTGGGTAGCGACATGTCATGCAGGTGTCCTTGGGGGTGCGTGATCCGGTGTGCCGAGTGTGCATGGCGTGGTGGAAGGGGACACGGCGACCGGGTGGGCGATCAGGGTGTTGGCCGGCGCAGGCGAGTTGCCGCTCGCTGAGCTGGATCCGCAGATGAGCCAGGTGTGCCGGGGCAGGAGGCGAACAGCCAGCGGGTGTGCGCCGGGCGGTTCAAAAACAGTAGGCCCGGATCGGCGGTTGACCAAAAAGTCGGCGTGAGGTGCCGGAATCCGGCCCCTCGGCAGGGCACTTCTTGGTCGTCGGCGAATTCGCCCCTACAGTTTTGGAACTCCTCTCGCCTCCCCGGTCTGCGGGCCCTGGGCTTCTGTATGCCCAAATCCGGCCCTCGGGGACTCTCCCGCGAGACGGACTCTCCTTCCGCTCTACACCCGAATCGGGGTTCCTCTTTGCCTTTTTCCCTGCACCAGGGCGACGCCCTCAGCGTCCTCACCAGCCTGCCGGACGACTGCGTCGACTCCGTCATCACCGACCCGCCGTACAACTCCGGTGGCCGGACCGCAAAGGAGCGCACCACCCGCTCCGCAAAGCAGAAGTACACCTCCGCCGACGCCAAGAACGACCTCGCCGACTTCACCGGCGAGAACATGGACCAGCGGTCCTACTCGTTCTGGCTGACACAGATCATGACCGAAGCCCACCGCCTCACCAAGACGGGCGGAACCGCGCTGCTGTTCACCGACTGGCGGCAGCTGCCCACCACGACGGACGCGATCCAGGCAGCCGGCTGGCTGTGGCGAGGAGTGCTGGCCTGGCACAAGCCGCAGGCCAGGCCACAGAAGGGCCGGTTCACCCAGAACTGCGAATTCATCGTCTGGGCGTCGAAGGGAGCGATCGACGGCTCCCGGAACCCCGTCTATCTGCCCGGCTTGTACTCGGCGTCGCAGCCCTCGGGGGCGAAGCGCCAGCACATCACGCAGAAGCCCGTCGAGGTGATGCGCGAGCTGGTCAAGATCAGTCCCGAGGCCGGCACGGTGCTCGACTTCTGCGCCGGCTCCGGTTCCACGGGCGTCGCCGCCCTCCTCGAAGGCCGCGATTTCATCGGGGTGGAGAAGACCGCACACTACGCGTCCATCGCGGCCGAACGGCTCACCGAGACGATCCGCGAAACGCTGACCCAGGACGACATGGTTCTGACCGTCTGATGCTGCAACGGCATTCTCTGCGGCGATAGCCGGTGCCATTTCCCAGTCAAGGGCGACGCCTCGTCACCGTTTTCGCTTCCCCCTGTTCCACGCCCTCTAGGCCCAATACCGGTGACTTTGCAGGTGCTGGCTCGTTGAGTTGGTGTGCCAAGGCCAGGACAGTTGAAGGCAGTTGAGAGTGATCGGTTTTCGGATCGC
>NZ_JBIURV010000079.1:0-23625 GCF_044741025.1 Streptomyces sp. NPDC088246
GTTCAACTTCACCTCCTCGATCTCCTCGACACCGACATCGGACAAACCCGCTGGCCACAGACCTGAAACGGTGACCCGCGAAGTCCGGGTCTAGGCGCCGTGGCCGCCCGGACCCATCCGCTTCCTCCCGGTCCGCCCGGGTCTTACGTGGACGTCCCACCCATCGATCCATTGGACAGAAACGCATAAACCATTGGATCGGCTTCATCGACTGACGGGGGACGACCCGATGCTGCTGGCACACATCAGCGATCTGCATCTCGACGGCACCGGCCGGGCCACGGACAGGGCCACCCGAGTTGTGGGGTACCTCAACTCCCTGACCCGGCTGCCGGATGCGGCCTGGGCACCGGCGGCATCGCGGACCACGGCGCTCCCGAGGAGTACACGGAGGCGGCCCGGCTGCCGGCCGAACCCACCGCGCCCGCCCGGGGTCGCCTTCCACGTCCCGGAAGAGGGCGACAGGGGCGCGGACGGGCGCATCACCACGCATTACCGCATCGTGCCGTAGCCGCCCCGCCCCGCCCCGCCCTCCGGAGCCCTGCCCCCGGGCTCGCCCGAAACCGTTTGACGGGCGGGTCCTCCTGCAGGATATTTATCTGCGTCACGCAGCTTATGTGCATCACAGATAAAAAATGGTCAGAGGAGACTCCACCCCATGCTCACTCTCGTCACCGGATGCCGAGGCCGTATCGGCTCCACGCTCGTCTCACTCCTGCACCGGGACGGCCACGCCGTACGTGCCGCCTCGCGCACCCCCGAGACGCTCACCGCCCTGCCCGCCGGCGTACCGGTCGTGGCCTGCGATCTCGGCGATCCCACCACCTTCGCGACCGCTCTCGACGGTGTCGGCTCCGTCTTCCTCTACGCCGAGGCCTCCGGCATCGACGCCTTCCTCTCCGCGGCCGAGACCGCCGGGGTCGGCCACATCGTGCTGCTGTCCTCCAGCTCGGTCCTCGGCCCGGACGCCCACGACAACCCGATCGCCGCCTCCCACCACACGGTGGAACAGGCCCTGACGGCCTCACCCCTCACCGCGACGCTGCTCCGCCCCGGCGCCTTCGCGAGCAACGCGTACCAGTGGGCGGAATCGATACGAACCCACGGCTCAGTCGGCCTTCCCCACCCCCGCAGCCACACCAGCCCGATCCATGGGACCGACATCGCCGAGGCCGCCCTCGCCGTTCTCACCGCCCCCCGGCTGCAGGGCGCGGCATACCACCTGACCGGCCCCGAATCTCTCACCGCCGCCGAACAGATCGGCCTGCTGGCGGCGGCGGCCGGGCGCCCCATCACCGTCGACACCGTGACCGGGGAGGCCTGGAAGAAATCTGTGGCCCCCTTCGTTCCCGAGCCGATCGCCGACGCGCTGCTCGCCTACTCGGCCGCCACGGACGGCTCACCGGCCGAGGTGACCGGCGACACGGAGAAGCTGACCGGCCACCCGGCCCGCACCTTCGCCACCTGGGCCCAGGAACACGCGGCCGCCTTCCGCCGCTGAGCCCGGCACCCGGCACCGAAACCCCTGGCTGACGCACCCCGCACAATGACATCCTGACGAGGTGAACGGACCGGAGATCCACCTCGAAGTCGACCCCGAGCTGCGGCTCTTCGTCGCCCATGAACGCCGCAGGGGACGCTCTGCCGTGACCACCGACGGCTCCTCCACCCTCGGTCATGTCGTGGAGTCGCTCGGCATCCCGCTCACCGAGGCCGGACAGCTCCTGGTCGACGGCCGCCCCGTACCCGTCTCGCACATCCCGGGGGCGGGCGAGCTGGTCGAGGTGCGCGCCGTGGAACGCCCCCAGCGCGTCCCGGGCGCGCCCCTGCGGTTCCTGCTCGACGTCCACCTCGGCACGCTCGCCCGGCGGCTTCGGCTGCTGGGGGTCGATGCGGCGTACGAGAGCGAGGACATCGGTGATGCCGCGCTGGCCACCCGGTCGGCGGACGAACGCCGCGTGCTGCTCTCCCGGGACCGCGGACTTCTGCACCGGCGGGAGATCTGGGCCGGGGCGTACGTCTACAGCGACCGGCCGGATGACCAACTGCGGGACGTACTGGAGCGGTTCACGCCGCATCTGGCCCCCTGGACCAGATGCACCGCCTGCAACGGCCCGCTGAAGGCGGCCGACAAGGACTCCGTCAGCGACCATCTGGAGCACGGCACCCGGCGCTCGTACGACGTCTTCGCGCAATGCATGGAGTGCGACCGCGTCTACTGGCGGGGGGCCCACCACTCCCGCCTGGACGCGATCGTCACGAAGGCGCTCCACGACTTCGCGCCCACTCCCCCGGACGACACCGAGGAGAACGGCCACGACCGGGCGCCGTCAAGCCCGTCCGGGGCCGGAGACTGACGGGGCACCCTCCCGCAACGCCGTGACCTGCAGTGCACTCAGCTCGACCGTCCGCCGCATATGGGCAATGAGCAGAGCCACTTCATCATCGTCGTACGCCTCGAACATCGCCGCCCATGCCCCGTTCAGCCGCTCCCACACCGCACCGATCTCCGCCATCCGCTCGGGGACGGTCGTGACGAGCACACGCCGCCGGTCGGCCGTGTCACGCTCGCGCGTCACATAGCCGCCCCGCTCCAGCCGGTCGACCAGCCGGGTCGCCGACCCCGTGGTGAGCCCGGTCAGCTCCGCGATGCGGCCCGTGGTGACCGGCACCGTCTCCAGGCCGAGCAGATTGAGGCACTGCAGATCGGTCGGGTGGAGCCGCAGATGGTCCGCGACGGCCTGGTTGAAGAGGGCGTACGCGGCCATGTAGCGGCGCGACTCGACGGTCAGCTCGGCCATCAGCGCACTGCGGCGGGCCCGGGACTTCTGCGGCATGCAGAGAGTGTACGAAGCAGACAACGCCCCTCACGGCTGCGTTACGGCCGTTCGGCGGTCAGATACCGCTGAACGGTGGGCGCGAGCCGGGCGATGACCTCCTCGCGCGGCATCGAGGCAGCGGGCGTGATCCGCAGGACGTAGCGCGCGAGCGCCATCCCCAGGATCTGCGAGGCGACGAGGGCCGCACAGTGCGGGGCGTCGGCCGGGTCGGGGCAGACGCCGCCACTCCGGCATCACCGGCCCCGCTGCTGCACGCCCACTGGAGGGGCGACCGCACCACCTCCCTGCTCGTCCGCCCCGACGGCTGCATCGCCTGGGCGAGCGACCACGCCGACCCGGCGGCCCTGCAGGCCGCGCTCACCCGATGAGCACGCGCCCAGGGCCCGGGGCCCGCGGCGCCTGTGGCACCCGCATCGCCGGCCGGCGGCCGCACCGGCGGTCACGGTCGCGGCCGCAGTCGCGCCACCCGTCCCCAGCACCACAGTCGCAGCCGTCGCCGCGGCGAGCACCACGGGCGCAGCTCTACGTGTCACCGACATGCCTCGAAGATACAGATCGCCCCGAATTGCCCATATCTGCCCACCGGTTCGGCGCGCCCTCCCCCTCGCCGCCCATGGCACGCTGGTTCCATGGTCGTCGCCCGCTCCGTCGCTCTGTTCGTCATCGCCGCACTCTTCGAGATCGGCGGCGCCTGGCTCGTCTGGCAGGGCTTGCGTGAGCACCGGGGCTGGATCTGGATCGGCGCGGGCGTCATCGCACTGGGCGCCTACGGTTTCGTCGCCACGCTCCAGCCGGACGGCGAGTTCGGCCGCATCCTCGCCGCGTACGGCGGTGTCTTCGTCGCGGGCTCGATCGCCTGGGGCATGGTCGCCGACGGCTACCGCCCCGACCGCTGGGACGTGATCGGCGCGCTGATCTGTCTGGCCGGCATGGCCGTGATCATGTACGCCCCGCGCAACCACTGACCGCGCACCTGCCTATCCTGGCCCCGTACCGATCAGCTGCCCGAGGAGTCCGCCATGGCCGCCGTCCCGATCGCCGTCATCACCGGAGCGAGCAGCGGCATCGGCGCCGCGACCGCCCGACAGCTGGCCGCCGCCGGCTACCGCGTAGTCCTGACCGCCCGTCGCAAGGACCGCATCGAGGCGCTCGCCGCCGAGATCAACGAGGCGGGCCACCAGGCAACGGCCTACGCCCTGGATGTCACCGACCGCAATGCGGTGGACGAGTTCGCCACGGCGTTCCGTACCCTCGCCGTCCTCGTCAACAACGCCGGCGGCGCACTCGGCGCCGACCCCGTCGCCACCGGCGACCCCGCCGACTGGCGCCAGATGTACGAGACGAACGTCATCGGCACGCTCAACGTCACCCAGGCCCTGCTCCCCGCCCTCACAGCGGGCGGGGACGGCACGATCGTGATCCTCTCCTCCACCGCGGGCCTCGCCACCTACGAGGGCGGCGGCGGCTACGTGGCGGCCAAGCACGGCGAACACGTCCTGGCCGAGACCCTCCGCCTGGAGATCGTCGGCACCCCGGTCCGGGTCATCGAGGTCGCCCCCGGCATGGTCAAGACGGAGGAGTTCGCCACGACCCGGTTCCGCGGTGACACCGAGAAGGCGGCAAAGGTGTACGCGGGCGTCGAGGCCCCTCTCACCGCAGACGACGTGGCCGACACCATCACCTGGGCCGTCACCCGCCCCAGCCACGTCAACATCGACCTCCTGGTGGTCCGCCCCCGCGCCCAGGCCTCCAACGCCAAGGTCCACCGCACCACCTGAGCCGCACCGCCTGAGCCGCACCACCTGGCCCGCACCGCCTGGGCCCGGCGAAGACCCGAAAGAGCCCGGAGACCGGAAGAAGCCCCGGACACACCACCCGCGTCCGGGGCTCCTCCGTCAGAGGTCCTTCCGCCCGAAGGCCCTCCGTTCAGTCGCGCGCAAAAGGCCTCAACCCTTCACACACACAACCTGCTTGAGCTTGGCGACGACCTCCACCAGGTCCCGCTGCTGCTCGATGACCTGCTCGATCGGCTTGTACGCGGCCGGAATCTCATCCACGACGCCGGAGTCCTTGCGGCACTCCACGCCCCGCGTCTGATCCTCCAGGTCCTGCGTCGAGAAGCGCCGCTTCGCGGCGTTCCGGCTCATCTTCCGGCCGGCGCCGTGCGAGGCCGAGTTGAAGGACTTCTCGTTCCCGAGGCCCTTCACGATGTACGAGCCGGTGCCCATCGAGCCCGGGATGATCCCGAAGTCCCCGGAACCCGCACGGATCGCCCCCTTCCGCGTGACCAGCAGGTCCATGCCCTCGTACCGCTCCTCCGCCACATAGTTGTGGTGGCAGGAGATGACCGGCTCGAAGGTGACCTTGGCCTTCTTGAACTCCTTGCGGACCACGTTCTGGAAGAGCGCCATCATGATGGCGCGGTTGTGCTTCGCGTACTCCTTCGCCCAGAACAGGTCGTTCCGGTACGCCGCCATCTGCGGGGTGTCGGCGATGAATACGGCCAGGTCGCGATCGATCAGGTCCTGGTTGTGCGGCAGTTTCTGCGCCTGCCCGATGTGGAAGTCGGCCAGTTCCTTGCCGATGTTCCGCGATCCGGAGTGCAGCATCAGCCAGACCGAACCCGACTCGTCGAGGCAGAACTCGATGAAGTGGTTGCCCGATCCGAGCGTTCCCATCTGCTTCGTGGCACGTTGCTGACGGAACTTGACCGCATCGGCAACCCCGTCGAACCGCCCCCAGAAGTCGTCCCAGCCCGGCGCCCGGAGGCCGTACAGCCGGTCCGGCTCCACGGCCTCGTCATGCATGCCGCGGCCCACCGGAATCGCCTGCTCGATCTTCGACCGCAGCCGGGACAGGTCGCCCGGCAGGTCATTGGCCGTCAGGGAGGTCTTCACCGCGGACATTCCGCAGCCGATGTCCACGCCGACCGCCGCCGGACAGACCGCACCATGCATCGCGATCACCGAACCGACCGTCGCCCCCTTGCCGAAGTGGACGTCCGGCATGACGGCGAGACCCTTGATCCAGGGCAAAGTGGCCACGTTGCGCAGCTGCTGCATCGCGACGTCCTCGACCGAGGCCGGGTCGGCCCACATGCGGATGGGGACCTTCGCGCCCGGCACCTCTACATACGACATAGTTCCTCGATTCCCCCGAAAAGCCTGAAAGCGCAAAACCGGTGCCAAGGTCGGCAAATGAGTCGGTCGACCGGCATTCACAGCGGCGCGTGCGATACACATTGTGTCAACCGGTCGCCATCGAGCGGCAACCGTTTTTCGCACGAAGGGAGCCCAGGACCGTGCGACGAATGGCGTACGTACCCGGCACCGCGCTACTGGCAGCGCTTGTCGTCGGCTGCAGTGCCAGCACCGGAACGGGTGGCTCCGCCCCCGACAGCAAGCCCGGCGAGGCGACCGTCGCCGCGGCGGCCCCCGGCAAGTACCGCACTCTCCCCGACCCTTGCCGCGCCGTTGCGCCGTCCGCACTGAAGGGCCTGCTCCCGGTCGCCGCCGAACTCCCCGAGGACCAGCAGAAGAAGGTGTACGAGGGCACAGCCACCGTCACCTACGACACCGACCGCAGGGTCGGCTGCCACTGGAAGTCCGAGGCCCCCGACTCCTCGCACACCCTCTTCATCGACTTCGAGCGTGTCGTGTCCTACGACCCCTCCGTGAGCGACGACGACCGCGCCCGCGAGGTGTACGTGAAGAAGGAGACCGCCGCCGGTCTGTCCTCGCCCTCCGCCGCACCCAGCAGCACGAAGGACGCGGAGAAGCAGGCACCCCCCTCCTCCGACTCCACGTCGGACTCCGCCTCGCACGCCCTGTCGGGCCCGGCCTCCGAAGGCGGGAAAGCGGACGATCCCGCAGGCGAGAACGGCAGCGACACCGACGGCGGCACGGACGGCAGCACAGGCAGCACAGGCAGCACAGGCAGCGCAGACGAGAACCTTCTGCCTCGCACTCTCGACAACCTCGGAGACGGTGCATTTCTGGACGATCTGCTCACTCGGGCAGGTTCCACCGCACAGAACCGCACGGTGAGCGTGGTATTCCGCACATCGAACGTCATCGTGACCATCGAGTACACCGAGCAGCCGGCCGTCTCCACCGTGACCCCCGACAGCAAGGAACTGCAGGACAAGGCCCAGTCGCTGGCCCGGAAGCTGGTCGACAAGTTCAGCGAATAGCCCCGCCCGGGGCCCCCGGACCGGTGCCGCCCACGCCCGCCGGGTGCCCGACCGAGACGGCATCCGCTCGCCGTCCGTCGTACCGTGGCCCTCCGGAACACCCGCCGAACCACCCGCCGACCGCCGACGCCCGACCGCCCGCGCCGACCACCTGGCAGCCCGCCCGCCGCGCCACCCGAGTGAAGGAACCATGCACCGTTCAGCCCCGCGACTCTCCCGCATACTCGCCTGCGCCGCCGTTCCGGTGATGCTCGTCGTCGCCGGCTGCTCGTCGGACTCCGGCGACAAGAAGGACCCGGGTTCGTCCTCGTCGTCCGCCGCGCCGAGCGCGAAGAAGTCGGAAGCGACCGTCGAGCCGGCGAAGTTCGCCGCGCTGCCCGACCCGTGCAAGTCGATCAGCGCGAAGACGGTCACCTCCCTGGTCCCCAAGGCGAAGTCCAAGGGCGGCACACCTGCCGGCTCCAGCGACACCGCGTACCGCGCGGGCTGCTCCTGGAACGGCCTCGACGACAACGGAGTGAAGGGTTCCCAGTACCGCTGGCTCGACGTCGGCCTCACCCGCTTCGACTCGGACCAGTCCCTGGGCAGCGGCGCCAAGCGCGCGCAGCAGGACTACGCCAAGCAGGTCGCCAAGGCCAAGGCGACCGAGGGTGCGAAGAAGGTCGCCGAGGCGCCCGTCTCCGGCATCGGCGAGCAGGCCACCAAGATCACATATGACCTCACCAAGACGAGTGAGGACTTCAAGTACGCAACGGTCGTGGCCCGTACGGGGAACGTCGTCGTCACCCTCACCTACAACGGCGCGGGTTACGCGGGCGCGAAGACTCCGTCCGCCGACGACATCCTGAAGGGTGCCGAGAAGGCGGCCAAGGAGGCAGTGGCCTCGGTCGCCGCCGCCGGCACGAAGTCGGACGCGCCGGGCGGGTCGACCAAGCCCAGCGAGAAGGCCACGGAAAAGAAGACGAGCTAGCCGACGCGGCAGGGCCTGCCCCAACGCCCCTGCCCGGCAGCAGTTTCACGAAGCCCGGTCCTCCCCCGAGTACCGGGCTTCGCCCCTCCCCGCGCAACACGCCGCTCCCTCATGTGCCAGGCTGTGCCCGCCAGAAGTCGGAACAGGACGTCGGACAAGGGAAACGGGGAGGGGAACGCGGGTGGCCGCGATGCAGCTGACACGCACCCACCGGATACTCATCGGGCTCGTGGTCGCCGGTGCGGTGCTCATCGCCGCGATCGGTTTCGCGGGTTCGTACGCTGCGGTGCGCGAGCTCGCCCTGCAGAAGGGCTTCGGGAACTTCTCACTGGTCTTCCCGATCGGCATCGACGCGGGCATCTGTGTCCTGCTCGCCCTGGACCTGCTGCTGACCTGGCTGCGCATCCCGTTCCCGCTGCTGCGCCAGACGGCCTGGCTGCTGACCGCCGCGACGATCGCCTTCAACGGCGCCGCGGCCTGGCCCGACCCGCTCGGCGTCGGCATGCACGCGGTCATCCCGGTGCTGTTCGTGGTCTCCGTCGAGGCCGCCCGGCACGCCGTGGGCCGGATCGCCGACATCACGGCCGACAAGCACATGGAGGGCGTGCGGCTCACCCGCTGGCTGCTCTCCCCCGTGCCGACGTTCCGGCTGTGGCGGCGGATGAAGCTCTGGGAGCTCCGCTCGTACGAGCAGGTCATCAAGCTCGAACAGGACCGGCTCATCTACCAGGCCCGCCTCCAGGCCCGCTTCGGCCGCAGCTGGCGCCGCAAGGCACCCGTCGAGTCCCTGATGCCGCTGCGTCTGGCGAAGTACGGCGTTCCACTGGCCGAGACCGGTCCGGCCGGCCTCGCCGCCGCAGGCATCGAACCGGCCCTGCTGCCCCCGGCCCCGGCCCTGGCCGAACCCGGCGAGTTCCAGACCGAGTTGCCGTACGCCGAACCTCATCCCCAGCAGGAGTACGAGCAACAGCAGCAGCACACCCACCCCTCCGACCCGGACGCCGCCGAGGAGTGGCCCCAGGAGGGCCCCGGCTCGCACGAGAGCCCGTGGTTCGCGGCGTCCCAGGTGTCGGACGACACGTACGAGAGTGCGTACGACCCTGCGTACGTCGAGGGCCTGGAACCCACCCCGGTCATGGTCCCGTCGGGCCCCGGCGGCCGCACCCGCCCCCTGGGCAACGTGGGCACCATCGGCGCCGTCCCGGGCCCCCGCGCCGCGGAACCCCTGCCGGAGCCCCGGTCCGAGGAGCCGGAGCCGGAACCCCGGCCCGTGCCGCAGCAGGAGCCCGACCCCTCCGAATGGGCCGAGGCCGAAGTCGAGTTCAGCGAGATCGCGTACGAGGTGTTCACCGCGTACACGAAATCGCACCAGAACTACCCGAGTGCGGAGGTCCTCGACATACACCTCTCGGACGGCCACAACGTCAGGCACCCCCGCAGCTCGGCCCTGCTCCGCCGCCTCCTGCCGGGATTCAAGCAGCGCTTCGACAACGAGATGGCGGAGAACCACATCGCATAGGCCCCCGCCCGGCCCGTCCGGCGTTCAAGGACGGAACCGGCAAATACGGAGGGCCGTCACCCCAATCACCGGGTGACGGCCCTCCGTACAAAAGGCACCTACGCGCCCAGCAGCCTACTCGCCGAGTAGTCTGCGCACCCGCTCAGCGCCCACGGCCAGCAGCAGCGTGGGCAGCCGCGGCCCCGTGTCCCGGCTGACCAGCAGCCGGTACAGCAGCGCGAAGAACGACCGCTGCGCGGCCTTCAGCTCGGGCGTCGGCTTGGCGTCCGGCTCCAGGCCCGCCAGGGTCTTCGGCACGCCGTAGACGAGCGTGGTGAGCCCGTCCAGCGACCAGTGCGAATCCAGCCCCTCCAGGAGCAGCCGCAGCGACTCACGGCCCTGCTCGTCCAGCGAGCCGAGCAGCTCCTTGTCCGGCTCACCGCGGACGATCGTGCGGGCCTCGGCCGGGACCTGGCTGGTGATCCAGTTCTCGGCGCGGTCGAGCCGGGGCCGGGCCTCGTCCAGCGAGGTCAGCGGGTTCTCCGGGTCCAGCTCGCTCAGGATGCGCAACGTCTGCTCGTCGTGCCCGGCCGTGATGTCGACGACCGAAGCGAGGGTGCGGTACGGCAGCGGGCGCGGCGTGCTCGGCAGCTCACCGGCGGCCGTGCCGATGGCCCTCGCGTACGCGGCGGCGTCGGCGGACAGCACCGAGCCGTCCGCGACCTTGCGCGCCAGCGAGTCCCACTCGTCGTAGAGCCGCTGGATCTCCTGGTCGAAGGCGATCTTGAAGGACTGGTTGGGCCTGCGGCGCGCGTACAGCCAGCGCAGCAGCGGCGCCTCCATGATCTTCAGCGCGTCGGCCGGGGTCGGCACGCCGCCCTTGCTGGAGGACATCTTCGCCATGCCGGAGATGCCGACGAAGGCGTACATCGGGCCGATCGGCTGTACGCCGTCGAAGATCTCACGGACGATCTGGCCGCCGACGACGAACGAGGAGCCCGGCGAGGAGTGGTCCACGCCGCTCGGCTCGAAGATCACGCCTTCGTACGCCCAGCGCATCGGCCAGTCGACCTTCCAGACCAGCTTGCCGCGGTTGAACTCGCTCAGCCGGACGGTCTCGGCGAAGCCGCAGGATGTGCAGGTGTAGTTCAGCTCGGTGCTGTCGTCGTCGTACGACGTGACGGTCGTGAGGTCCTTCTCGCAGTTGCCGCAGTAGGGCCTGTACGGGAAGTAGCCGGCCGAGCCGCCGCTGCCGTCGTCCTCACCGGCCGCGCCGGAGCCCGCCTCGGCCTCCAGCTCGGCCTCGTCGACCTTCTTCTGCTGCGGCTTCTTGCCCTTGCCCGCGGCCGCCGGGTCCTTCTTCGTCCGGTACCGGTCGAGGACGGCGTCGATGTCGGCCCGGTGCTTCATCGCGTGCAGGATCTGCTCGCGGTACGCGCCCACCGTGTACTGCTCGGTCTGGCTGATGCCGTCGTACTCGACGCCCAGCTCGTCCAGCGCGGCGGTCATGGCCGCCTGGAAGTGCTCGGCCCAGTTCGGGTACGTGGACCCGGCCGGGGCGGGCACCGAGGTCAGCGGCTTGCCGATGTGCTCGGCCCAGGACTCGTCGACACCCGGGACACCGCCCGGAACCTTGCGGTAGCGGTCGTAGTCGTCCCAGGAGATCAGGTGCCGGACGGTGTACCCCCGGCGGCGGATCTCGTCGGCGACCAGGTGCGGCGTCATGACCTCGCGGAGGTTGCCCAGGTGGATCGGGCCCGACGGGGAGAGGCCGGACGCGACGACGACCGGTTTGCCAGGCGCACGACGCTCCGATTCGGCGATGACATCGTCCGCGAAGCGGGAGACCCAGTCGGTCTCGGTGCTGCTCTGACTCTGAGCCACGGTCTGCACGTCCTTCTCTCTTGTAGGACTCGTAGGAACACCCTTGTGGGACTCATAGGGGCACCGCCCATTCTCCCAGGTCCCACCGGTAGCGCGAAAACGGCTTTACTGACCGTGGAATACTGGGTGTGATCCCTTGTACCCCTACGGAAACGGCAGCCAGCCCATGGCCTCGGTCAATTCCCTCGCTTCCTCGCTCCAGCAGCAGCTGGCGGACGCCCTGACGGCAGCGCTGCCGGATGCCGGCACCGCGGACCCGCTGCTGCGACGAAGCGACCGGGCCGATTTCCAGGCCAACGGCATCCTGGCCCTCGCCAAGAAGCTCAAGGGCAACCCGCGCGAGCTGGCGGCCCAGGTCACTGCCGCGATCCCGGCAGGCGGCCCGATCAAGGAGATCGAGGTCTCCGGCCCCGGCTTCCTGAATGTGACGCTCGCCGACCGGGCGATCATCGAGACCCTCGCCGCGCGTGACGCGGACGACGAGGGCCGGCTCGGTGTCCCGTACAACAGCGCCGCGGGCACCACGGTCATCGACTACGCGCAGCCGAACGTGGCCAAGGAGATGCACGTCGGTCACCTCCGTTCCGCGGTGATCGGTGACGCGATGGCGCAGATCCTGGAGTTCACCGGCGAGACCGTGGTCCGGCGCCACCACATCGGCGACTGGGGCACCCAGTTCGGCATGCTCATCCAGTACCTGATCGAGCACCCGGGCGAGCTGAACCACGAGGCCGACGGCGGCGCGGCGGACGGCGAGGCCGCCATGTCCTCCCTCAACCGGCTCTACAAGGCCTCGCGGGTGCTCTTCGACTCCGACGAGGAGTTCAAGGCCCGCTCCCGGGACCGGGTCGTGGCGCTCCAGGCCGGTGACGAGGAGACCCTCTCCCTGTGGCAGCGCTTCGTCGACGAGTCGAAGATCTACTTCTACTCGGTCTTCAACAAGCTCGACATGGAGATCCGCGACCCCGACATCGTCGGCGAGTCCGGCTACAACGCCATGCTGGAGGAGACCTGCCGCATCCTGGAGGAGTCGGGCGTCGCCGTCCGCTCCGAGGGTGCGCTGTGCGTGTTCTTCGACGATGTGAAGGGTCCGGACGGCAACCCGGCGCCGCTGATCGTCAAGAAGTCGAACGGCGGCTACGGCTACGCGGCGACCGACCTCTCCGCTATTCGCGACCGGGTCCAGAACCTCAAGGCGAACACCCTGCTGTACGTGGTGGACGCCCGGCAGGCCCTGCACTTCAAGATGGTCTTCGAGACGGCCCGCCGGGCCGGCTGGCTGAACGAGGACGTCAAGGCCGTACACCTCCCCTTCGGCACGGTGCTCGGCAAGGACGGCAAGCCGTTCAAGACCCGTGAGGGCGAGACGGTCCGGCTTCAGGACCTGCTGGACGAGGCGATCGACCGGGCGTCCACCGTCGTGCGCGAAAAGGCGAAGGACCTCACCGACGAGGAGATCACCGAGCGCGCCACGCAGGTCGGTATCGGAGCGGTGAAGTACGCGGACCTGTCGACGTCGGCCGCCCGCGACTACAAGTTCGACCTGGACCAGATGGTGTCGCTGACCGGCGACACGAGCGTGTACATCCAGTACGCGCACGCCCGGTCCCGCTCCATCAAGCGCAAGGCGGGCGAGCTGAAGTCCCAGCCGCACCCGGAGCTGGAGCTGGCCCCGGCCGAGCGCGCGCTGGGCCTGCACCTGGACCAGTTCGGCGAGGTCGTGGCCGAGGTCGCCGCCGCGTACGAGCCGCACAAGCTGGCCTCGTACCTCTACCAGCTGTCGTCGCTCTTCACGACGTTCTACGACCAGTGCCCGGTGCTGAAGTCCGACGTCCCGGCCGATGTGGCCGAGAACCGCCTCTTCCTCTCGGACCTCACCGCCCGCACCCTGCACCAGGGCATGGAGCTGCTCGGCATCAGGGCCCCCGAGCGCCTCTGACCCCCGAGGCTCCGTCCGTACGCGCAGGCACCGGCCCGGTGGGTGTGACCGTTACTCCTTGGGCACCCACTGGGCCGTGTCGTGCCGGTACAGGTACTGCGGCCGCGTCTTGATGCTGCTGGTACGAAACGGCTTCCCGCCGTCGTCGATGCGCAGCGTCCCCTCCCGGCCGCCGCTGCTCCACTCCAGCTCCAGGTACCAGCTGACGTCGTGCCCTTCGACATGGGCGTTGAGGTCGAACACCTCCACATCGGTGGAGGACACCCGGAACGGGAAGTCCTTCGGCGGCACCCGCACGTCCTGCTGCTGCCCCGCCACCGGGGTGAGGGTCGGCCGGCTGTCGTCGAGGTCGATGTCGAAGGACTGCGGTGTGATGCCGCTCCCGCAGCCCTCCCCCATCGAGTACGCCGACCACGCCAGCGGCGCCTTCCGGGACAGCGTCCGCACATGCAGTCCGTTCAGCACGACGGCCTGCCCGGACTTCCCCTGCACGGTGACTTCGAGCAGCATGTTGCCGCCGTCCACCCCGCCGAGCGCCCTGGCCCAGCCGCGGGTGTCCTGCGGCGGGGGCGGTGGAGGAACGTCGTTCGGCTTCTGGTCCAGCACGTAGTACTTGCCGCAGGGCTCTTCCCAGTTGTACGAGCTGATGGTGGCGCTCAGGGGTACGCCCCCGCTCTGCTGCCCACCCGGCCCGGCTCCCGTGCCGTGCCCCCCGGACGTGGCGGAGGCGCCGCCGGACGGCGGGGACGAGACGGTCGCCGAGCCGGACGGTACGGGTTTGCCCGACTTCTTCGCCCCGCTGGGCGAGGCGGTGACACTCGCGTCGAGGCCGGGCCGGACGCGCGCGGCCCCTCCCGGGTCCTTCGCGTCCACGGCGGGGGCGTTGCTGAGATCGTCCGTGCCCGTACCCGACAGATTGCTGACGACGATCGAGGTCGGCACGGTGAGCGCGACGACGGCAGCGGCCGCGAGCAGGACACGCGCCCGCGGGGAGGACCAGAACCGCCGGGGCCGGCTCGCCCCGGCCGTCACGACCTCGGGCACGAGCGCATCGTCGTCCTTGTCCTCGCCTCCGTCCCGGTCCTCGGTCGAAGCCACAGCCTCAGCCGCGGCTCCCGGCTCGGCAACGGACCCGGAATCAGAAACGGGAGCGGCAACCGGAGCCGGAACCGAATCGGGAACGGAAGCAGGACGCCGTCTCGCCGCATCGGCCACGATCCACCGCCGATGCAGCTCCACCAACTCGTCCGGGCTCGCCCCGCAAAGCCGCCCCAGCCGCTCCACCGGCGCGTACTCATTGGGCACGGCGTCACCGTTGCAGTACCGGTGGAGCGTCGATGTGCTGACGTGCAGTCTTCCGGCGAGAACCCCGTAGCTGTGCCCCGAACGGTCCTTCAGTTCCTTCAGCAGAGCCGCGAATTCCCCGGCCTCCGGCGTCGCCACTACGGCGTTCCCCCTCCTGGTTCGTCCCGGAACACCGTTCCAGGGACGTGGAATCTGCCCAGGTCACAGTACGCGCAGGCATTCCAGCTTCCCCAATGGGCCGTTCGGCGTTGCGGCCGGAATCTGCCGTCCCGCAGTCTGTGACCACACCGCAGAGACCACCGGGACGACACAGTGCGAACCCGTTTCCGCATCGAGTTGATCGATGCCGTGGCAATCGGCGTAGTGATCGTGTCGACCGCGATCGTCATGGTCCTGATCTGCCATCACTGACTGAACGACCTCACCAACACATACGGGGAGTACCACCACCATGCGCAGCAACCGCATCCGCACCACCGCCCTCGCCGCGACCGCCCTCCTGGCAGCCCTCTCACTCACCGCCTGCAGCGACAACGGCAGCGGTGACAACGGCAAGGCGGGAACGGCGGCTCCGGCAGGGAACACCGCCGACCAGCAGTCCCCGGCCGCCACCGCGCCGGACTCGGGCAAGGACGCCAAGGACACCGACAGCACGTCCAACGCCCCTGCCGAGAACACGGCGGCCCACTCCAAGGGCTCCACCTCCGGCACGGGCGGCCAGAAGAGCAACACCGGCGCCACCGGCAACAAGGGCACCGGCAGCAAGTCCCCCGTCACCTGCACCGGCTCGAACACCAAGGTCACCGTCAGCAAGGTGAGCCGCCCCATCAACCACCTGCTGCTCACGGCGACCAACACCGGTTCCGTACCCTGCTACGCGTACCACGCGCCGGCGCTCGGCTTCGACGACGCCCAGGCCGCCTTCCCGGTCCTCCGCGACAGCATCCCGCAGGCCGTGGTCACCCTTGCGCCGGGCCAGTCCGCCTACGCCTCCATCGGGCTGTCCGGTGAGCCGGACGGACAGGAACTGCACAAGGGCACCCACCTCACGGTGTACTTCACCGGCAAGAGCAACCATGGCTCCACGGGCGCCCCCGCCAAGCTGACGCTCCCCGCCGGCACCACCTGGGGCGACAACGGCTTCGTCACCTACTGGCAGAGCGAAATGTCCGACGCCCTCATGTACTGATCCTTCAGCACGGACGGGGCCCGCGTCCGGTGCCGTCACCGGGGACGGGCCCTTGCTCACGTGCCGCGGATCACGGTGTCCTTGGCAGCGGTCGCAGAGCGAGTCAGGCGCATGCCGTCGGCGTCGGACGAAGACGTCGCGCAGGAAGAGCCAGCAGCGCGACGCCGCCGGCCGCGCTCGATCACCAGCTGCGCGTCGCTTCGCTGTTCAGGGAGCCGTACGCAGCACGGAAGAGCTGGGACTCATGGTCGGCAGGCAGGCCAGTAGGTCGAAAGCGGCCAGCACGTCCACCGGGACATCGGTGTACGCGTGCCGGATGGCCGAGGGGCCTGCGCCTCCCCGCGCGGGCCGCAGGTCCAGCAGTACGGGCTCGTCCCCCGGGGCGCTCTCTTCGACGGCCTCTTCCACACTGTCCGGGGCGGGAGGACCGAGCGGCCGGGACACCACCTCGAAGCCCTGCCTCGCCCGTTCGTCCAACCGTACGTCGGTGGCGGTGCCGGTGCGTGCGGTGACACCGACGGCGACGTACTCCGCCCCCAGGGAGGCGGCGAAGTAGCTGCCCGCGGAAGGGGTCAGGGCCGGGGGGATCAACTGCATCGGCACACGCTGCGCGTGCGCGTTGTGCAGCATCAGTACGATCCGCTCGTCCGCTCCGTAGATCTCGCGCAGCAGGTGCACGGTCTCCGCCTGGTACACGTCCCGGGAGGAGGGCACCAGTTCGGGCGGGTCGGACTCGCGGTGCTCAAGCAATTCACGCACCTGCTCGTCGAGGCGCAGCGCACCCAACGCGTGATGTCTGACGATCACGTGCTGGTGCGGGTCGGGGCCCGGGCCGCAGTGCGTCCAGCCGCAACAGCAACCTGGTCAGCGTGGCGGTGGCGGCGTCGCGGGCCGCGGTGCTCAGTGCGGAGTAACGTGCGTGCACCACCACACCGTTGTTGGCGGCCCGGTAGGGCGCGGTCGCTTCCATCGCGGCGTCGACGAAGGGCACCTGCCCGGGGTGGTGCGTCGCGAGATACTCGCGTACCAGGCGCAACGCGGGAAGTCCCGAACCCCCCGAGCCCGGTGCGTCCGGGCCGGCGAACCGCACCCGGCCGCCGGCCGCGTTGTGTGCGCGCAGCCAGCGGAGCATGTCGTGCATCTCGCTGGAGTCGCCGAACCGGAAGGTGAATCCGTCCCGCCCTGCCGTTCCGACGTCACCGGGGCCGCCGCGAATCCAGTCGTCGACGAGGTGCCCCTCGGCGAATCCCGATTCGAAGGCGATCACACCGAAGTCCAGCTCGGTCACCAGCAGACGCAGCATCCGTTCGCGCAGGACGGTGAACTCGCGAATGCAGTGGTTGTTCTCACCGATCGCCACAACACGTGCGTCACCGATGGGTTCGGTGAAGCCGGACAGGGTGTCGTCCAGCCGCAGCCGTCGAACGGTTTCGGGCAACTGCACAGCGACTCCCGTTCCCCTGCGTATGGGCGGCTGTACGGGTGTGGCACCTGAAACCACCGAGTGTGCCCCGAGCCCCACCGGGCCGCCGCTCCGGCGGGCGCCATCGCGGGAGGAGTGCCTCCGCCCGGGAGCGGGAACAAGGTCCTCGGCAAGCCCCACTCCTTTCCTTGGCAACTGGACAACTGGACAACGTTGCCCCGGTAGTCGACCCACGGGGGACACCGCATGGACCAGACCAGTCTGAAGTCGCTGGGCCCTCTGGTGTCCGCGCTCGCACTCTCGGCCCTGCTGCCGCTCCTCGTCGCGCTGTGGGTCGGCGACGGCGTGCAGAAGCTGCTCACCGGCGACTCCGCCATCGTCCACAGCACCACGCAATGCGTTGAGGGCGGCGGGCAGTTACCTGCCGCCCACTGCTACGGAACGTGGGCGTTCGCGGACGGCCACACGGCCTCCGGTGAGATCACAGGCGCCGAGGTGGCCGCCGGTGACACGATCTTCGCGGGCGACGGCTGGGCATACGGGTCCACGTCCCCGCTCCACTGGAAGATATGGGTTCCGGTCGCCCTCTTCTGCGCCGGGGCCGTCGTCCTCACGGCCACCTGGCTGAAACACCGCAAGAACCGGAACGGTCCCGCCCCCGGCTAGTAAGGGCGTCCGCCAGTAGGTCATCGGATGCGTGGACTTCGGGGCAGGCTGGTCCGCCAGAACCCCGGGGTATTCCGTCCGTGGCCTTGTGGTTCGTCGACCGGCCTGCACGAGTCATTCCTTCTCTATGAAGAATTCCTGATCGCTCTTTCCCGTGCATGGTTGTTGAATCGCTTCGGCCGCAGAAGCTTTCTCATCAGAATCGTTGATTCCCACGCAAAGGCCGCTATGGGCCGGGCGGAGTCGAAAGCCTCCCTGATGGGGCCCGTCGACAGGCTCTACCCAAAAGTGCTGGGACGGCCGGCTGTCGCTGCAGTCTTCCCAGGGCTCAAGCATTCCTTTGGCGGGTCCGCTTTCGAGCACGGTGAGACAGCCGAGGCCCTCGCCCGGATGATCCCACTGGATGTAGTACGCGTTGTCGCCCACCGCCTTCAGATGGGTTCGGGGCGGTACGGCCTGCGCGCAGGGACGCTGCACGGCGACCGGACTCTTGTAGGCACCACTCCGCTGACGTCCTTCGGTCAGGCAGAGATCGGGCGAACCGGCGGGGCGAATCCGGGACCAGCCCTCTGCCGGGGTGCGCGGCACCGATGGGGACCCGTCATCGGATATGAGGAACCACGCGCCTGAGGCCACCGCGAGAGCGGCTGCCACGGCCGCGCCCCGTCTCACGGAGGTGCTGACACGCCGTCGCAGCAGGACGGGGGGAGCGGCCTCGGATGCGTCAGAGGGCGGTGCTAGGGAGGCTGACGTATCGTCGGCCGTCGGCTGGGCCACCCGGCCCGGTTCATCGTGCGGCGGAAGCACGTCGCTGTGCCCCGTCCCGCCGTCGGCGATCCGCTCCCGGGCCTCCAGCCATTCCTCAAGGCGAGGCCCGTCGCCGCAGAGCCGTACGAACACCGTCAGCATGTCCGCCCGCGGCAATGTCTCCCGCCTCAGGACCTCGGCCAGAGTGCTGCGCGGCAGCGCCTCGCCCAGCTCGGCCGCACGTTCGTCCAGCTGTCGGTATGTCAGCCTCGATCGTTCTTTCAGTCGCCGCAGCAGAGCGATGAACTCGGCTGCGTCCCGAGCCTCTTGTGGCAGTAACTCCCCCGTATTCCGCATGCCCACATCCTTGTCACGGCTACTTCATCTGACAAGGTCGCTTCCAGACCTCTGTCCGGCACCGGACAGAGGCCGGACGCATATCCGGACAAGGCCCTGAACAGGGCATTCACTTAAGCGTTGTCCGGGACATGTCTTGGACACATGTATCCGTTGTCTCGCCCCAGCCGCGTCAGCCATCGTGGACTCGCCGCCCGAGGCAAGACCGGTCGGCCTTCGGATGAGGAGATGTCATCCGACAGGAAATGCCCGCAACCCGCCCGCTGCGAGCGAGCGTAAGACGACAAAAGGAGCCTGATCATGTACAAGAAGCTGGAAGCGATGGGCGCAAGCCTGCTGGAGCGACTGGTGCCGAGGGCCGAGGCAGCCGCGGCGTCGGCCGGCTGTTCCATGAAGTGCCTGTACGGCATGTGGCACATGTGCTGCACCGGCACCGGCTGCGACCGCTCCGAGAGCCCTTGCTGAACCTTGTCATTCGGGTGGGCGCCTTCGCGGCGCCCACCCGTGCCCGACGCCAACGGCTCTTCTCGTGATCTCGGGAGTTCTCGGTGCAGTACATACTGATCGGGGCGCGTTGCCTGCTGGGCGCGGTCTTTCTGGTGGCAGCTCTGGGCAAGGTCGCGAGAGACGGAGCGTTCGATTCGTTCGCCCGGTCGATCCAGGACACGGCGCTTGTCCCCGCCAGGTTCGTACGTCCGGCGGCGGTCACCGTCGTTGCCGCCGAGATGCTCGTCTGTGTCGCATTGGCCCTACCCGCCAAGCATGCGCCGGCCGTCGGTCTGGCGGGCGCCACCACTCTGCTGTCGGCGTTCACGATCGGGATCGCCCTGACGCTGAGCCGGGGCGCGGATGCCCACTGTCGCTGCTTCGGAAAGTCTGATGCCGTTCTGAGACCGCGTCACCTCGTGCGGAACGCAACCCTCGCGGGGCTTTCCCTAACGGCGCTGGTGCCGACCGTGGCCGCCCCGTCCTCGACCGGCGAAGTGCATCCGGCCGGGGCCGTTGTCGCCATGACGGCGGGACTCGTCGGCAGTGCACTGACAGTGAGGCTCGACGACATTCTCGACCTGTTCGTCACCGACAGCACCGCGCCCTCCCTTGCCCAGCGGTAGGTGACTTTCGCGCACAGCCCCGAATCGGCCCACGCCCAAGAAAGGATTCGACATGTCATTTTTTGTAGCGGCCGTAATTCTCGTCGGCCTTCTCTGCACACTCGACCTGCTACTCACACTCGGTATGATCAAACGGCTGCGAGAGCACACTCGTCAGCTCGCCTCCCGCCCCACTGACCGATCGCTCCGGCCAAGCCTGGTCGTGGGCGAGGAGGTGGGTGACTTCCGAGTCATCGCGCAGAACGGCGAGGAACTGACACCCGACCGGATCCCGGACGGCTCGGTGGTGGCGTTCTTCTCTCCGACATGCGAGCCGTGCAAGGAAAAGGTGCCGATGTTCGCCGCGCACGCGAGGGCCGTCCCGATGGGGTCACGGCAAGTTATAGCGGTCGTTGTCGGGGACAGCGCGGAGGCGGAACACTTCTCGGCTCTGCTGGCTCCGGTCGCAAGTGTGGTCGTCGAAGGGCCGGACGGAGCACTGACCTCAGCGTTCCGGGCGCGGGCGTTCCCCACCATCCTTGAGGTCGGGCACGACCAGGACGGGCGGCTGGTGGTCACCTCCGAAGAACCCGCGCTGACCGACGTCAGTTCCTCCTCCGCCTCTTCCCTGGCATGAACTTCACCTTGGGCGCCGGGTCACCCAACCTGGCCGGCAGGTCGGACGACTCTGCGGGCGGGCACTCGGATGCTGATGCCGACAGGTACTCCCTGGCACGCCGAACCGCGGCAGTCTGCCTCCACGTGGCGCGGGCGTCCCCCTGGCCCTTGACCTGCCAGGTATTGCTCACGCTGGTGGCCGGGGTGGTACCCGTGCTGCTCGCCTGGTTCACCAAGATGGCACTCGACGCACTGACCGCACGCGAGGGAGCGGGGCTGATCGGCTGGGGCCTCGGCCTGACCGCTCTGGGCGTGGTGACGGCCGCGCTTCCTCATCTGATCCAGTACGTCGGAACCGAGCTGAACCGTCGGGTGAGTCTGCACACCATGAGCACACTCTTTACCGCCGTGGACACCTTTGTCGGGCTGAGCCGGTTCGAGGACCCCCGGTTTCTCGACCGGCTCCGACTCGCCCGGCACGGTGGCGGCAGCAATCCCGGCCGAGCCGTCGCCGGAATTCTGGGCGCGTCGCGAGCGCTCACCACCATCAGCGGGTTTCTGGCTTCTCTGGTGCTGTTGAACCCTTGGATGGCGGGCTTGGCGCTGTGCTCCGGCGCACCGACGCTCGCCGCCGAGCTGGCTTCGTCACGGCGCCGCGCCCGGATGGAATGGGGTATTGGTCCCAGGGAGCGGCGGGAAATGTTCTACAGCGGCTTACTGTCCAGTGTGGAGGCGGCCAAGGAAGTGCGACTCTTCGGGGTCGGCCGGTTTCTTCGCGAGCGGATGCTGGCGGAGCGGCAGGCCTCGGACGTCGCCAAACGATCGGTGGAGCGGCACGAGGCTCTCGTTCAGACCGGGTTGGGAGCGTTCTCCGCGCTGGTATCCGGCTGCGGCCTGGTCTGGGCAGTGCATCAGGCGCACGCGGGGCGGCTTTCCGTGGGCGACGTCACGGTTTTCATAGCGGCCGTCGCGGGGACGCAAGCCGCGCTGGCCCTGCTGGCTGCCGAAGTGGCTGTCACGCATCAGTCAGTGACTCTGTTCGGACATTATCTGCGGGTCGTTCACGCCGAACCCGACCTGCCGGTCTCACCGACGCCCGTTCCCCTGCCCGCTCTTGCGGAAGCCATCGAGCTTCGAGACGTGTGGTTCCGCTATTCACCGGCGCACCCATGGGTTCTGCGCGGAGTGAATCTGCGTATCCCGTGCGGATCGTCCCTGGCCGTCGTCGGCCTCAACGGGGCGGGGAAGTCGACCTTGATCAAACTGATTTGCCGGTTCTACGACCCGACACGCGGCGCCGTGCTGTGGGACGGGGTCGATATCCGGGGGACCGATCCGGCCGAGCTGAGGCGCAGAATTGGCGCGGTTTTCCAGGACTTCATGGACTACGACCTGACCGGGGCGGAGAACATCGCCCTGGGAGACCTGAGCGCGCTGGAGGACCCCGGACGACTGAGGACGGCGGCGCGCCGAGCCGGAGTCCACGACGTTCTAGAACGGCTGCCCCACGGGTACGAAACCCTGCTGTCCCGCGTGTTCTTGCTGGAATCGGAGAAATCCGACCCGGCGACCGGGGTGGTCCTGTCGGGCGGACAATCCCAGCGACTCGCCCTTGCCCGCGCCTTCCTCCGCGACCGGTGTGACTTGATGATCCTCGACGAACCTTCCGCAGGTCTCGACGCGCAGGCGGAGCACGAGATCCATGTTTCCCTCCGGGAACATCGCGACGGCATGACAAGCGTGCTGATCTCGCACCGGTTGGGCGCCGTCCGTGAAGCGGATGTGATCGCGGTCTTGGACCAGGGGAAGCTGGTCGAGCTGGGTGATCACGAAGCGCTCATGACAGCAGGTGGCGTGTATGCCCGCTTGTTCACCGTGCAGGCGGCCGGCTACCAGGCTGAATCCGCAGTCGCGACGGATGAGGTGACAGCCACGCCATGAGGCGCGTCAGGCACGCGAATGCCGCTCCGCGACGCGGACTGCACCGCGATCCGCGCCGGGCCCGCGCGGCTCTCCTCATCGCCGCGGCCGCCCTCTGCGGCTGCGCAATCTTCTCGGCGTTCGACGGCGCACTGGTGCGAGCGAGTCTGTTGGGTGCCGCAGCGTTCGCACTGGGCGCGCTGCACGCCGCTCACGTGCTGCTGAGCCGCCGACTCGTTGTGGTCACTGTCCACGGGATCAGCATGCGGCCCACCTATCAGGACAAGGACCGGGTACTGGTCCGCAGACGACCCCCGGAAGTCGGAGAGGTGGTGGTGATCGAACAACCTGCGGAGGCTTCCTCCGGCTGGCCGGACGGGCACAGCCCACCCGCGGTATGTCTCGAGGCGGACCGCTTGACGGAAAGGCGCTGGCTCATCAAGCGTGTGGCGGCTGTGGCGGGGGGCGAGGTTCCGCGCGCGCAAGCGGCAGCTTTGGAAGACATGGAGGGGCGCCGGGTTCCCGCGGGCCGTCTTGTGCTGCTCGGAGACAATCCTGAGGCGAGCGTCGACTCCCGGTCGTTGGGCTTTTTCCGTGAGAGCGGTGTGCTGGGCGTCGTGGTCCGCCGATTGTCCCGCGGCTGACATCCGCTGACGTCACGTGCTGGATCTCCCTGAAGCCACCGCTGATCATTGAGGTCGGCATCGCGCCGAGAACGGCACCGACTACTCAGCCTGTCCGCCGAGGTCTGGTGGCATCCCTTCTGGACCACCACGCCCGACCGGACGCGGCGGCCCGGGTGGAGCCCTGGTGCCTCGCCCGCACCGCAGGTCCCGAGCGGGGAGCGGCATAAGCCGGCACGGCGCGCCGTCCCAGCGGCAGGAGTCAATTCCTCTAGGCCCGGACTTCGCGGGTCGTTGATTCGTATGGCGTGACCGTTCCGGGGGTGTCCCGGGCCGGTGTTGTGGCGTTGGGTGGGGTGTGTC
>NZ_JBIURV010000080.1:0-23237 GCF_044741025.1 Streptomyces sp. NPDC088246
ACTGAACGCCTTCGACATCACCTTCGACGGCCGACTCTCCGCAGCCCGACAGTAACCCTCAACAACCCGAGTTACACCGTTCTTTTGACAGACCCCCGCCGAACGCCACTACGCCACCGCGCAGCGGGCAGCCGCCAGTGCCGACGATCCCGTGGTCGGAGCGAACGCCCTGGCGTTCCGGACCCCTTCCGCAACTTGAGAAAGGGGGTCGACGAAGAGGAGTAGGCGAGGCTACTAGGGTCTGTTCGGAGTTGAGATCATGTGGCGGGGCGGAGGCTGCGCGCCCAGAGGATGGCGCCTCGTAGATGCAGTCCGGCGAGGTAGCTCTCGGGGGTCTTGTCGTAGCGAGTTGCCAGGCCCCGCCACTCCTTGATCCTGCCGATGCAGCGTTCGACGGTGTTGCGCTCCTTGTAGAGATCACTGTCGTGACTGACCGGGCGGCCGCCGCGTGAGCCCTTCTTCTTGCGGTTGGCGGCCTGGTCGGCCTTCTCCGGGATCACGCCCTGGATCTGGCGTTTGCGCAGGTAGGCGCGGATCGCGCGGGAAGAGTACGCCTTGTCGGCGGCGATCGCGTCCGGGCGGGTGCGGGGCCGGCCGACCGGTCCGCGTACCTTGATCCGCTCCACAACGGCGGTGAAGCGCGGACCGTCGGCGGCCTGCCCGGCGGTCAGGACGAAGGACAGCGGGCGGCAGCGGCGGTCCGCCGCCAAGTGGGACTTGGTGGTCAGCCCGCCGCGCGAGCGCCCCAAAGAGGCTGCGCTCAGACGGACTTTGCGGCGTCGGTGTATCCGGCGCCGCTCCTCGCGCACCGCTTCCTCGGCCTCGTCGACCGGCGCTGCTACGAGATCGTTTTGTCCTTTGCGCGCACCCCTTTTTCGGCTGCGGCGGCCTTCTCCAGCTCGTCCAGCAGCTCGACGTCCAGGGCCATCCCCGCCGCGTGATGGTGAGCGCGAGCAACCGTGGAGTCCACACTGACCAGGCCCAGGTCCACCTGCCCGCGAGCGGCTGCCTCGGCGATCAACGCCTCCATCAGGGCCTCGAGGACACCCGTGACCGCCCAGAGGCGGAACCGGTCATAGACCGTCGACCAGGACCCGTACCGCTCGGGAACATCACGCCACGGGCTCCCGGTCCGAAACCGCCACATCGTCCCGTCGAACTGTTTCCGCAGGTCAGGGATCGGCCCCCGCTCACCCATCGGCAGGAACGGCTCGATCAACTCCCACTCCTGATCGGAGAGATCACCACGTGTCATGTTGAACATCTACCAGCCCCGGCAGACCCAGCGCGGCGAATCAACCCGCGCGCGGAAGGAACAACCCGGCCACCATGTCACAGCCCATCGAGGTGATCGGCGGGATCGACACCCACACCGACGTCCACCAGGCCGCCGCCCGCAAGAGCGCCGCCGCCCAGGCCCGAGCCGAACAGGGCCTGCGCGAGATGATCCGCAACAGGCAACCCATCACCTTCCGGAGCCTGGCCCAGACCGCCAACGTCTCACTCGACTTCCTCTACCGCTGCACAGAGATCCGCCAACGCGTCGAGCAACTCCGCACCCAGCAGCAGAACAACCCACCCCGCCCGGCCGCGCAACCACCCGACGACTCGCCCAGCAGCGTCGTCCGCACCCTCACCACCCAGTTGGCCGACCTCAAGCAGCGGCACCGCGACGAAGTCCACGCCCTGCGGCAAGCCCTCGAAACAGCACAGAGCGAGAACCTTGAACTGCGACGCCGTCTCGGCGCCCGGCCGACTGCAGGTCCCGAGACCGCCTGATGCCCGATCTCATAGGGCGTCTGGCCTCAGCGGGGCGCCGGAGCCGCAGTGCTCAAGGCCCGCTCGATCTCGGAGGCCGGTCTTCCGGCTCACCGAGAACGGGTCCCCGGCAGCAGGCCACTGCTGGCCTTCGCGGGAACCGGCCTCACCCCCACACTCACCCCACAGACGCATCCACCACGCACACTCGAAGCTCTGTAAAAGGTGATCACCGACTACGACAACAAGATCAAATCAGGCAGTAGTTGATTGACGGTTCCTGAACCGCTGCCAGTGCGTTGAGGATCACCAGCGCCGGTTCGGCGTCAAGCGGCTCTGCGACATCTTGGGCATCGCCCGCTCGAGTTTCTATTACTGGCGCCGCACCGCCCCGGACCGCGCGGCCCGGCAGGCCGCCGATGACCGGCTCGCGGCCCGGATACGCAAGGTCCACCGCGACTCCGACGGCACCTACGGAGCCCCGAGAGTCACCGCCGAGCTCCGCGACGAGGGCGGTCAGACGGTCAATCACAAGCGTGTCGCCCGGATCATGCGGGCCATCGGCCTTGAGGGTGTGCGCCTGCGGCGTCGGCACCGCACCACCGTCCCCGACCCGGCCGCGGCGAAGGCGCCGGACCTGATCGGCCGGGACTTCACCGCCGAGGCCCCGAACACGAAGTACGTCGGCGACATCACCTACCTGAGCGTCGGCAGCGGGAGGTTCTGCTACCTCGCGACCGTCATCGATCTCTGTCCACGACGTCTGGCCGGGTGGGCGATCGCCGACCACATGCGCACAGAGCTCGTCACCGACGCCCTGGCGGCGGCCGAGCGGACGCGCGGCAGCCTCGCCGGAGCCGTGATGCACACCGATCACGGGGCCCAGTACACGAGCCGGGCCTTCGCCGACGCCTGCCGCCTCGCCGGCGTCCGCCAGAGCATGAGCGCAGTGGGCAGCAGCGCGGACAACGCCGCCGCGGAATCGTTCAACGCGACCTTCGAAAGGGAGACGTTGAAGGGGCGAAAGGGCTGGTCGAGCGAGCGTGAGGCCCGACTCGACGCCTTCCGTTGGCTGTCCCGCTACAACACCCGACGCCGGCATTCCCGGCTCGGCCAGCGATCCCCGATCGCTTACGAGAACACCTTCCACTCAACATCAACTACCCTGACCCGAGCCGCATAGACGTGTTCAAGATCCGGGGTCAAGGCCCCCGCACCACGGGATCGATGTCCTGGACACCCGCATACTGCGTGTTCTGGTCGCCGGTCTCACCGACCACGCGGTGGCCGCGCAGGTGGAAATGCCGGCGCGCACCGTGCGGCGGCGCGTCCAGGGGTTGATGGCCCAGGCCGGGGCGACCACCCGCGTCCAGCTCGGCTGGTACGCCCGCCGCCACGGCTGGGCATAGGGCGATTCCGTGCTCCGTGGCCGTCATTGACGGGTCTCCGTCAAGGCGGATATCCGTCAGGGCAGAACGGTCGACACGCGAGTTGCCGCCGCGAAAACTCTTCGCAGCACCCGGAACCACCCATTCGCCGGGTGCGTGGAGGAGAGTCATCCATGACCAGATCATCCGCGAGACGGAGGTCCCGGCTGCTGGCAGCGGGGCTGTCGCTCGTACTGCTGCCGGCCGGTCAGGCCCTTGCAGCCGGGGCATCGGGGACGGCGGGGGCGGGCACCGAACGTGCCACATCACCCGTGCACGCACCCAGCACCGCGCGAACCGTCACCCTGATCACTGGTGACAAGGTGACCGTGACCGACCTCGGCGCGGGCCGGAAGTCGGTCGCCGTGGAGCGTCCCAAGGGCGCGACCGGAGCGGTTCGCAGCGAGATGTCCGACGGCCGGATCACCGTCATACCCGACGAGGCCCGGCCCTACCTCCAGTCAGGCGTCCTCGACGCCGAACTCTTCGACGTCACCGCTCTGATCGAGCAGGGGCTCGGTGACCCGTCCTCCGACGGACTCCCGCTCATCGTGACGTACACGAAGAACGCACGGAGCGCGACGCCCCACGGAGCCCGTCAGGTCCGTGGGCTGCCGAGCATAGGCGGTGCGGCCGTGGAGGCGTCGAAGTCCGGGGAGTTCTGGCGCACGGTCGCGTCGGACGTCACCTCCGGGGCACGCGGCGCGACTTCAGGCAGGGCGCGTCTGTCGGGAGGCGTCGCGAAGATCTGGCTGGACGCGCGCGTCGACGCCGCGATGGAGGCCAGCAACGCCCAGATCGGCACCCCCGCGGCCTGGGAGGCCGGGCTGACCGGCAAGGGTGTCAAGGTCGCCGTCCTCGACACGGGCGTGGACCTGACCCATCCCGATCTCAAGGACCGGGTGAGCGAGACCAAGAGTTTCATCGACGGCGAGGAGGTCGCCGACCGGCACGGCCACGGCACGCATGTCTCGTCCACTGTCGGTGGCAGTGGCGCGGCGTCCGACGGCAAGGAGAAGGGCGTCGCGCCCGGCGCCACGCTCGCCGTCGGCAAGGTTCTCAACAACCAGGGTTCCGGATTCGATTCGCAGATCATCGCCGGGATGGAATGGGCGGCCAAGGACGTCCACGCCAAGGTCATCTCCATGAGCCTCGGATCGCGGCAGGGCAGTGACGGCACCGACCCGATGGCCCAGGCGGTGAACACCCTCTCCAAGGAGACGGGCGCCCTGTTCGTGATCGCGGCCGGCAACGCAGGCTCACCCGGCAGCATCGGCTCCCCCGGCGCGGCCGACTCCGCGCTGACGATCGGCGCGGTCGACTCCGCCGACCGGCGTGCCCCCTTCTCCAGCCAGGGTCCGCGCCTCGGCGACAACGCGCTGAAGCCCGACCTGTCCGCGCCGGGCGTGGACATCCTCGCGGCGCGCTCGCAACTCGTGAACGGCAGCGGCCCGTACACATCGATGAGCGGCACGTCCATGGCCACCCCGCACGTCGCGGGCGTGGCGGCGCTGCTCGCCGAGAAGCACCCCGACTGGAGCGGACAGCAGCTCAAGGACAGGCTGATGAGCACGTCCAAGCAGATCAGCGGCACGTCGTACGAGGTGGGTGCGGGCCGGGTGGACGTCCCGTCCGCGATCGCCGCGCAGATCACCGCGACCGGCAGCGCTGACCTCGGCTTCACCAGCTGGCCGTACGAGGGGAACAAGCCGGTCACGAAGACGCTGACCTACAGCAACGCCTCCGACCAGCCGGTCACCCTGGCGCTGGCCGTCGAGGGCGCTCCGAGCAACGTGGTCACCCTCGCCGACTCCACCCTCACCGTGCCGGCACACGGCACCGCACAGACCGCGGTCACCGGTGACGGCACCGCCGCACCCGTCGGCGCCACCTCCGGCCGGATCACCGCCAGGAACGGCGACACGGTCGTCGCGCACACGGCCTTCGGCCTGACCAAGGAAGAAGAGCGCTACACCCTCACCGTCCACGTCAAGGACCGGGACGGCGCGGCGTCCGCCGCGAACCTGACCGTGAAGCAGCTGACCAAGGACACAGACCCCTTCCCCGTCTCGGTCGGCGAATCCGGCACGCTCAAGCTGCGTATGCAGCCCGGCATGTACACCTTGTCCAGCTTCCTCGACGTGCGTGGCAGCAGGGGCAAGGACTCGCTCGGCCTCGGTCTGCTCACCGAGCCCGAGGTCACCATGGACCGTGACCGCGAAGTCACCCTCGACGGGACGAAGTTGCGGGAAATCCGGGCCGACGTGGACCGGCGGACCGAGACCCGTCAGCTGATGATGAGGGTGAACCGGGCCGCAAACGGCGATTCCTTCACTCAGTCCGTGCAGGTCCCGCCGATGTACGACAGCATCTTCGCCGCGCCGACCCGCAAGCCCGCCACGGGCACGTTCGAGTACCGGACCATCTGGCGGCTCGGCAAGCCTCAGCTCGATGTCGAAGCAGGCGGCAAGCGGCTCGGCGAGACGACCGTGCAGTACGGATCGGACATGTTCACCGGGCAGAAGCGGATGGCCCTGGTGGACGCGGGCGCCGGATCCACCGCCGACTACACCGGCAAGGACGTGGCGGGCAAAGCGGTCGTCGTGCGCCGCACCGACGCGATCACGTCCGAAGCGCTGGCCCAGAATGCCCGTGACGCCGGCGCCAAGGCTCTGTTCGTCACCGACGAGGCTCCCGGACGGCTGATGGCCAACTTCAGCGGGGCCGACGGGGAGACTCGTCCCCTGTACAGCGCGACGGTGAACGCACAGGACGGGGCGCGCCTGATCGAGGCCGCTCGGCTCGGCCGGGGCATGGAACTGACCGGCACCGAGTTCACGCCGTATGTCTACGACCTCAGCAAGGGGTACTCGGGGGCGATCCCCGCTGATCTGACCTACCGGCCGGGCAAGAAGGAACTGGCGGTGGTCAACAACAAGTTCCACGCGCCGAAGCCCGCCGACGGCGGCGAGTTCCGCTACTCGATCACCGACAGCTTCCCCTACGGCATCGGCTTCCAGGAGAAGATCAAGTTCCCCGCGGAGCGCACCGACTACGTCAGCGCCGGCCCCGACCAGGGCTGGCACGAGTCCATGTCCAGCGGCCCCTTTGCCCTGGAGGAGCGCAGCGGCGTCGTGCACTACCGCGGCGGCACGCGCTCCGGGAGCGACTGGTTCAAGCCGGTCCTGCACCCGTGGCTGGGTACCGGTCTCGGCTGGGGCCAGCGTCGCGCGGGCAACGACCTGGAGTTCAACACGCCGGGCTGGGGCGACTCGGGACCGGACCACACCGGCTTCGGCGAAGTGTTCAACCAGAAGTCGCTGACCCAGTTCACCGAGGTGTACGTGGACGGGGTACAGGTCGACCGGAAGCAAAGCTCGGGGGTGCACGCCTGGCGCGTCAAGCCGACCGAGCAGGACTTCAAGGTCGTCACCGACACCACGATGGACCCGGACGTCTGGCGGCTCTCCACGAAGGGCCACTCCGAATGGACCGTCAAGTCGTCCGCCACGCCGGCCGACCGGTGGACATATCTGCCGGTGCTCAACCTCGGGTTCGACGTCGAC
Source organism: Streptomyces sp. NPDC088246 (assembly GCF_044741025.1). Classification (NCBI taxonomy): domain Bacteria; kingdom Bacillati; phylum Actinomycetota; class Actinomycetes; order Kitasatosporales; family Streptomycetaceae; genus Streptomyces; species Streptomyces sp. NPDC088246. The sequence continues at coordinate 6,752 of NZ_JBIURV010000080.1, forward strand.
ACCGACCTACAGGGTGACGTGCGGGCCGGAAAGCGGCTGGCTCTCGGGATCTTCTCCGAGTACATAAAGGGCGCGACGAACACCGGGAAGATCACCGGCTCCACGCTGGAGGTCTCCTTCGACGACGGCGCGACGTGGACGTCCGTCGAACTCGACGGGGTACGCGGCAAGTCCGCCGCCTGGGCCGGCTCCGTGCGGGTTCCGAACGACGCGCGGTACATCTCCGCGCGGGCCTCGGCCGCCGACGACAAGGGCGGCTCGGTCAAGCAGGAGATCATCCGCGCGGTCGGCGTGCGGAAGTAACCGAACGGGTGGGAGCCGCGCAGTCGGCGGCCCGGCTCCCACCTGCCGCATGCGCGGTGCCCCGCCGGCATTCACGGACAGCTCAAGGACCGCGCCCCGGACAGCCCGCTATTCCCCCTCATCACAGTCCAGGACGGCGAACAACTCCGCCTCACGCAACAGGAATCCGCTACAACCTGAAGCCCGCACCGTAGAAAGCGACACGGCCGCCTCATCCCCAACTCTCAGCACCCAGCCCTGCCAGCACAGCCCTGACCAGCAACAACACGCCCATGCTGTACCGACCGGCAACAAACCGACCCGCACCATCACCAAAAACGTCAGCACCAAATCGGCAGCTATGTCACCACCCGAACTACTCACCGCGACCATCTGAACAGCACAGACACCGCAGCTACCGCACTGACATCACCATGCCGAACCACCACCGCCAAAAAATCGCAGATCATCAGATCGAGTCTCCCGAGAACTTCATCTACTTCGGCCACATACAGTTCTGGGATGCCGCTTCCCTTGCCCAAAAACTGCGGGACCAAGACATGCTGCCGGTATTGAGCAATCAACTCATCAACATAAGCAAGATTGCATGGCGCAAGCATCGCTTTGTACAACTTTCCTTCCTGCTGGCGGCAGTCGGCGGCGCGTTGGTGTTCGTCGCTGGTCTCACAACCTGAGCCCCCGGCAACGGACATGATGCGCTGGCCGTGAGTCGAGCCAGTCACCACGGTGGCCGATAGCTGGCGGGCCGGACAGGATGCCCCTCCGGGAGCAGTTCAGGCGGTGACCGAGATCCTCACCGCGCGGCCCAAGGCTGGCGTCGCTTCCTGAAGCGCTTCGACTTCACCGGGCTGGCCGGTCGCCGTGCTTCAGGCGATGGCTTGGTCCAGGAGGGCCCACATCCGGGACAGTTCACCGGTCGTGATCGCCGTGCCCGGGTCTTCCGCGAGCAGCCGTGCCGCCCCTGTGATCAGGGAGGCCACCGCCACGAGCCGGATCTGCTGGTCCGAGGTGAGCCACAGCGCATACTGGACCGCGCACGGCACGGCCGCCAGCTTGCTGCGGGTCTCCTCGTCGACGCCGCCCGTGCCGTCGACCATCTCACCATCGGGGCCCATGCGGTCGCAGTCCTGTGGGTTCAGGGAGGCCGTCGCCGTCTCGATCGCCTCCGGCAGCTCCCCGGCAAGCCAGGCACCGACCGGGCCGGGGATCGGCGCACCGGGCAGGGAGCGGATCCACGACGCCGCCCGGCGGCCGGCAGCTGCGGCCGCGGCCAGGCCTCCTCCTCGTCCTCCCACGGCTCGTACGGAGCATCATCAGGATGCCCGGCGGGCAGGTACGAGATCATTCACCCCCGGCTAACCTCGCTACAGCCCCGAAGGTCACCAGCCGTCCGGCTGCCCACTCCAGGCCGGGGTAGCGCAGCGAGTTGGGGTGGGGGCAGTCCCGGCACTTCACGCTGTCGGGGAGGTTCTCGAACTGCGTGCCGAGGACGCCGAAGGATCCGTCAATGCGGAATCCTCAGCAGCCCCGGCACGGTCGCGTGGGTGGGCAGCACATCCGAGGACTGGTGAGAGCAGCGGCTTGACGCTCCCGGTCTGGAGTCGGCGGCGGCGCGAAGTCGGCGGACAGGCCCTCGGGCGTGAAGGGCTGCCCTGGTCTCTCGCTGTCCAGGGCCAACGGCCTTACTCCCAGGGCCTACACGCACTCAGGTGCGATGTCGTGGGCCTGGAGTCGGTGGCATCGCACTGGTGTGCGTGTAGGCCCTGAGATCTTGGGCCCGGTCCTCAGGCCGAACTACGTGGCGGCCGGGAGGGGTTCGGTGAGACGGTCCAGCCGCGCGTAGAGGGCCTGTACGAGACGGGCGCGGTTCTGGACGCAGCGGGCGGTGCGCTCCAGTGCTGCGGGCAGGCGTCCGTCGCGGGGCCGTAGCGCGGTGGTGCCGGCAAGGTTGAGTAGCTGCGGTCCAGGGGGTGGGTGGCGTTCACGAAGCGGGCCGAACGGGTCACGATGTGTCCGGCGAGGCGGCATGATCGGGTGATGCTCGAATTGAGGGAGCGCCGTGATCGGCGTAAGTGGCAGGTCGTGCGCGTTGCTTGTGCGGTGTTGGTCGTAGCGGGCGTGGCTTTCGCCGTTTGGAGCATCGCCAGTGGGCGTGAGCTTAAGCCCGCTGATGTTGCGACTCTTATTGGTGTGCCGATCGCTGTGACCAGTCTGGTGGTCGCTGTCGTGGCGTTGCGTAAGCCGGTCGAGGGCAACGGTGTTGAGGTCGCGCGTAGTCGTGCCGGACGGCTCGCCCGGCAGGTCAGGGAGAGCGAGAGCCCGGTGCGGTCGCAGTTGCTCGGTGCCGACACACGTCGCATCAATCTCACCTATGTTCTGCAGTCCGCGGCCGCGCGGGGTGCGGCGGCTCCGCCGGCCGGGCGTACGTTCGCTGACGGTCCCGCTACCTTGCCCGATGTTCTGGAGTACTACCGCTCCACCCAGCCCCGGCGTCTGGTCGTCACCGGGGCTGCCGGGGCGGGGAAGACTGTCCTGGCCCTGGAACTCATGCTCGCCCTCATCGACCAACGTGCCGAGGGCGATCCCGTCCCGGTCCGGATCCCACTGGCCCAGTGGAACACCGACCAGCCCCTGACCACCCTGCTGGTGCAACGTCTGACCGACGCCTATAAATGGCCTGCCGGCATGGCTGCCGGACTGGTCGCTCACGGGATGGTGCTGCCGGTCCTGGACGGGCTGGACGAGATGGACCCCCTGCTCGCGGACGGCACCCCCAACCCCGACGCGCCCCGCGCTCGCAAGGTTCTGGAGGCTCTCAACGCCTACCAGGACGGCCGGGAGGCAGGCCCTCTCGTACTGACCTGCCGCACCGGCCACTACGACGCTCTCGCCCCTTTATCCCGGCTGATCGACGCCGCCCGCGTCGCCATCGCCCCCATCGACACCCGCCACACCGTTGCCTACCTGCGTGACCGGGCCCTGGACATACCCCGTTGGCAGCCGCTGATCGACCACCTCGACACCCAGCCCGCCGGCGCACTCGCCACCATCCTGTCAACGCCCTGGCGGCTGTGTCTGAGCGCCACCGTCTACCACCGCGACGGCAACCCCTCAGAACTCCTCCACCACACCGACGGGCACGACCTCGACCAGCACCTCCTGGCCCGCTACATCCCCGCCACCATCGCCAACACCCCCAACCCCCACCGCTACCGGCCCGACGACGTCCACCGCTGGCTCCACCACCTCACCGGCCACCTCGCCGGCACCACCACAAACACCCCAGCCACCGACATCACCCTCCACCAGCTCTGGACCCTCGCCGGCACCACCCGCGCCCGCATCACCGACCTCACCCTCACCACCGTCACCCTCGCCCTCGCCCTCACCGCCGCTTTCTTCTTCACCCTTCTTCCATTCCTCCGTAGCAACTACCTCGGGGGCGGCATCGGCACCGGCACCTTCTTGCACGTGTTCGCTGCCGTCTCTGTAGTCGCCTTCCGTCCAACGCCCAGACCCAACCGTCTCCGCATTAACCGGGGAACACTCCAGGACGGCTTCAAAGCCGGGTTATGGGCCGGATCCAAGAGCTGGTTCGCCGTCGGCTTCGCGACCGGCTTCACGATCGGATTCACGATCGGCTTCACAACCGGCTTCACAACCGGCCTCAGGAGCGGCCTCATGAACGGCCTCGTGAACAGCCTCATGTCCGAACTCCCGAGCCAGAGCCCGGACACCGTGTTCGTGTTCGGGCTCTGGCTCGGGCTCTGGCTCGGGCTTGGCCTGGGCATCGGGACCAGCCTCGTCGGCGGATTCATGGGCGGGCTGGGAGGTGGGTTCGCAGACGGATTCAAGGCCTGGTTCAAGATCTGGTCCACGGTTACGTTTGTGGTCGTCCTCGGGCTCAATCTCGGGCTCGATATCGGGCTCGGGCTCGTCGAAGGGCCCTCGCTCTGGCTCGGGATTGGGCTTGCCGGCGGGCTCGCGGGTGGAATCATGCGTGGGCTCACAGGGGAACCAACCACCGTGTCCAACCCTCGGGACATTGTCCGCGACGACATGGTCTACGGACTCTTGATCGGGCCCTTGACCGGACTGCTAGCTGGATTCCTAGTTGGACTCCTAGTCGGGCTCATGAGCAGACTCAACGACGGACTTGTGTTCGGACTCGCGGCCGGGTGGATGGTTGGACTTGTGGTCGGACTCGCTAGCGGGTTCGCCAGCGCGGCACGACGGTACGGGGTGTTCTTACTGTGCTCACGCGGCAAGCTGCCCTTCCGCCTCGCTGTCTTCCTCGACTGGGCCGTCACCGCCGGACTCCTGCGCTACAGCGGGCCCGGCTACCAGTTCCGCCACCGCGAACTTCAGCAATGGCTCACCGACCGCCCCCGCCCCTGAGCTCCGGCCGGGCATTTACACCAACGCAGACCTTTGACCCCAAGCGGTCGAAGCGGCCTGGAACCTACGGCACGTGCCAGCACCGACGATGACGTGCTCCAGAACGGGGCATCCCCTGCGGCCGTCAGGCAGCAGCAGGAGGTCACGGCGCAAGACCGCCGCGGCTCGTTGGGCGCTAGCCAGGAACGGGCCGTGAAAGCGCTGCTTCTCAGGGCCCACGTGGAGCAGTTGGAGCACGGGAGTGTATGGCACGGGGATCCGGGGCTGCTCCCCCTATGGGATACGTGGCGGGGAGGGGTTCGATGAGGCGGTCCAGCCGCGTGTAGAGGGCCCGTACGAGACGGGCGCGGTTCTGGGCGCAGCGCGCGGTGCGCTCCAACGGTGCGGACAGGTGGCCGTCGGCTTCGCGGAGGACGACTTCGGCGAGGGCGCCCCGGCCGTCGTTCTTCGGCAGGGCCGCGGCGTGGCGCCGGACGTCGGAGGCCACGGCGCGGGCGTGCCCGGTGAGCTGGAGGGCGATCTGCTGGTAGTCGCGGGGTTCGAGGTCCGGGTCCGTCCATGCGAGCACGGCGGTGACGAGTGCCTCGTACGGGACGCGGTCCAGCGGAAGTTCGGCCTCGATCAGTCCGAGGGGGTCGTAGAGCACGACGTGGGTGTCGCTCATCGGGCGCCCGCCGCGTCGTCCTCCTGGTCGTGGCCGCCGGTGGCGACGTCCGGGACCTGGTCGGCGAGGAAGCGGGCGTAGCCGCGGTCGGCGCGGGCGATCAGTGCCGGGGAAGGCTGGCCGTAGTCGGGCGGCTGGAGGCCGGGGCCTTCCGGTTGGGGGCCGGTGGGTGTGGGTGCGCTCATGGGGCACCGCCTCCGTTGCTGGGTGCGTCAGTGTCGTTCGACGCTACGGAGGGCCCTGCTCGGTCCTCAACGAAATTGCGGGTAATTGCGGAGGGTTCACTCCAGGGCGTCGATCGCGGCCTGGATGAGGGCGCGGGCGGCGTCGCCGTAGACGGCCATCTCCGCGAGGCCGGTGAACGCCTTCGCGTAGTCGGCGATCTCGCGCGGCTGCGTCACCTTGATCTCTGCCGTCAGCGTTTCCACCACGGCCGTGGTGTCGTCGTGGACGTAGAACGACTCCAGCGGCCATACGGTGCGCTGCGCGGTGAACGGGATGATCCCCAGCGAGAGGGACGCGAGCGGCATCACGGTCAGGAGGTGGCGCAGCTGGCCGCGCATGGCGTCGGGGTCGGCGGTGCGGAAGCGCAGGACGGATTCTTCCATGAGGACGACGTACCGGTGGCCGCCTTCATAGAGGAACCGGGAGCGGGCGATCCGGGCGGCGACCGCTTCGGCTACGTCGTCGGGGGTGCCCTGGAAGCGGGTGATCTGGTTCATGAGCGCGGTCGCGAACGCCGGTGTCTGGAGGAAGCCGGGCGGCACGTTGGAGAGGTAGACGCGGCAGATCCGGGTCTGCTGGTGAAGGGTGTACCAGTCCTGTTGGACCTGGCGCATGCCGTTGCGGTGCAGGCGGCGCCACTCCATGTACATCGAGTCGACGGCGCGGGCGGTGGCGATGAGGTCGTCGGCCTGGTCGTCGGCGTCGCACGCCGCGCACCAGGTGCGGATGTCGGAGTCCGAGGGCAGGGCGTCGCCCTTTTGGATCCGGGTGGTCTTGGCGGGATGCCAGCCGCACCGGGCGGAGAGTTCCTTCCCGGTGAGGCCGGCGTCCTTGCGCAGGTGCTGCAACCGCACGGCGAGCGCCTCGCGGGCCGACTGGGCGCTGGACGAGGGAGAGGTGGTCGTCATGAGGTGGCGGCCCTTGGGTGTGCGTGGGTCAGATGCGGTAGTCGGCGTGCGGGGTGGCCAGGTCCCACACCGAGCGGAACGCCTCGGAACACAGCTTGATGGCCTGCGGGTCCTCGGTGTGGTCGGGCTCCAGGGCCTCACCGTCACCGGAGAAGACGTTGAAGCGCACGACCTGGTCGTCGATGAGCCAGAAGTCGTTGCCGGGCAGCGTGAGCGTGGAGGCGCGGCGGCGGGACAGCCAGCGGACCTGTTCGCCGGCGCGGAGGTTGGCGTCGGTGATGGCGTGCTCGAAGCGGATGTAGTCGGTGACGGGCTCGGACACGACCCGGGCCCGCAGGACCTTCACCCCGCGGGCAACGGTCCGCTCCACCAGCGGCAGCCACCCACTCCAGTACTCCGAGTCGTCCGCGGGCACGCTCCCGTCCCGCAGGAACGCGTCGTAGACCTCCCGCTCCTCCTCCACGGCGTAGACGTCCCGCAGTTCCAGGTGCAGGGCGTGCTGCCGGGCGGAGTCGAGCAGGTCCTCAAAGCTGAGGGCCGGCGGCTTCTGCGGCATTACACGCCTTCCTGATCTGCTCCACCATCCGGACCGAGATGCGGATGATTCCCTCGTCATCTGCGGGCGGGCTGTCCTGACTGCAGACAGCCCGAGTGTCCGCATCGGCGAACTTGCCCTGCAGAACCAGTTCCGGCCCCTCAGCGGCCTCGGTGTCCACCCACACCGCAGGACAGTTCCCTCCGCCCGAGTTCGGGTCCGTACCGAAGAAAAGTAACGCCATGATCGCCTCCGGAGAAAGCCAGTTGCGTGTAGTTGCGCACCGACCGTCCCGCAGGCCGGAGTCGGCGTCAAGGGAGCAGTCCCGGGCCGTTGCCACCCGCTACGACAAGCGGGGCTACGTCTTCCTCGGCACTGTGACCACAGCGGCACTGCTCATCTGGCTCAGGACCTGACCTGCCGCAAGCTCGCAGAGTAGAGTTCCTCACCGAAATCACTACTTGCGAAAGAAGAGTCATGCCCCGCAAGACGGCGGCTGCTCTACGTCTGAACGCCCTCTGCCGGTCCCATCTTCGGGACTACCAGCGCCGGCCTTCACAGCTCTCACCCCACACACTTCGTCAGGCGGCCCGTTTCGAAGCCGAACGTGGCCTACCCATCCGGCAGCTCGAAGACTCCGTCCACTGCTGGCAAGCGTTCGTACGCCGTCCGGGATGGCCTCTCTACCTGCCCAAACCGCACCTGCCCGGCTATGAAATCTGGGACGACCGACTCCTGATAGAGCGAGCCATCGGCGCTCTCGACAGACGCGCAGCCCGGGAAATCGCGTCGATCGTCAAAGATGCCGACGTCGACTTCCTGGCACGCACCCTGCCCGACCCTCATACTCCACGTGCCTGGCCGTGGTGGCGCCGCAGATGCCACGACCTGGGCGACATCATGCACGTTCCATCACAGGCGCATGATCGGCCGGACACGGCCTAACCTGCGTCACTCTTGCCAACTACGAAGCGTCAGAACGCTCCGACCAGGTACAGGTGGCCTCTCTGTTTGCCAACTGTCAGCGCCCTGAAGGTATGGCCATCAGCGGGGGACGTCTTCCAAGGTGGGGCGATGAGCGCACTCCGACCCGGTGACATCACCGACGAAATGATCCAGGCCATGGACACGGCCAAACGCCAGGGACTGCAGAAAGACCTGCGCGCCCTCGCCGCCAATATCCGTGCCGACGCCGAAGGTCGCTACGACAGCGTGGAGCCGGGGTGGCGAGCCGGAGTCGAGTGGACGCTGCTGTGGATCGAGAACACCGCCGCCCAGCTGACCGAGGGCGGATCGTAGGCAGCAGACGTCAGAACCCACACCCGTCTTCGGGCTTCGCACTGTTGGTCAGGGTGATCCGGTGAGGATGAGGGCTCCGTCGCCGGCGGCCCGGCGTATGTCCCTCATCTGCAGTGGTGGCGAGGTATAGAGGAGTGCGCCATCCCGGTACAGCCAGTACCGGAGCTGCGTCTCCTTCTCGAGGTCCCGGCGCTGCTGTGGGTCGGCATCGGGCAGCACCAATTCGACGAAACCCCGCCGTCCTTCAGTACTCCTTGGACGACGATCGCGCCCACTGCGGTGAACGACGTTCCTGCCGCGATCAGGTCAACACGGTCGCCATGGATCGGGCGAGTGCCAGGAAAGCTCATGCGGAACCCTTCAGGGGAATCGACGCGATCGGCTCCCACTTGATCGTCGCGCCGTCGTGCCACTGCTCCACGAGGTGGATGTGGTCCGCGCGCACCGTATGCGACAGCGGCGCCTCGATACTCGCCAACGCTGCCCGAAGGTCGACGGGGTTGATTGTCTCGGAGCCCTCGCCTAATGGTGGAGTCGGATATCGGAACGGACGGAATAGCAGAGACCAGCCGGTCCGCGCGGTGCAGTCCGTCGGTTCGATCTGGTCGGTCCGAACCGGCAGACTGTGCCCAACGAGCCTGCGACTGACGAAAGAAGAGAAAACTGGGGCGTTCGGGCGTCATGCCCTGGCTGCGCCCGACTGGCGAGATCACCAAGTTGGTGAAGGCTCACGCGATGGGCTTCGCCCCCGCGCTGTCGGTACTGCCCCCTACAGTCCTTCCATGACTGACAACCAACGGCCCCCGAACCGGCGGCTGGTGGAGGCCGTGTACCCCGCCGGCACCCACCTCGACTACTCCCGCGCCTCCTCCAACGGGATGCGCGGCAACGTACGAGACGACCGGGACAACTCGCTCATCGGCCAGGCCGAACTCTTTGACGCCCCCGACCGGTACGCCGACGGCTACCACGACGGCTACGACCACCGATCCCACGACGACGAGTTCCGCCGCTACCTCGCTGACGTCATTGCCCGCGAGGTAGCCCGCCTCGTCATGGACGCCGCTTGGGCCGCGGCGGCCCGCGGCATCGCCGCCGCCCGCCCACACGTCAACGCCTGGGTACGCCAACGCGTGGACAAGCTGCGCCGCCACACACCGAAGGCCGCGGCAGCCGCCCCCCACGAGCTCGTCCAGGAATCCGGTCCCGAGCACGCACCGTTGCGATCGGCCGCCGCGACCGCTGGCGGCCACCAGCGGGTGGACCCGGTGCTGCGCGCCGACCATGGGGACGCCTGCGCGAACGCCGCCATGGAGCGGATCATCGCGCGTGTGGTCGAGGTCCACGGCATGGCCGCGCACTACGCCGCCGACCTGCCCGCAGGCGATGCCGCCGACGCGGCCATGCGTCAGGCCGTGGCCGCGGCCGCGCCCGCCCTAGCCGCCGCCACCCTCCAACTCATCTCCTCCGACGACGCTCTGGGCCTGACCCCTGAGCAACAGATGTACATGTCAGAGCGTGCCGCCGAACTCGACCTCGCCGTGGTCGAAGACCTCACCGGCGCCAACACCGTGCCTGTATATGGCGTCGAGGATCAGTAGAGCAGCCGGTAGCGCTAATGGCTGTTCCATTGATCCTACCGACGCCAATTGCATCGGATGCGGATACGCGACACCCGTCCTGGAGGCGAGTCCGTGGCCCGCACAGAAGCGGCCTGCCTGGGACGCGGTCGCCAGCGCGACCACCCCGGACATCAAGCTGATCACTGCCCTCGCCGCCGTCCACGCGGCACGGCCGAACTTGTCCTTGCGGGCCGCGGCATCTGGCTCCGCAACCCCAACGTCGTCCGCCTCCTCCGGGGCCTGGCCATCGGTACCATCCCGCTCACCCACGACGAGTAGCGGAGCCGACAACGCGCGTCGATGGCGGCACCGCTCGACAATCACCGAAGCGCCGAAGGGGCTGTTCCGTGTTCGTGGGCCCGGATTCCCCGCTTTCCCACCCTTGCGCGCGCCCGGTTTGAGAGTCTGCTCGTGCAGCTGTGGCAGACGGACGTCGGAGTCGGGGAGTAGCGGTATGGCAGCGGGGGGCCGGCGACCGTCGGTGGAGCATGTGCGGCAGCGCCGGTTGGCTGCCGTGCGCAGGCGCGTGCAGGAGAAGGCGCTCGTCGAGGTGCGCGGCTGTCTGCGGGACTGGGACGACGGCCGTGACGCGGCCCGCGAGGCCAAGGCCGTCATCGAAACGATCATCGCGCCCGAGTACGAGGGCCGAGTGCTCATCGAGTTGGTGCAGAACGCACACGACGCGCACCCGGCGGGCGCCGCTGACGGACGTATCGAGATCCGGCTGGATGAGGACGAGGGTGAGTACGGCACCCTCTATGTGGCCAATCGCGGCAAGCCGTTCAACAGCAAGAACTTCAAGGACCTGTGCAGCATCGCCCTGTCCCGCAAGCGTGCCGACGCCGGGATCGGCCACAAGGGCGTCGGGTTTAAGAGCGTGCTGAACCTGTGCGGCGCCCCCGAGATTTACAGCGTCACCACGGAGGGATCCCGGGTCCCCGACGGGCTCACCTTCCGCTTCGCCCGGCTCGACGACTACGACGCGCTCGCCCGCGAGGTGGCATCCGAGCGGGCGGATTTCGCCGACTACTTGAAGGAGAACCTGCACACACTGAAGGTGCCGGTCTTCCTGGAAGAGGCACCGAAGACCATCCACAGCTTCACACGCCGGGGCTTCGTCACCGTCGTCCGTCTGCCGCTGAAGTCCGCCGACGCACGCTCGGCCGCAGCCGCACAGGTGCGGGAACTCATGGACGACAGCGCCCCGTTCGAGCTGTTCCTCGACCGCCTGGAACGCGTCAAGCTGGAGTGGCGGGCTGCGGGGGAAACCCAGCGCAGGACGTACGACCGTCAGGTGGAGGTGCTGCACCAGGCCCGTGGCCTGAAGGTGCAGCAGGTCACCGTGCGCCGACGTATGCGACTGATCGTCATCTGCGGGAAGGCCGAGCCGGACCGCGCACGGGAGGCGCTCACCGCGTCGATCGAGAGAAGCGGGATGCGACACGACTGGATGGCCTGGGAGAAGAAGGCCGAGGTGCGCGTCGCCGTACCGGTCGCCGACCCCCTGCCCAAGGGGCGGCTGTACACCTTCCTTCCGATGGGCGAGCAGATCGCGGCCCCTCTGCGCGGCTTCGTCCACGCCCCATTCTTCGCCGAGCTGAACCGGCGCTCGTTCAACGCGGCGGTGCCGTGGAACGCCCTGCTGCTCGACACCGTGGCCGAGACATGTGCCCGCGCGGTGCTCGCCACGACGGACGGACGCGCACCCATTCCCTCCGGGGCGCTGGTCGACCTGATGTGCTGGCAGCCGCCCACGGCACTGCTCCGGCTCACCTCCGCCTTTCAGCGGCTCGGTCACGGCCTCGCCCAGGTGCCGTTCCTCCCGGCGATCGCCACGGCGTCCGGGACGCGTACCTCCCTGCACCAGGCAGTGCTGTGGGAGGGAAAGGAGCACGCCACGGCCTTCACCCCGCACGCAGTCGCCGCGACGGGGGCTGCGGATCTCCTCGACCCGCAGCTACACCCCGTACGGCTGCGGGGGCTGGTGTCTTTGGCAAGGAGTGTGGGCACGCGCCTCCAACCGTCTTCGGAGCACCTCGCCTCCTGGGCCGAGCGGCTCGCCGAGGCCACCGTCCGCGCTCCCTTCGACCCCGGATGGTGGGCGGACTTCTACTACGACCTCTCACGAGAGTTCGCCAACGGCTCGGACGTGGCCGGCAAGCGGATCATTCTCACCTCCGGGCCGGCGCTGGCACCAGCCGCCGCGGAAGGCGTCTTCTTCGACCGGGAGTTCCCACGGGGCGGCTCCCTTCCGGCCCTGCCCGCCGGACTGTCGGGCCGTCTGCACTTCGTTCACGCGGCCATCGCCTGGACCGGCAAAGGCGGTAAACGCAGAGCACAGGGCCGCACCTGGCTCAAGACCGCCGGCCTCGTCCACGACTACGGCGCCGACCAGGTGCTCGAGGTCGTGGCCGCGGCCCTGCGCGCGGACGGAACGGGCAAAGACGACGACGGCGTGCGCCTGGCCTGCCTCCGCTACGCCTGTGCGCTGTCCCACACCCTGGAGAAGGAGGGGCGCAAGCCTCCGCGGTTGCAGGGTCTCCGGGTACCGACGCGGGGCGGCTGGCAGAAGGCGTCCCGTGCCATGTTCGGGCCGGGGTGGCCAGGAGAGCACTCCGCGGTCGATGACACCCTGGCCCGATTTCTGGAGCACGTCCGGGACCTGTCGCCCACACTCACCCAGACCGAGCGACGGCTCCTTCCGCGCCCCGAGGAGCTGTGCGGGGGCACAATCTCCGTCGAGGTCATGCGGCGCTTCCTCGAACGGCACTACGTCGCTCACGGTCTCCGCCCCCGCAACGAGGTCTTCCACACCAAAGTGCGAGGTGAGGACCTCAACCGGCCCGCCCGTTTCTGGACCCCGGGCAAGCAGGATCTGCTGCCGCAGTGGCGGACGGCCGCCGAGCACTGGCCGAACCGGCGGCGGGTTGGCTTTATCAGCGTTGAGTACCACTCACGCTCCCATAACGCGGCCGTGCTGCCCGGACAGGAGAAGTACGCCGCCTTCAGCGAGGAGGACCGCAGGCTGTTTGCGGAACTCGTCGTGCACGGCCTCGCCTTTGCCTGGCCCGACTCCGCGCTGGAGATGAACTTCGTACGCCACACCGACTCCGCCGGGACCCCGTGGCCCACCCCGCTGGCCGCCTTCCTCACCCACGCGCCGTGGATCCCGCAAACCACAGTCCCGGGCGCCCCCGCGGAGGGAACGGTCTTCGCGACCGCGAGCCGGGCCTGGTGGTGGCAGGGCACACAGTCCCCGCCCTCCTTCCTCAGTGTGGTGCCCGCAACTTTGCGCAGCAGGCGGTCCACCCACCTCGTGACACGCCTCGGCCTGCTCGGCATCCGCTCCTGGGACGATGCCGGCACCGCCCTCGATCGGCTCGGCCACCTGCCCGACCTGGTGCGGACCGGCCCGCATCTGCGTGAAGGCGGGCATGCGCACGAAATCAGGCGGGAGTACGAGAAGGCGTGGGCCCAGCTGCTGCCCGCCGAAGGCGGCACACGCACCGCCGACGCTGCACCCACCACGCCACCGCCCCGGCTGCTGGTCCACCGGGCCGGTGACCTCGAACCGCTGGACTCGGCGCAGACGGACGAGACCGTCTTCGTCCCGGATCCTGACGGGGCCCAGAACCGGGCTCTCCTGGACCGCGTCCCGGTGCCCGTGATTCCGATCCGCGACAGGGCGCTTGGTGCCCGGGTCCACGCCTTCCTCGACCAGCGGAAGGCGTTCGACGTCCAGCGGTGCGGCGACGCCGCACACGACATCCAGGCCGACGGGCTACCCGTCCGTGAGGCGGTTCGCCTGCCGCTGGCCAAGTACGCGGGCCCCTGGCTGCTCACCCTGGTCGCCGCTCTGCTGGAGTTCGACGAGGAGCGCGCCTTCCGTACCGAGCCCGTGACCGTGGCCGAGGCGACCGGCCTGCTGCGCGGCTGCGAGGTGACCGTGGCCGACGAGGCCGTCGTCTGGATCGCCGGACACCGTCTCACCGAGAACGGCGCGGACCGCGCCCTGCTCCACCCGCACCCCGAGCGGCCCTGTGTCGTCGTGGTGCACAGCGGGCCGCGCACCGGCTGGCGGGTCCTCCGCACCGCCGCTCCCGCCCTGGCCGCTCTCATCCGTGCACCCCACCTCGAAGCCGCCTTGTGGAAGGCACTGACCCGGCTGGAGGAGCGGGGCCTGAAGACGGACAACGTTTCCGAGGAGGAGCTCGCGGACGTCCTGGAACTGCGGCAGCACCAGCTGCGCGCCGTCCTCGCCGAGCGGGCCTCACAGCGCTCCGGCAGCCCGCGGCTCGTGCCGCTCCTCGCCTGCCTCGACCTCGACCTCGCGGAAGAACTCCAGCAACGCATCGAGGACTTCCCCGACCGTGCCGCCCTCCTGGTATGGCTCACCTCCCGGGCTGGAGCACCGGACGCGGGACGCCTCATGCGGCTCTTGGACGACGACGATTCCGAGCGGCAGCTCAGGGCCCTGTCCGTCCCCCTGGGCGAGGCCAACCGCGCCTGGCAGACACTGGGCCTGCCGCAGATCGACAACACCGCCCGCCACGACGGGCAGTTCGCGTCCTGGCTCCAGCGGAACCGTCCCGCACTCACCGAGCGGATCAGGGACGCCCACGCCGACGTCCACCGTTCCGGCCGGTCCCTGGCCGCCTACGTGAGGCTTCGCGGCCTACCCTCACTCGCACCGGACCCGGCCTGGCACACGACACTCTGGGACCTCACCGACCAACTCCTCCAGGATCACGCGGACGCCTGGCTGACCCGATCGCTCCCCACACAACCGTCGACATCCCGCACGCTGGCGCCGCTCGCCGAGGTCCGCGAGGCGTCCACCACCGCAGTCCACCAGCACCTGCCGCGTCTACGGCAGGTGATCGAAGACTGGCAGCGCCTGCACCCGACGAGCCGCACCCTGGCGCCGCCGCCCCCGCAGGAAGTACTGCGAGCGCTGGACACCAAAGGACTGCTGGACTTCGAGGTCCTGTCCAAGAAGGCATTGATCACCTGGCTCAGCGACCACGGCCACTGGCCGGCGGGCATGCCGCTGTCCGACCGGCCGGCCCAAGTCGGACTGTCCTCAACCGCGCCGGCGCCTGCCGGGAACAGCGGCGCGGCCGCGAGCACCAGCCGACCCGGAACACTCCTTCCGCGCCCCACAGTGGTCCTGAACGGCAGGCTCGTCCCGGCAGGCCCCGACGACCTGGCGGCACTGGCCCGCCAGGTGGCCGCAGACCTGACACCGGAACAACGCGCCACCCCGGCTACGGCCGTCACGGCACTCGCGCCCCGCATTCCCCGGCCGCGCACCCCGCCACAGCCCGCCACCGGATCGCAGGGCGGCTCCTACCAGGCTGCCGGCAACGACCAGGACCGCACCCTGCCGGTGGGCCTCGCGGGGGAGGCGGCGGTGGCCGTGTGGCTGCACAAGCAGTTCGGCGTCGAACCACAGAACTCGTGGAAGTCGAGCCTGCGCGTGCACGGACTCGCCGGTGCGCAGCCCGGGGACGACCGGCTCGGCTACGACTTCCTCATCCACGACGGCAACGCGACCTACCTCTATGAGGTCAAGTCGTCCACGGGCGACAGCGGAGAGATCATCCTGGGCGGATCCGAGGTGCGACGCGCTTCCCATCTGGCGCCAGCCGAGACGTATTTCATCGTGTACGTCTCTAACGTCCTCAACCGCGCCCGCCGCAACATCACCGTCCTGCCCAACCCATTCAGCGCCCCCGACCTCGCCGGCTACGAACTGGTCAGCACCCAGATGAGGCTCCGATTCAACCTTGGCTGAACCCATCAAAGGGACTTCCGCAATCGGCGCCGGTCAGGAAAGTCGAGCAGCCCGCCGACGGCCCGGCCGATCGCAGGCGCCGGCTTTGCCCTCCACCGGGCAGAGTGCCACAAGGTCTTCAAGGAGCAGATCAGCACCCGCGTCAAGGTGCGGCCCGAGATGGAGAAGGCGCTCGCCCTGGCCCACCAGTTCAAGGAGGCTGCCCCCGAGACTCCGGTCAGCCTCCAGGTCCACCTGCGGGAGATCGGCGTCCCACCGCAGCGCGGCAGGACCTCTGCGATCCGCCAACTCGTCCTCCAGGCACCGGCCCCCGTCATCGCGAAGGCACTCGGCTACCACGACAAGACAGCCACCCGCCTGCTCCCCGAAGCCGGAGGAACCTGGGCACAATACGCCCCCGGCGACCACTCACGGCGACGTCAGGATCGACCTCACTGAGTCCAGTTGTGGAAGCGCGACTGCTTGGGACCGCACGCGACGACGGTGGCCGTTACTGTGAGCACGGCTGCGACTCGGCGGCGCGGCGTAGAGAGAAGACGGGATATCACCAGCGGATAGTACGGAACGGGGCACAGGCAGCGGACGACCGGGGCCTTGTGCCAGCAAACGATGGCACCCTCGGCGACCACACACGGTGACACGGGTCTGTCAAAAGAACGGTGTAACTCGGGTTGTTGAGGGTTACTGTCGGGCTGCGGAGAGTCGGCCGTCGAAGGTGATGTCGAAGGCGTTCAG
>NZ_JBIURV010000081.1:0-23111 GCF_044741025.1 Streptomyces sp. NPDC088246
TGACCCAGGTGTCGCGCTACGAGATCACGGAAACAAGTCCGTCTCGCCGCAGCGCAGATCGGACAGATAGGGGGTTCCCCTATCGAACGCCCTCTAAAGGGGGGAGGTCACGGTGCCGGGGCTTTGCCTCGGCGTGCCGGCGCGGCTTGCGGAGCATCGCCACTGCCGTGGCGAGCATCATCAGGGCGAACGCGACGAGGAGCGCGGTGCCGGGGAAGTACTCGGCGACCCGGCCGCCGTAGGCGCCGGCCATGCTGAAGGCAAGGCGCCGAAGAGCAGGCCGGTCTTCCACCGCACCCGGTGGGCGTGCGCGTGGGGGATCAAGGCAAACATGCTGGTCACACCGACGACGAACAGAGAAGTGGCGATGGCCTCCTTGGTGCCCTGCCCGACCAGGTAGACGAGGATCGGCACGGTCAGGATCGAGCCTCCGCCGCCGAGAATGCCGAGGCTGACTCCGACGAACAGCGACTCCGCGATGACCAGGGCGGTCATGACGTGCCCTGCAGTTCCGCGATCACGCTGCGGATATCGGTGCGCGGTCCGCGGTTGTAGGGGAGCTTGGACAGCAGGACGCCCATGGCACAGGAGTTGCTCAGAGCCGCGTACGTCAGACCGGCGCCGACCGCGGTTCCGATGAGGTGCCGCGCCAGGAACGAAGAGGCCCATCACCCCGGTGGCGAGGACGATCGAACCGGCAACGAGCCGAACCTGGCGCTCCATGTCCCATCGGTCGGCCCTCGAACTGTCCCGGACGCCATCCACCCAGGCCCCCAAGGAACGGAACCCGTCATTCGCAGCAGTGTTCGCGTGCACATCGTGGCGCAACCGCTCCTTGCGCGGCACGAGCCAGGCCGGCCTCGTCAACAACCTCAACGACGGCCTCACCTGGGGCGTCTTCCCACTGCTCTTCGCCGACCACGGGCTCGGCATCGCGGCCATCGGCTTGATCAAGGGGCTCTATCCGCTCCTGTGGGGCATGGGACAGATACCCGCAGGCCACCTGGCAGACCGGATCGGCCGTAAACCGCTCATCGTCACGGGCATGCTCGTCCAAGCCGGCGGTCTCCTCACGGCGTTGGCGATCCTCGACCGTCCCCTCCTCGCGGGCGTCCTCTCCGCCGCAGCCCTTGGGCTGGGCACCGCGATGGTCTACCCAGCGCTCATCGCCTCCGTCTCCGACCACGCCCAACCCGCCTGGCGGGCGAACGCGCTGGGCACCTACCGATTCTGGCGCGACCTCGGCTACGCGACCGGAGCCCTCGCCGCAGGCGTCCTCGCCGACGCACTCGGCCTGCAGACGACCGTCCTCACCGCTGCCGCCCTCACCGCACTATCCGGCCTGCTCGCCGCGCGCTGGATCACGGAACGACCGGGCCAGTGACACCCGCGGGGCACCCACACCAGCCCGGGAGCGGGCACCGCCGCGGAGTAGGCCGACGTCCCGGCCTGGAGAGAGGGAAAGGAAGAGATGCGTTGAAGCCCTCGTCCGCGCGAGGGGGACCACGAGGAACTGGTCGCGATGCAGTGGCCGGTCGACGACGCACAGCCGCTGCCCGTCGGGGCCGGACAACTGGGCGTTGTGGCCGAGGACGAACATGCCGACGGCCCCAGTCGACGTGACCGTTGTCCCAGGCTTCGTCACCAAGGGAGAACCGATCGCTGCATTCGGCGTGTTGGCGGTATGCCAACGCCCCCGCCCAGACTGCCAGTTCACGGCCCTTTGCACATGCTTTCGAGCCACCGGGTAACCCATGAAACCCTCGATGCCCACCGGGCATCGAGGGTTTCATGGTCATTCCCGAGACGCTGGACCAGCGAGCCGGAATCGACTGACCTTCGCATCACCCGTAACCAGCGAACCCATCCGCACCGCTCCGATAACATGATCGAATTCATGGCGATCGCCCTCATCGCCCGGCCTTCACCAGAAAATCGTGCCATCCGGCACGAAGAGTGACCTACTTAACCAACATCTAACAAATCGGCCAAAAAATTGATAACTATCGCATCGCGGGTGTTTTCGCGAATAAACTGTAGAGTTGCGTTCGCCTCGTGGCGTCAACCACGGGCGATGCTGTGGGCCACGGCGGCAGTGGCGGCCCTCGGTTTCCTCATCGCGCTGGAGATCGCCGCCCGTCGCTACGGCCTGCCGGGGCCGATCACCACCCAGGCACAAGAGGTCGTATTCGCCCCCAAATCGGGTTTCCTCCTGTACGCCAGTATGGCGTTGATGATGGTGGTGCTCACCTGGCGGCAACGGTTCATCGCGGCTGGTGTCGCGATCGGCATCGACGTCACCTTCTTGCTGGTGCGGTGGGCGGCCGACGTCAAGGTGACCGACGGCCACTCCTTCGGCAACGGCGCGTTGTGGGTGATTTTGGGCTATGCGGCCATCGCTGTCACGCGCCGCACAGGCAAGGAACGTGTCCTGCTGCTGAAGGGCGTCGGGCTGGGCCTGCTGCTGGTGGCCGGCCGCAAGACTGGCGATACCTGGCTACTCATCACGTCGAAGACCCGCCCGGCGGTGCTCGACCAGTACGTGGCAACCGCCGATCACGCGCTGGGCAACCCGTCGTGGCTGGTAGGCCGGATTGTCACGGCCACCGGCCCGATCGGCGCCCATTTTCTCGACTACGTCTACACTCAGCTTGCGGTGGCCGCGGTCATTGTCGCGCTGTACCAGCTGCGTAACGTGGCGGTCGAGCGCCGCTTCCCGGGCCATCATCTGGTGCGCACCTTCCTGGTCATCGGCCTCCTCGGGCCCGGCATCTACATGATCTACCCGGTGGTCGGACCGATCTTCGCCTACGGCACCGACGGCGGACACTGGGCGGTGGCCAACCTGTGGCCGGACACGCCGCCGCCGGTCAATGTCCCGCACCCGATGCTCTTCGACGAGATCACCCCGCGCAATTGCATGCCCAGTCTGCACACGGCGTGGGCTACCGCGATCTTCATTCATTCCCGCAAGGGCCCACGGATTCTGCAATTCGCAGGCGCGTTCTGGCTGATTGCCACGCTCGGCGCAACGCTGGGCTTCGGCTACCACTACGGCGTGGACATCGTCGCCGGCGTGGTGTTCACGCTCACGATCGAGGCAGCTCTGCGCTCGCTCGAACGTGGCTGGGACCGGTCAGGAATCCAGCTGGTCATCTACGGTGCAACGGTCTTCGCTGCGCTCTTGGTGTCATATCGCTATCTGCCGATGGAGATGGCCAAACATCCGTGGGTGGCTGGACCACTTCTCATTCTGGCCATGACCTCAGTGGTCCACTGCTATGTACGGACCACCAAACTGTGGGAACCGAAGGTCGCACCAGCGCGGCAACCGGAACCGCAACCCGAACTAGTTTGAGTGATGTTGCATCAGGAGGCATGCGAGCTCCAGGCGCGACTCGTAGATTGCGATCCAAGCGGCGGCGCTGCTGGCGTGCGGTGGGGGCGTCGAGGCCCTGGCCGCGTGCGGTGAGGTGGCCGGCGACGGCGGTGCGGTGCCCGACGGGCTTGTGGTCGTCGTATGTGAACTTGGCCAGTACTTCGGTGACTTCCGGGCTCAGGCAGCGGATGCCGGGCAATATCCGGCCGTAGGGGGCTGGTCGACGGCGACGGGGGCGTGGTCGCCGTCGGGCTGGAAGTGGGCGAGCCGGCGGCGCAGTAGTTCGGCCTTGTCCTCGGGGTCGTCGACGATGTGGGCGCGGCAGGTGAACTGGAAGGCCGTGTAGTAGCTGGTGGGGACGCCGTCGGCGGGCGGGGTGCTGGCCTTGGCGCGCCAGGGGCCGGGGATGAAGGCGTAGTCGCCGGTGACGGTGAGGACGACGTTGGGGTCGTGCTCGATCGCCTTCCAGACCGGGTCGGGCCGGGCGAGGTGGACCACGAGGCGGGGTCCGCCGCTGGTGAAGTGGGTGGGTACGGCGATGGGCGGGTGGCCGTGCAGGGCGTTGACGCTCAGGATTGCGAAGTCGTGTCCTTCGGCGACCCAGGTCTGCCATTCGGCTTCGTCCAGGCCGGTGTCCCAGGGCTGGACGAACATGCTGGTCTCCTTGCGAAGCGGTGGCGTGGTGGGTGGCGCGGCTTGCTCAAGTAGGGGCGAGGAGGCTGACCGCGACGGCGGCGGTACCCACGCCGACGAGCCGGCCGCGGTGGATGCGTTCGGGGAGCACACTGCGGGCGAGCAGGACGGTGCCGGCCGGGTAGAGGGCCTTGATCACGGCGACGACGGCGAGGCCCCCGCTGTGGGCAGCGAGCAGGAACAGCAGGTTCGCCACGGAGTCCAGCACACCTGCGGCTGCCGACATCGCGTAGGCGGGGCGCCCGGATCCGAGCTTGCGGTACATCAGCCCTGCTGCGGCCAGGGTGACAGCCGAGGAGACCGCCCGGCCCACGATCAGCGGGGCCACCCCGCTGTCGGACGGCGCCTGGTGCCCGCGAGAGCGTCCGAGGCCGTGGTCGTCCGGCTCGGTGCCGACGCCGCCGGGCGGCTCCTTCTGAAGACCCCTTTTTTCCGCGCTCCGGCGGCGTGCTGGTGAGCCTCAGCACACGGTGGAGCCGACGTCGATGTCCCAGCTGATGAGTTCCATGGCATCCGCCCGGGCCTGCAGTTCGATGAAGATCCTCTGCCAGGTACCGTCCCGTTGCCACCGGCGGAACGAATGTTAGACCCGGCCCCAGGGGCTGTACCGCTCCGGGACGCCCCGCCACGGGACGCCAGTGCGGGTCCGAAACCGTATGTCGTCGATCAGCTGCCGCCTCATCCATATCGGTGGAACGTCCCAGCTTCTTGCCCCCGGGCAACAACGGCGCCAACCGGGCCCACTGGGTATCCGTCAGATCTCCACGCGCCACCTGGCGATCACTGCAGAGGTTGATCGCCTTCGGGAACGGACGCCAGACCGGTCACGGACAGGATCGCCTCGACTGTCTCTTCAACCGTCAGCGCACTGTTGTCGATCCAGGTTCCCTGCTGCCCGAGCTCGGAGCGCATCGCCTCATCCAGGGGCGACCAGTCCGTGGTCAAGACCTTCTCCCGCGCCTGGTTGCGCTGCCACGCGACCGCCGGTCCGGGAGCCAGGATGACGATGTGGAGCGGCACTGCCGCCAGCGTCGTGCGATAGAAGTCAAGGTGGGCATGGCGGACCACAACATCATCGAGTACGGGGATGAAACTCGCCCGCGCGAAGCTTTCCGCCAGAAGGCACGCGTTGCGAGCCCGCAGGAAGATCTGCCGGTCTGCTTCCGCGTTTTCGGCCGACGAGGGCCATTGCCCACCGCTGACGATCATCAACTGGAGTGCGTCCACCTCAATATGGGCCGACATCCGGAGCCGGCCGGCCAGCGCAGCAGCCACCGTGGACTTCCCACTCCCAGGGATGCCGGTCAGCAGGACAGCTCCGGCGGCCGCCTCACGGTCGATGGGTACCGGATTCAAGCTCATACGAGTTCTCCAAGCGCAGCGATCAGGGCCTGAGACTACGCGTTGCCCCGTGATCCGCCGAGCCAGCCACTACTTGATCCACTTTAGACACACACCCAGCGGCCAAGGGGGTGTATGCCATTGGGCCTGGCGTCGTGACCAGCCAGGAG
Organism: Streptomyces sp. NPDC088246; assembly: GCF_044741025.1. NCBI lineage: Bacteria > Bacillati > Actinomycetota > Actinomycetes > Kitasatosporales > Streptomycetaceae > Streptomyces > Streptomyces sp. NPDC088246. The sequence goes on from NZ_JBIURV010000081.1 coordinate 5,584, forward strand.
CGCAGATGAGAAATGGCGTTGGTTCCCTGGTGACCGGTCTGGATGCCGGCTGCCGGAGGCGGTGGGGATGTTGGATGTTGTGTTGAAGGTGTCTGCGCGCGATCTGGTGCATGCGGACCTGACGTCGCGCGGGTGGTCAGGGCCTGAACAGCACTTGGGCTGCGTCGCGGAGCAGTTGGAGCGCGCCCGGCTCGGAGCGGTCGACCACCTTGCGGATTGCTCTGCAACCGGTATTCCCGTGGCGAAGGGTGGGATCGACTACCGCGTCAAGGAGAATGTCGGCACTCTGTGGCAGCTTGCGGTCCATCCCGCATTGCAGTCCTGTGGGATCGGCACCCCTCGTCGACGCAGCGGAGCAACGCAGCGGAGCAACGCATCAGGAACCGCGGTCTGTGGCAGGCCGAGCTCGGCGTGGAGGAGAACAACCCCCGGGCCCGGGCGCTCTACGAACGACTGGGCCATGTCGCCTTCGACCGTCAGCCGGACTCGTGGGACGAGCAAGCCCCAGATGGGTCGTTACGCCAGTACGAAACGATGTGCACATTGCCGCGCAAGGACCTCTCCTGGGTTCGGCCACCTCCCTCGACGAACGCAGGAGCGGACTGCTGCCGGTCGCTCCAGGTCAGGACGCCGGGAGCGGCGCACCCGGATCGCGGCTGCACGCGAAGCAGAGCGTTCTACCGGTCCGTTGGCTTCCTCTCACTGGAGGAGACGAATGACTCCGGCCGGGAAACCCACGCCTGATCACGGTGAAGTGGCCTGCGCTCCAGTCCTGACTCTGCGCCGAGCCACGGTTGCTCGCGTCCAGGGTAGGGGTGAAGCCAAGCAGAGGTGCTTTGTTGACTATGCGTAGTGGTCCGCGGGTGGCGGGCCGCCCGTCGCTCGGTCCGCCATGCTCGGCGCCCTCTGTCGTCGGCGAAGTACGTCAGGCGAACGATGCCCGGAGCGAGTACGACTCCTGACATCTCGCTGACCTCGACCGGAGGCTTCGGGTGCGCAGTGCCCGCGCGGTGGAAACGGGCGTGGGGTCTGCGAAGGAGAGCCCCATGTGCGCAGGGTGTGCCAGCGGTCAGCGCTCGAGGCGGACGAGGCCGACCTGGTGGCCGCCGTCCTGCGCGAATTGTGCAGGCATGGAACGCGCGCCGACACCAGATCCACTCATTGCCGCCCCACCTGCCGCCGGCGTGCTGTCTCACAACCAGCCGCGGCGGGCCGCGATCACTCCGGCCTGGAAGCGGTTGGCGGCGCCAAGGAGGTCGTGCAGGCGGCTGATGCGGCGGCGCATGGTGCGGACGGACCAGCCGAGCTGGCGGGCTATCGCCTCGTCCTTGAGGCCGCTGACCAGGAGGGTGAGGACGAGTCGGTCCTCCTCGCCGAGGGGGTCCTCGGCCGGGGCGTTGAGGGGCAGGGCCTGCTTCCAGCACATCTCCCAGTAGCCGGTGAGGGCATCGAGCAGGGTGGACGGGCGGATCACCGCGGCGCGGACGTCGTTGAGGTCGAGGGAGAGCGGCATCAGGGCGAGCTTGCGGTCGGCGATGGCGAGTTTGATGCCCAGGCCGGGCAGGACGCGGGCCTGTTCGCCCTGCCGGACCAGCTCGCGGATGTCGTCGAGGACGCCCGGCCATTCCAGGGCCTCGGGGGCGTAGACCGCGCGGTACCGTACGCCGCGGCCGAGTGCCGTCGCCTCCACCGGGTTGGAGGTGGTCAGGGCGTACGGCGGCCGGTCCAGGGTCATCACGTCCTCGTGGGCCTCCTGCTGAAGGCGGACGAACCAGCGGCCGAGCGCCTCGCTGCCGGTGGTGATCTCCACCTCGTCCTCATAGGTCGCGCCGGTGCGCGCGGCGGCGAACAGCCGGGACAGCTCGTCGGCCGCCGAACGGACCCGCTCCAGCTCATTGCTTCTGGCCCGCACCAGCGCCTCGACGGCGGCGCCCGGCTCGATCGCGGCGTACCGGCGGCGGGAGCCGGCGAGCCGGCCGACCAGCCCGTGGTCGCGGAGCCGGTCCAGCGCCCTGGCAACGCGCTCGGCCGAACAGTCGAGATCCGCGGTGAGTTCGGCAGGCGCTGCCGTCCGCCGGGTCAGGACGGCGCGGTAGACGCTCTCGTCGAACGGATCGATGCCTGCCGCCGTGAGTTGCGGTGTCTCGGGAGTCATGGACGGATGGTGGCCCAATTGTGCCAGCGGCAGCAATGGGCCACGAAGATCAGTTGTGCGGCAAGTGCTGTCACCACTAGGACTTTTACGCATGGCAATGAAGTCACGAAGATCGCGTCATGCCGCCCTCGCCGCCGTTGTTCTCGCCGGCACGTTGGCGGCGATACCGGGTGCCGCCAACGCGTCCACGCCCGACCCGTCGCAACGAGTGCTCGTCGAACTGTCCGGGAACCCAGCGGTCACCGCCGCGCCCGGTGGATCGCTGCTGTCCGCCGAGGCCGCCCGCGGCGTCGGCGCCGCCCGCCGCGCGCTCGACGCGCGGCAGGAGACGTTCCTCGGCTCGGCGAAGAGCGCCGGGCTGCACCTTTCGGCGACCCGCAAACTGGGTCTGCTCATCGATGCCGTGGCAATGACGGTGCCCGCGTCCGAGGTGGGGCGGCTGTCCTCGCTGCCGGGCGTCACCGCCGTCCGCCCCGACACCCGGGTGCTGACGAAGACGGACGTGAGCGTGCCGCTGATCGGCGCACCCGGCGTCTGGCAGCGCAAGGACCCGGCCGGAAGCCGCGTCACCGGCAAGGGGACCACCGTCGCGATCCTGGACAGCGGCGTGGACTACACCCACCCCGACCTGGGCGGCGGACTCGGCAAGGGGCACAAGGTCGTAGGCGGGCACGACTTCGTCAACGGTGACGAGGACCCGATGGACGACAACGGCCACGGCACCCACGTCGCCGGCATCATCGCGGGCAAGGCGGCTGAGAAGGGCGGCGTCACCGGCGTGGCTCCCGGCGCGAATCTGCTGGCCTACAAGGTGATGGACGCCGACGGCTCCGGCTACACGTCGGACATCATCGCCGGAATCGAGGCGGCCTCCGATCCGGCCAACCCGCACCGCGCCGATGTCATCAACATGAGCCTCGGCAGCCCCGACGACGGCACCGACCCGCTGGGCCGCGCCGCGACCGCGGCCGTACAAGCCGGTGTGGTCGTGGTCGCCGCGGCCGGCAACGACGGACCGGGCACGGGTACGGTCAGCAGCCCCGCAACGGCCGACGGCGTGGTCGCGGTCGGCGCGTCGACAAGCAATCTGCGGCTGCCCAGCGCCTATCTGGCCGGCAGGAAACCCGAGTTGATCCAGACCTACCGCGGCATCCTGTCCGCGAACCCGCCGGAGCACCCCGTCACGGCGCCGCTCGTCGATGTCGGCGAGGGCACCTCCGAGGACTGGAAGCGGGTCGGCGACGTACGCGGAAAGATCGTACGGGCGCAGATGCTCATCGCCTCCGACGCCCGGTACCTGACGGCGAGCGCCGTGGAATGGGCGCAGGAGGCGGAGAAGCGCGGCGCGATCGCCGTGCTGGCCGGCCTGCCCTCCAACGACGGCCCGGTGTTCGTCGCCGGAGCACCGGGCGAGGTCCGGCCGCCGGAGGTGAACCCTGAGCCTGGAGTGGCCCAGGTGCCGTCATCGCCCGCGCGGATCGATGCCTCCGGCGACTCGCTGCGCATGGACCACCTGGTGGTCATGGGCATCGACTCGACCCAGTACACGGAGCTGAGCTCCCGGCTCGCCGCCGGGAAGGTCTCGGTGACGCTGCGGGGCACCGACACGACCGACCGGATCGCCTCGTTCTCCTCACGCGGTCCCACACAGGGCTTCGGTCTGAAGCCCGATCTGGTCGCACCGGGCGTGGAGATCCGCTCCACTGTGCCCAAGTCTCTGTACGGGCCCGGCCAGTACCGCATGTCGGGCACGTCGATGGCAGCCCCGCACGTCGCCGGCGCCGCGGCCCTGCTGCGCCAGCTGTATCCCGGCCGGGCGCCTGCCGAGATCAAGGCCGCGTTGGTCGGCACCGCGAAGCCGCTGAGCGACACCGGGCCCACAACGCAGGGCTCGGGCCGGCTCGATGTGGCTGCGGCCGCCTCGGCCACGGTCAGCGCCTCGCCTGCGTCGGTGTCGTTCGGACTCGCCGATCTGTCCCGGCGTCACGTCGGCGGCATCGCGAAGGTGACGCTGCGGAACTCCGGCAAGCGGCCGGTCGCGACCTCACTGCGGACCGACGGTCCGGCCACGGTCTCGGCGAAGCGGGTCACCGTACCGGCCGGGGGGACCGCGACCGTCACGGTCTCGCTGCGCGTCGCCCGGCCGGCGGCCGACACCGAGATCAGCGGCCGTCTCACGGCGACGCCCGACCGGGGACCGGCGATCGGGGTGCCCTACCTGCTCGCCGTCCGGTATCTGGCCGTCCAAGCCGCACCCGACCCGAGCGACGGTCACTCGACCGTGCACATCGCCCCGCCGACCCGGCTGGCCGCACCGCCGGTCGTCACCGTCACCCCGCCGCGCGGCAAGGCCGTCGACGTCACTTCCACGCTCGATCCCGCCAGCGGCTACTACCGGGCCGAGGTGACCGGCAGCGTGGCCGGCGCCTACCGGGTCTCGGTACACGGCACCGCCGGCACCGGGCAGCGGCTCACCGGAGCCGGCGCCTTCGAGGTCACCCCGGTCGACAGCCGCGGGGACCGCTGGGAGCCGGTCGGCCCCAACAGCGAGGCCGGTTCGGTCGCCCTCTCGCCGAGCCGGCCGAAGCAGGCCGTCCTCACCCAGTACCAGAAGGCGGCTCCCTGGCTGACCACCGACAACGGTGCCTCCTGGCGCCAGTTGGGCCGACTGCCCGTCGCGGACGGCACGGGTCCGCTCGTGGTGGACGCGAAGAATCCCGACCGCTGGTGGTACGCCGTGAACAGCGTTCACGACGGCAGTCGCCGGGGCGCCATCCTGCGCACCGATGACAACGGGCGGACCTGGCGCACGCTCGACGTCCCGGACACCCGCATCGCGGCGCTCGCCGCCGATGAACGGACCCGCACCCTCGTCGCGGTCACCTCGGACGCACTGCTGGTCAGCACGGACGCGGGTGACCACTGGACGACGTATCCGACCGGTGTGACCGGCGCCATCACCGCCGCCGCCGTCACCGGTGACACCCTCTACATGACGACGTATCACGGTGTCTGGGCCCGCTCCGGCATCGGCTCGGGCAACCCCGGCGAGGCACGCCTGCTCTTCGCCCCGTCCGGCGGGGGCGTCGGCGGGCTGGCCGCCGACTCCTCGGTCGTGGCGGTGTATGTCCCGGGCCGGGGAGTTGTCGGTTCCCGTGACGGCGGGAAGACCTGGACCACCCTGCTGTCCATGACGGACGGCGGCCTCCGCCTGACCATCTCGGGTGACGACCTGTACCTGAGCACGCTGTCCGGCAGCGGCCGTCTCAGCCGCGACCACGGTCGGACGTGGACCACGGTCGCCGCGCCGTCGCGCGCAGCGCTACCGATGGACTACGACCGTTGGGCCGACGGTTCCGTCACCGTCTCCAGCGAGCAGGACGGTCTCTACCGGGGTGCCGCGGACGGCACCGGATATCGGCGGATCGGCGTCCAGGGACTGACCGTCAACGATCTCGCTGTCAGTGACGGCCACCTGCTCGCCGCCACCGACAGCTCGGTCTACCGCACCGCCCTTCCCGTCGCGAGCCCGGAATGGGGCCGGTCGGGCGGCGAGGGCATGAGGGGCGTGACTGTCCCGCAACTTGCCGTGTCGGCCAAGGATCCGAAGGTGATCTGGAAGGTGCGGCGCACCGCGTTCGGCTCATTCACCGTCGAGCGCAGCGGCGACGGCGGTGCCACCTGGGAGAAGAGGGGCAGTTCGGCGGAGGTGCCGACGGCGCTCCTGGTCCACCCCGCCGACCCGAACCGGGTCATGGTCAGCTTCCGAAGCCTTTTGGGCCAGGGGCTGTTCGCCACCAGTGACGGCGGCGCGACGTGGAAGAACCTCTACCACGAGCGCTCCTTCGACACCATCGCGGGCGACCCCGCAAATCCGCTGCGCCTGTGGCTCGGCAACACCGCCGGCCTCTACCGGTCCGACGACGGCGGGGTGACCGTCACCAAAGTCGCTGATGGCCCGGTGACCGCGATCGACCTCGACGGACGGCGTCTCGTCGTCGGCGGCGAGAGCGTCCGCGTCAGCACCGACGGCGGCCGGACCTTCCGCACCGCGGACACCGGCGCTCTCGCGATCCATGTCTCCGACCTGCTCCGGGTCAAGGACACGCTCTACGCGGCCACGACCAGGTCCGGGGCCAGCGGCCTCCTGCAAGGCGGCCGCGGCGTACTGCGCAGCACCGACCACGGTCTGAGCTGGCACAACATCTCAACCGGTCTGCAGAACACCGACACCACCAAACTGGCCGCGAGCCCCGACGGCCGCACGCTCTACGTCGGCACCGTCGACGGCGGCGTGCACCGTCTCGACCTGCGCCACTGATCACCACGGATCGGGCGCCCGGACGGAGGTTCCGTCCGGGCGCCCGATCCACGCGTTGACGCGGCCGGTGGATCGGCGCAACGGCCATGACCGCCGGGCCGCCCAGCGCGGGCGTGTCGGGCCATTTGGCCTCGGAGGTGAAGCCGAGCATGATCTGCATCATCACCAGTGTGACCAGCTCCTCGGCGAGCTGCGGCGCGATCCCTACGGCAGGCCTCCGCGGTGCGAGATGTGGTGAGTCATTCAGCAGGTCGTCGGTCTTCACATACAGCGCGGTGGCGAGGGATTCCAAGTCCGCTGTCACAAAAGGGGCTTTGGACTCCCTCGGCCCATGCGTGCAGCCGATCCCTTGAAATCGATCATGTAGATGATCTGGACGAGCGCCGCAGGCTTCGATTCGGCGGACGGCTCTGTCGAGCCCTTCGTCTTGCCCGCGCCCCTCAGCAGTGAGAGTGAGAAGAGGCTCGCTCCGGCCATGACGACGGCCGTGCCGACCGCAGCGAGGCCCATCCCGTGGGTGAATGCGTCGCGCGCGGCCGTCAGCACGGTGTCCGCCGTTCTGGCCGGAAGTCGGTCCGCCACCGCTGTCGCGCCGCCCAGGGTTTCTCGTACCGCGTCGGCGTGTGGCACACCGGGCGGCAGGGCGTCGGCCATGTCCCGGCTGTAGACCGCCGCGCCGATGGAGCCGAGGATCGCCATGCCCAGGGCTCCGCCCAGCTCCTGGCCCGACTCAAGCACTGTCGCGGCCGGGGCCGCGCGCTCCGGCGGGGCCGCGCCGAGAGCGAGTTCATTGCCGAGGGTCATCGCGGCGACCGGACCGCCCGCATGCACGCAGGCACCGGCAAGCGTGCACCAGAGGGCGGAGTCGGTACGCACTTGGGTCAGCCAGAGGAATCCGCGGGCGAAGACGAGGAAGCCGCCACCCATGACATACGCACGGTCGGTGTGCTGCGCGAAGCCGTCCTCGCTTTCATCGGCATCGCCGCAGCCTCATCGGCTACCGCCGACTGACCTGGCACAACAACGTCGAAGGTCATGTGCAGCCAGGGAAGGGTCCGTGACGCTGGAGCTGCCTCGTGTCAGGCGAGCCAGTAGTAGGGCAGGCGGAGGAGATCGGCGGTACGGGCGGCTACAGCCTCGGCATGCGGCGGGACGCCTTCGTCGGCGAGGCCTCGAGCCAGGTGCAGATGGAGGGACTGGAGGGTGGCAAAGGTGTTGAACGCCCAAATCGGAAGGGGCCCGGGACCCCCGCCGTCCAGGGCCTGCGCAACCACGGTCAGCCAGCCGGTAGCCTGCTCGCGCTTCAGGCCGGGAGCCTGGAGGATACGCGTGAGCGCACGGGCAAGCCGCGCCTCCTCCAATTGCGCGTAACGGTAGTCGACTTGCGCGGCTGTCATCCTGCGGGCACACAGTTCAAGGAGTTCAGTGCGGCGGTCGGGCAGGGCCTTCGCGAACACAGCAGTAGCGTCGGCGCCGTGTGCGACGGCGTGCAGCCAGCCCAGGGAGTCGTCCCAGCCGCGAGTGTCCTGCTCGGCCGGATACCAGGCCGAGAATCCGGCGTACCAGCGTTCCGCAGCCTCCTCCGGTATGAGGCCGGGGACGGCGTGTCCGCGCGTCAGAACGGAGCAGAGAATCAGCGGTGCGAAGGTCCGGGCCTGAACCTCGGGGTGGGTGAATCGGCTGGCGGCGGTGTCGCCGAGCGCCTCCAGGATTTCGTCGAAATGTCCTCCCGTGATCCAGCGGGAAGCAGCGGTGTAGGCGTAGTCGTCACGGATCTCAGGGTCTGGCGAGACCAGCATGGCCAACAACTCGCCGACGAGCTGCGAAGCGGGCATGTCATCGGGGAGGGGGAAGTCGTCGGCGGCGATCGACGGCCAGTCGACAAGATCAGCATGCATCGGGTCAGACTTTCACACAGCTGGCGGAGACCAGCAATGGCCTCGTCTGTTACCGCAGACTCACCATTTGCAACAGCCATCTCAGGGGTGCGAAGGCAGACGACGGTTTACCCCCGCCGCCCGATGTGACGGACCCCGCCCAGTTCGTGGCAGCAATACGGCAGTTACGTGTGTGGGCAGATCTGAGCTAACGGCAGCTGGAGCGCCGGGCCAACGCGGCGGGAGACGTCCTGCCGCAGAAGCGGTTCTGGCACACATTCCGTGAGCGATCCTGGGTCTGGCATCACCGGTCCCTTGTGACGCGTGGTCCGCGCAGCTCACATGACGCGCGCGCCTCCTGCTGGCGAAAGCCGGCTAGATCTTTCACGGAACGTCTGCCAGAACCGCAACTCACGTACACAACCAGGCATGCCGAGGCGGCGCAGCGGCCTGAGGACGACCCGCAGAAGCTGTTCACGGAGGCGTGCCTTCACGGACTGCGCGCCAAGCAGTGCGACGACGTCGACGCCCGGGACAGCTACCTCCCTCCCCGCATCGCGGAGATGGCGCGCAAGGTGGCCGACGCCCTCGAAGTGCCCCAGCCAGCCACCGTGTGACAGGCGCCGCCTGCGGTCACGAGCGGGCGGCCGGGGAGAGTCAGGGCACGGTGTACGCGGATACCCGCCGTCGCCCCGTCACCGCCGCATGAATGCAGCAACCCCATACGGGAGTTCGGGCCGGCCGGCACCCGGGCTGGCCGGCCCGATCTCCAGGATCAGCGGCGGAGGGCGTAGCGGGTCAGGCGGGAGCGGGCGGCCTGTTCGCTGATCCCGAGCGCCTGAGCGCCGGTGTCCCACCGCGTCCCGTCCACGGTGTCGAGGCTGAACGCGGCGTCGGTCGCCACCCGCTCGGTAAGGCGTTCCAGGGCGGCGACGGCCCGGAGTGCAGCCAGCGGTTCATCGGCAACCAGAGCAGTGAGGCGCGTCCCAACCTGATCGAGGAGGGCGGTGAGGTCCGCGGGCACGGGCATCGTGCGGGCTCGTACCTCGGTGATGTGGCTGTCCCAGTCGCCTTCCGGTCCGCTGGTGTCGGCCAGGTACGGGCGCCGACGGTCGACGGTCTCCCAGTCGAGCGGGTAGCGGGTGCTGCCGCGCCAGCCACAGGAGCACGCACCGCGCAGTTCGGTGGTGAGCGGGGCGCCGAGCGTGCCGTCGTAGACCCACCAGTCAACGCTCCGGTGCACCGTCGGCCCGCTCCCGGCATCGAAATACACAGGGCCCGGCTCCGTGCCATCGGCCAGCAGAACCCCGGGCCGCCCGCCCCTCATGCTCTCTGCCGAACTCCTCGGTGTCCCACATGACGAACTCCTCCCCCACCGGTTGGACCACCGGTGACACTCGGACCGGCCCGGCGGCGGCGCACCGCAAGCTCAGCCCCCGTCGCGGACCCGGCCAGCTCACCCACGACCTTGCCCGAGCCGTACCAGGTCCGGCAGGCGAATACCTGAACCGGTGAACCGTCCGTCTCCGCTGGGCCGGCGGAACGCCGATGCGAGACGCACCTCGAACCGGTGCCGTCGGACCGCCGAGGCGGCACGCTCTTCTGTCGCGAAGCCTGTTCCGCGCCTCGGTACGCTCGGGGAGGCCGTGCGGAGTCTGCAGGGTGCGTTGAATGCTCACGGTTAGGCGTCGAGTGTGGATGGCGTGTTCGGGGCGCGGACCGAGGAAGCTTGGGCCAGAACCAGTACTCACCTGCAAAGCCAGCCTCGACGTCGGTGGGCGCCGCGGGGGGGCTGAGCAGGCCTTCTGGTGACCACTCCCGGGCATGGGGCGGGCGCTGTCCTTGCGGGTCAGGATCTGTACTGCACCTCGATCACCCCGACCCATGCTCCCCAGCGCCGCACGCCGACTTCGAGCCGGAGGTCGTTGCCGTTCGTCATGGTGCTGTAGATGCCGCCCTCTTCGTGCTCCTTCAGGCCGCAGTCGCGCAGCGTCTGCCCGAGCCCGCGGAATCGCCTTCCCGCCTGCGGACGCACCCGGTACCGCTACGGGTGACCTTGCTGGCCGCCTTGCTGCACGAGCGGGAACGGGAGATCACCGACACACTGGTAGAGCTGCTGATCTCTACGGTGCACCGGATCGGGGCGAGGGCGGAGAAGAAGGTCACCGAGCAGCTGATCAACGCGTTCAAGAAGGTGTCGGGCAAGGAGAACATCCTCTTCAAGCTCGCCGAGGCGTCGCTCGACCCCCGGAGGGGACCGTACGGCAGGTCGTGTTCCCGGCGGTGTCCGGGGGCGAGGCGACGCTGCGGGAGCTGGTGTACGAGTTCAAGACCCGCGGGCCGGTCTACCGACGGACGGTGCAGACGACGCTGAAGGCGTCGTACACCAACCACTACCGGCGCGGGCTGATCAAGCTGCTGGACGTGCTGGAGTTCCGTTCCTCCAACCACACGCACCGGCCGGTGATCGAGGCCCTGGCGCTGGTGGCCCGGTACGCGAACGCGGGGAACACGACGTACTACCCGCTGGGCGAGACGGTGCCGGTCCACAAGGCGATGGGCGGGGACTGGGCGGAGGTCGTGCACCGCACCGACAAGCGGGGCCGTCGCCGGGTGGTGCGCATGGTCTACGAGGTCGTCGCCTTCCAGGCTCTGCGCGATCAGCTCAAGTGCAAGGAGATCTGGGTGGTCGGCGCCGACAAGTGGCGCACCCGGATGAGGACCTGCCGCAGGACTTCGAGGCCCGGCGGGAGGAGAACTACCGGGAGCTGCGCAAGCCGCTGGACGCCGCGGTGTTCGTCGACGAGCTGCGCGAGCAGATGACGGCCGAACCGACCCTGCTCAACGACCAGATGCCGAAGCTGTCCTGGCTGGACATCGCCGAGCGGAAGTCCGGGGCGATCCGGCTCACAGCGGCCGAGGCCCAGCCCGAGCCGCGCAACCTGCACAGGATCAAGGCCGAGGTACAGCGCCGGTGGGGCATCGTGCCGCTCGTCGACATGCTCAAGGAAGCGGTGCTGCGGACCGGCTGCCTGGACGCGGTCACCTCCGTCTCCGGCGGCGGCAGCCTCTCCCCGGAGGTTCTCGCCGAGCGCCTACTCCTGGTCATCTACGCGTACGGGACGAACACCGGGATCAAGGCCGTGGCGTCCGGCGGCCACGGCCACACCGAGGACGAGCTTCGCTACGTGCGGCGCCGGTACCTGTCGGCGGAGTCGGCCCGTGCCATCGCCGTCCAGATTGCGAACGCCACCTTCGCCGCCCGCAGCGCCGAGTTGTGGGGCCAGGGCTCGACCGCGGTCGCCTCCGACTCCACGCACGTGCGCGCCTACGACCAGAATCTGTTCACGGAGTGGCACTCGCGCTACGGCGGCCGCGGGGTGCTCATCTGCTGGCATGTGGAGAAGAAGTCCCTGGCCATCCATTCCCAGCTGATCAACTGCACCGCCTCCGAGGTCGCCGCGATGATCGAGGGCGCGATGCGGCACGGCACCACCACGGACGTGGAGGCCAACTACACGGACTCGCATGGCCAGTCGGAAATCGGGTTCGGCGTCACGAGGCTGCTGAACTTCGACCTGCTGCCGAGGATCAAGCGGATCAACAAGGTGAAGCTGTACCGGCCGGTGGCCGGCGAACCGGACGCCTACCCGCAGCTGACTCCGGCGCTGACCCGCCCCATCCGCTGGGAACTCATCGCCCAGCAGTACGACCAGATGATCAAGTACGCGACCGCGATCCGGACCCGGACCGCGTCCACCGAGGCGATCCTGCGGCCTTCACCCGCAACGCCTCCCACCCCACCTACGCGGCGATGCTGGAGGTCGGCCGTGCTCAGAAGACCATCTTCGTGGCTCGCTACCTGCGGCTTCGGGACCTTCAGCGGGAGATCGAGGAGGGCCTGAACGTGATGGAGTCCTCCAACGGCGCGAACAGTGTGATCGCCTACGGCAAGGGCGGCGAGATCGCCTCGAACCGGCGCGACGAGCAGGAGATGTTCGTGCTGTGCCTACGGATTCTGCAATCGGCCCTGGTCTACGTGAACACTCTGATGCTCCAGGACATCCTCGGCGAACCGGAGTGGGCGGACCTGCTCACGCCCGCTGACCGGCGGGGCCTGACCCCGCTCTTCTGGTCCCATGTCCGGCCATACGGTGAGGTGAACCTCGATATGGGCGCCCGCCTCGACCTCGCCGCAGCCGCCGTACCGGGCCCCCGGGCCCCGGCCGACCAGACCACGCGATCCACCGTGGAGAACGCATGAACCTGCGCCTGTACGGCACTGCGCGCGGGCCGCGCCCGCGTCTCCCACGGCGCGACCCCGACACCGTGGCTGCCCCGGGCCCGTGCCTGGGTCACCGTGCTGACCTCGCCCGCGTGGTGGCGCCTGCCGGACAGTGGCCGAGAGTCCCACCGGTCCGGCGTCCAACCCGCCTTCTGGACCAACCGCCAGGTCCGCCGGAGCGGTCTGCGCACGTCGTGCTGGATGCGCGAGAGCGAGCCCGACATCCTCATTCTGCGATGGTGGCCGGTGCTCGGCCGCCTGACACGCGGCCGTGAAATCCAACGGTCAGTGCTGGAAGCGGTAGCGGGTCTGGCTGTACGCCTCGCCCTTTCCGAAGGCGAATCCGGCCTCCGGGCCGATGCGGTACAGCAGGACCTTGCCGGAGCGGATGGTGTCACCGAGGCCGTGCCAGGTGCCGTCCGGGCTCGTCAGCAGGTCGCCGTACTTGCCCTCGTAGGCGTCGGCGGTGGTGCTGCGTTCAGTCGGGTCGCGCACCAACTCGGCACGTCCCTCGATGGTGATGTCGAGACCGTCCAGGACGTTCGTGCCGGTTGTCATGACGCAGTGGTGGTTGCCGTGGAGGTTACGCGCCTTGCGCTCTTGGTCGCCGGTGGCGAAGTACAGGGCGCCGCCGGTCCAGACGGCCAGCAAAGGTGTCACGTGGGGCCGGCCGTCGGGGCGGACGGTGGACAGCCAGAACAGTCGCGCCCGCTGGAGCTCACGCAGGGCGGTCGGCCAGGGGGTCGCGTCGGCGCCGGAGTCGCTGAAGGGGCCGAGCTCGGCAACCGGGTCACGGTCGGACATGGAAGCTCCTCAATGGGTCAGGCGGGAATGCGGTCGGCCACGATCTGGTCAACGGGAGGCGCCGCGGTCTCCTTGGTGACCGGTGCCGATCGCTTGCCGAGCATGGCCAGAGCGATGACCGCGCCCAGTGCCGCGACGAGGCCGACCACGCCGAACGCGGCCTGATGACCGGGAACCAGCGTCTGCGGCGCGGCGGTCCCAGGCGTGGGTGCGTGCGCGGCGACAACGCTGCCGGCGATGGCTACGCCGAGGGCGGTGCCGACGGCGAAGCAGGTATCGGCGAGTCCGGCGGCCAGACCGGAGTGCCGTTCGGCGACACCAGTGAACGCGGCGATCTGCGCACAGACGGTGGCGGTGCCCATACCCGCCCCGAAGACCAGCAGGGCAAAAGTCAGGAGTTCCGGTGAGCTGTGCTCGGACACCACCCGGGTGAGCAGCAGGCAGGCTCCGCCGAGCAGGGCAGTGCCGACGGTCGCGACCGGACGCACGCCGACCCTGGTCACAACCCGCTGGCAGGCCAGAGCGCCGACCACGGCCGCCACGGTCATCACTCCGGCCGTGAGGCCGAACCGCACGGGCGACCAGCCGAGCACCGACTGTGCGTGGGCGGTGAGGACGATGAGCATGCCGTCGACCGCCATGCCCGTGACGAGGAGCAGGAGGTCGCCGCCGACCAGGGAACGCGACCGCAGGACCCCGAACGGCACCAGCGGCGCCTTGGACCGCCGTTCGATCACGACAAACAAGCCGGTCAGCGCCATCGCACCCGCCAGTGGCCCGAGGACGTGGTGGCTGGACCACCCGACGTCAGGGACGCTGGTGATGGCGTAGACGAACAGCACGAGCGCCGAAGTGACCGTCAACGCCCCGGCCAGGTCGAGGGAGCGGACACGCGCCTGGTTCCGGCTCTCGATCAGCATCACCGGCGCGAGGACCAGCACCACCGCCCCGACCGGGACGTTGATCCAGAAGACCCACTGCCAGCCGAGCGTATCGGTGATGAGGCCGCCCAGCAGCAGCCCGGCGGTGGCACCGAATCCTCCGATCCCGCCCCAGATTCCCAGTGCCCTGTTCCGCTCGGCGCCTTCGGCGAAGGCGTTCATCACCATGGACAAGGCTGCGGGGGCGATGATGGCGGCCGACACACCCTGCAAAGCGCGGGCTGCGACCAGCGCCTCTACCGACGGGGCGAACCCGCATCCCAGCGAGGCCAGCACGCGCAGCGACATTCCGGCCAGGAAGACCCTGCGGCGGCCGAGCAGGTCCGCGGCGCGGCCGCACAACAGCAGCAGGCCGGCAAAGGCCAGCGCGTAGGCCGTGACCGCCCATTGGACGGCGGTGCCGTGCGCCCGGAACTCCCGCTCGATGGCCGGCAGGGCAGTCAGCAGGCTGGTGCCGTCCAGGATGGTCATGAAGAACGCCGTGCCCAGCAACACCAGCACCCGCCACTTCGAGGGGGACGGCCGCGGGCTCACTCGTGCCCTTTCGCATCCAGCTCGACGCCCAGCGCGTCGAGCCAGTCGCCGGTGCCGAGCTCCCGCCAGGAGGGCTCCTCCCGGCCATCGAGGAAGGTGCCCTGCTCGGTGAGGACCAGTCGGGTGCCCCCATCGGCCGGGCAGAACGCCACAGTCGTCAGCGACGCCGCCGCGAGGTCCTCCCCCACGTGCAGGACAGAGGTATAGACGATGCGCTCGTCCGGGACGATGTCGCGGTACAACGACTCGAACGTCAACGATGGGCCGCTGTCCGGACGGCTGCGGTTGGCCTCCCGGCCCCCGACCCGGAAGTCCAGCTCATGGTCAGCGTCGGGCGTGGAGAACCAGCGGGCCTTCGCCTTCGGGTCGGCCCATGCGGCGAACACCCGGGCCGCCGTGGCCGGGTAGAGGCGTTCGAGGGTGAACGTGGCGTGCGTGACAGAACGGTCGATCATCACAAGCTCCCTTGCTCCGGTGTGCCGGGATCAACGAGCAGGTAGTCGCCAAGCCGGTCCAGGCGCCGTTCCCAGGACATGCGCTGCTCGGCAAGCCAGCCCTCGGCCGTCCGCAGCACGTCCGGCTCGATGCGGCAGGTGCGGACGCGGCCGATCTTCTCGGATCTGACCAGCCCGCAGGCTTCCAGCACCTGGATGTGCTGCATGACCGCCGGTAGCGACATCTCCAGTGGCCTGGCCAGTTCGCTGACCGACACCGGCCCGCGGATCAGGCGCTCCACCATCGCCCGGCGCGTTCCATCCGCCAGCGCCTGGAACACCCGATCCAGCGATCCGCCATAGTTAGGCATGTCCTTAACTATGAGTCGGTACACATCTATAGTCAAGTGCCTCCTTAACCAATGACCCGATCATGGTGGTCCGATCTGCTGACTTTCTCGCGTATTCGCCCCTGTTCTCGTACGCCTACGACGAACGGACATGTAGCACTGCGTGATGCTCGGGGTCGGCCCCGGCGCAAGGGCCGACGGTACAGCGGATGGCGGTAGCAGCTGTTCCGCTTTGATTCCGCGTGGCTTATCAGACTTCCGGCCACTGGCCGGTCGTCCGTGTCGTGCCGCAGTAAATGCCGGATTTACTGCGGCAGAGCCCCTACGGTGATCTTCGCGACCTGCGGCGGACTCTCCGGCCGCCGCAGGTGAGGTGTACGCATTTACTGCGGCAGGACCGGAAGGGCGGGACGGGCATGGCGATCGAACCAGTGACCGAACTCGGGAGCCAGGGCGCGTTGCGTGTGCCGCGCGCCCGGGTTGTGCCACTGTCCGCCCCGCCCTCGTCGTACACGGCGGCGGTCGAGCGGTACCTCACCGGTGCGGGCATCGCGAAGCAATCCGCACGGATCTACCGGATCTCGCTCACGACATGGGGGTGGATGCTCGCCGGCGAACCCGCGCCGACCGGACCCGCCCGCCGGGGCGCGAAGCCGCCCGTCTTCCCCGTCGCTGCGATCGACGACCCGACGCTGCCGGAGGTCCTGGCCGAACTGGCGGCGGCGCGGGCGGACGCGATGGACGCCGACACCGTCAACCGGGAGCTGTCCATCGCACGCAAGGCGATCGGCTGGTGGCAGCGCCAGGGCTGGATCGTCGGGGACCCGACGATCGGTATCGAGCGGCGGCCGGCGCCGCCGGACCGCACCAAGTCCCTGGCCGAGAACCAGATCGCCGCCCTGTGGCGCCTGGACGTCGGGCTCAGAGAGAAGACGTTCTGGAAGCTCCTCTACGAAAGTGCCGCACGGGCAGATGAGGTGTTGTGCCTGAACGTGGAAGACCTGTACCCGCAGGACAAGCGCGGCAGGATCACCGCCAAGGGCGGCGCGACCGAGTGGATTCACCGGCAGTCCGGCACCGCCCAGCTCCTGCCCCGCCTCATCGCCCGCCGCACCCGCGGCCCGCTGTTCCTCACCGACCGCAAGGCCCCCGCCGGGACGCCGACGCTGGACGTGTGCCCGGAGACCGGCCGGGCCCGGCTCTCCTACCGCCGGGCCGAAGAGATCTTCGAGGAGAACACCCGCCTGCTGGCCAACCCCCTCGCCTCACCCGAGGACATCGAGGACCTGGACGGGTGGACACTCCACCGGCTACGTCACAGTGCCCTGACACACGACGCCGAGGACGGCACCTCCACCCCGATGCTGCTGGCCCGCTCCCGCCACGCCTCCGTCCGCTCCCTGGAGCGATACGCCCGCCCCGGCGTCGACTCGGTCGCCCGACACGTCGCCGAACGCGACCCCGCCGCACGTCGCCGCACGTGACCCTCGCCGTTTGCGGCTGGTGACAGCATTCTTACCGGCACCCCGTTTCGGCCGCTCTGACGCTCTGGGAGTCGATCACGGTCGCAACCGCCCGGGGGCCTTTGCCCATCTCACGGCGGATCCGGCCTGACAGATGGTCTCGGATCTGTCCGATCACCCAGCAGGCGGCCCAGCGGGCCATGAAGCCCCAAACGGTCCTCCATGGCGGGAAATTCGCAGGCAGAGCCCGCCATTTGCAGCCGGTGTCCCAATGCCGTTGCTTGAGGGGTGCAAGTAGTTCCTCTCCCGGGCACGGTGACTGCCGGGGTGCTGGTTCGTTGACCGGACATGCATCCGTGGATCG
>NZ_JBIURV010000082.1:0-22247 GCF_044741025.1 Streptomyces sp. NPDC088246
TCCGCCGCTACATCATCTGGCGAAACCGCAATGCCGACAACCGGCACCTACGCGCCGTCGTGGACAGGGCAAACGTTGCCTGATCCGGCACTAGCAAGGATTCCTCGGAGCCGTTTGGTGCATTGTCGTCGAAGGTGACGAGTGCGATCAGATCGAACTGCACGCCGGTGGGGCCCGGTTCGGTCCGGCCGCCCGTCACGGCGTACGGGCGGACCAGCGGGCCGGCTTCGGCGTCGTACCACTGGCTGCCCGGACGTGCGTGCGGGCCCGGGCCTCCTGGGCCCTCGTCGGTCATGGACACGGCCGTCTCCGCTCTCTCAGCCGACAGCCGACGGGGGTGCGGCGAACCGCGGCGGGGTGCGCAGATGCTCACCCACCCGTTTGACGAGCCGGGCCATCTCGTACGCGACCAGTCCGATGTCGGCGAAGGCCGTGCTGAGTACGGCGAGGCAGGATCCATCGCCCGCTGCCGCGACGAACAGAAAGCCCTCATCCATCTCGACCATGGTCTGGCGAACGTTCCCGGCCCGGAAATGGCGCCCCGCGCCCTTGGCCAGGCTGTGGAATCCGGAGGCCACGGCAGCCAGATGCTCGGCGTCCTCGCGGCTCAGGGCGCTGGAGGCGCCCACGGCGAGGCCGTCGCCGGAGAGCACGACGGCATGACGGACCTCGCCGACCCGTGTCACCAAATCGTCCAGCAGCCAGTCGAGTTCGCCCGAGGTGTGGCGTACCCCGGTCCTCTCGTTCGCGATCATGCATGGTCTCCTTCGCTGCGTGGACGGGGGTTGGTGGTGCCCGGGCGGGACGAGGATGGGCCGGGGGCGGTGCCGCCGCCGCGCACCCAGCCGTTGCGGTAGGCGGTCATGCGGTCCCGCGCCTGCTCGGGGGTGCGCTCCGGGAGACGGTCCTTGTCGTTCAGGTCGCCGTGTGGCGGTTCGTCGGGGCGGGACTCCTCGCGCAGTTGCGGAACGAGGCTGGCTTGCCGCACTCGGCGCGGCAGGGTGCCGTCGTCGGGCTGCTCTTCCGAGTGGGCCACGGCCTTGGGCTTGTCCGTTCCGCCCGGACGCCCGCGCAGCAAGGTGACTGCGGCAGCAGGCTGCGTGCGGGACTCGAGCGCGGGTGCCGGTACCGGCGCCGGGAAGGCGGTGGTCCGCGGCCTCACCGCACGGGGGCCGGGTCCCGTTCCGAAGGGCGGACGGTCCCGGTCCTCCTGGCGCTCGACCGAGGTGTTCCCCGGCGCGGCAGGCGCCTCGGCCGCCGGAAGTGCGTTCTGCAGCAGTGCCGTTGGCAGCAGAACCACCGCAGTCGTCCCGCCGTACGCGGAGGTGCGCAGCTGAACCTTGATGTGGTGGCGTACGGAGAGCCGGCTGACGACGAAGAGGCCGAGCCGGTCGCTGTCGAAGAGGTCGAGTGCCTCCGCCTGTTCGATGCGTCGGTTTGCCTCGCCGAGGAGTTCGTTGCCCATGCCCAGGCCGCGGTCCTCGATCTCCAGGGCGTAGCCGTTGCCCACGGGCTCGCCGCTGATGCGCACCTTGGTGTGGGGCGGTGAGAACTGTGCCGCGTTCTCGATGAGTTCGGCCAGCAGGTGGGTGAGATCGGCGATGGCTGTGCCCTTCACCGCGGCGTCGGGAAGTTGCCGTACCTCCACGCGGGCGTAGTCCTCGATCTCGGAGACGGCGGCGCGTACGACATTGGTCAGCGGTACGGGCATCCGCCAGGCCCGTCCCGGAGCCGCCCCGGACAGGATGATCAGACTCTCGGCGTGCCGTCGCATCCGGGTGGTGAGGTGGTCGAGCCGGAAGAGATCGCTCAGCTCGTCGGGGTCGTCGGCGCGGCGTTCCATGCCGTCGAGGAGGTTGAGCTGACGGTGGACCAGCACCTGGCTGCGCCGGGCGAGGTTGACGAAGACTCCGGAGATGCCGTCGGCGAGTTCGGCTCGTTCGACGGCGGCGCTGAGGGCTGCCCGGTGCACTGTGCCGAGTGCCTCGCCGACCTGGCCGATCTCGTCGTGGGTGGCCGGGCCCTGCGGGGCCTCGGCCCCGATGTCGAGTTCCTCGCCCGCACGTAGCCGCTGCATGGCGTGGGGCAGTTTGCGGCGGGCGATCTCCAGTGCGCTGTTGCGGAGACTGACGAGTTCGACGACGAGTCCGCGACCGATGCGCACGGAGATCACCAGTGAGGCGGCGACGGCGACGCAGCCGAAGAGCACTGCGGCTCCGGACGGGCTGAACAGTCCTCGGGCGAGCGGATTCGCCCGGTCGGCGGCGCGTTGGCCGGCGGTGGTATCGATGGTGCGCAGCTCGCTCCGTACGTGGTCCGCTGCTCGTTCCCAGTCGGCGGCGGGCACTGCCTGCGCGGCATCACGACCGGCGGGCGCGGCGAGCACCTTGTCCTCGGCGGTCTGGATCCGGCGGTAGGCGTCCCCGGCGGTGAACCTCTGCCAGGCGGCCCGCTCGGTGGCGGGCAGATCTGCGCCCGCGGTCTCCGTGAAGTTCCTTCGGGAATCCACTGCTCCGGTGAACAGGCGCAGTTGGCCGCCCTTGAGCGCTCCTGTGCGAGTGGCCGTGGCCAGCAGGGCGTCCTCGCGGGCCAGCATCTCGTCGGCGCGGGAGAGTTCGAGCAGGACGCGGGCGTCGGAGCCGGGTGCGTCGTCCTGGATCCCGGTGAGGGCACCGCAGACGCCGAAGGCCGCGGAGACGGTCGCGGTGTACTGGTCGTATACGGCGTTCTCGTCGCCCGCATCGCTCTTGTCGGCGCGCAGTCGGTGGGTGAGGTCCAGGAACCGGTCGAGCCGGTCGGCGACGGTGGGCGGGAGGTTGCCGGTGTCGGCGATGGTGTGGCCGCTGTCGAGGCGCAGGGCGGCGAGCGCGGTGTCGGTGCGCTTGGTCCGGCGCTCCAGTTCGGCTGCCTGGGCACTGCTGGGGGCCGCGGACTGGAGCATGGCCGCCCGACGCTCGCTCTGGAGTGCCGCGACAGCGGTGGATATGGGGGCCCGGACCTCGTCGTCGACCTGTTGCAACTGGCGCAGCCGTGCCACGTCCTGGGCGGTGGTGACCGTGGCGAAACCCCACAGGGCGAGCAGCGAGACTACCGGCATCATCAGCAGCGAGATGATCTTCGCGCGTACGGTCCTGGGACGCAGCGTCCACCGTCCGCGCGGCGCGGATGTGTCGTGTGTCAGCAGCGGCCTCACGTCGTGCTCGGCGCACTCGTCGGCCGGCGGGCCCGCGTGCGCGCGGCGTCCGCGCGTCGGTGGGGCGGTGGGCCGGGCGGTCGCCGTCGCACCGGTTTCCGGGGTCGTGCGGGGTGGGCGCATGGCCTCCTCGTTCCGGGTGTGGAGCTGGTGTGTCACAGGTGCCGGTCGGCCGGGTGCAGGGGCGTCAGGGCGTGATGGCGGGCGATGCGTCGTGGTCACTCACGTCGCCACGTCGTGCCCGGAAGACGGGCCCGCGCTCGGTGAATCCGTGTGGTGTGGCCGCGGATGATTCCGTTTCGGAGGGTCCTGCGGTGCGTTCGGCGAAGACGTAGGCGGCGCGTTCCCTGGCCGTCGGGGAGAGCGCCACGAAAGCCGAGGTCAGGAAGAGGTACGAGCCCAGGCCGACGGCCAGGGGAAAGATGAACTGCATGGTCGTGGCCCCGGAAAGTTCCCTTCCGGAGGGCGCGACGTACACGGAGACCGCCAGCATTCCGGTGTAGTGCATGCTGCTGACCGCCGCTCCCATGACGAGGGAAGCCAGCGCGACGGCTCGGGGTGACTTGATGTTGAGCGCCGCCCACAGAGCCGCCGTGGCGGCCACGACAGCGATGGCGACGGAGAGTGCGACCCGCAGCGGGTCGTAGTGGATCGTGCCGTGCAGACGGAGTGCCGCCATGCCGAGGTAGTGCATGCTGGCGACCCCGAGTCCGGTGGCGAACCCGCCGAGCAGCAGCGCCCTGGTCCGGTCGCGGCTGTAGCCGACGGCAAAGACGCCGCCGCCGACCACCACCATGGCGCCGAGCAGGCTGAGCAGGGTGAGCGGCACGTTGTAGCGGATATCGGTGCCGGTCACGCCGAAGCCGAGCATCGCGACGAAGTGCATCGTCCAGATGCCCGAGCCGATGGCGGATGCGGCCGTGATCAGCCAATTGCGGCGCGAACGGCCGGTTGTGTCGAGTGCCCGCACGGTGCAGCTCAGTCCGAGTGCCGCGCCGATGCATGCCATCGCGTACGACAGCGCAGGTGTCAGCCAGCCGAAGGTGGCGTGGTCCAGGTGTCCCATGGATCGGGGACGCTAGTCGTGATGGGGGCACGCGCCCTGGGCGCATTTCGAAAGCTGCTGAAATATGACAGAGAGATGTTCCCGAACGATCACACAGTGCTCGAACATGCACCCCGTTTCGCTCTGTTTCGCTCCGGTGGCAACTGCGGCGATCATGTCTGTATGGCCGATGATCACACACACGTCCAGGGCTTCTTCACGGCCCGCGCTGCGGACTGGGACAGCCGGTTTCCCGACGACGGGCCCGCCTACGCCGCCGCCGTCCATTCCCTCGCGCTGGGCCCTGGTGACGCGGTACTGGACGCCGGCTGCGGTACGGGACGGGCGCTGCCCGCCCTGCGCGTGGCCGTGGGACCGCGAGGCGCGGTCCTGGGCGTGGACCTCACAGCGGCGATGCTGGAGTCGGCGGTACGGGCGGGACGCGACCGGAGCGGAGCGCTGCTCCTCGCCGATGTCGCCCGCCTGCCCCTGAGGTCGCAGTCGCTCGACGCGGTGTTCGCGGCTGGGCTGATCTCCCATCTCTCGCATCCCGGACCGGACCTGGCGGAGTTGGCGCGGGTGGTGCGGCCGGGCGGGCAGCTGGCCCTCTTCCACCCCATCGGCCGGGCCGCCCTGGCCGCGCGCCACGGCCGCCGGATCACGGACGCCGACCTGCGTGCCGAGCACAACCTCCGCCCGCTGCTGGCGCGTTCGGGCTGGCGGCTCGACTCGTACACGGATGAGGACGACCGGTTCCTCGCCCTTGCCGTACGAACGCTCTGACCTGCGAGCGCTCCCCGCTCATGCTCACTCGGCCGGAGCGCCGGGACGTCGCTTGTGCGGGACCGGACAGCCGCGGATGCCCGGGGTGGGGAACGTACCGAGCCCGGAAACCTTGTAGCCGTCCGGGTAGCCCTTGATCTCCGGGTTCTGCCGGGCGAAGTGCGGGGTGGTACGGGGCGGCAGCAGTCGCACGGCCCGTGCCCTCAGGCGCAGAGCGCCACGGGTGAGGTTTCGGGCCGCGGAGCCCGGGCGTTCGTAGCGGAATGCCCGCAGCAGCGAATCATCGAGCAGCGCGAGGGCGGCCTTCCGTGCGACAGAAGCGAAGGGGCGCGGATACCAGGAGCCCATCAGGTCCAGCGTGGCGTCGGAGACGCGGCGTCCCCCTTCGTCCCAGCCGAAGTGCTCGGCCTCGTAGGTGTCGAGGGTGCGCTCGAAATCCTCGTACGTCTCCGGCAGGTCCTTGATGCCCATATGGGCACCCAGGGTCCGGTAATAGGCGGCGCACGCCCGGAGTTCGTGGTCGGACAGCCGGCGCCAGCCGTAGCTGTCCAGCCACCGCTTCGGGGTGACGACGAAGGTGCACAGCACATAGCGCATGTCGTCGTTGCTGATGTTGTAGCTGCGGTGCATCTGATTGATCCGGCGGATGGCCGTGCGCCCCGGGTCGCTCTCGAAACCGTGCTCCACGACCGTGTCGAGGAGCAGTGCGGTGTCGTCGTAGCGCTTCTGCGAATGGTGCGTCAGTTCGGCTGTCTCTTCGAGGAGTCGGCCGATGCTGGGGACTGCATAGGTGCGATACAGAGCCAGTTCGAGGGCGCGGGTGATGTCCCACGGAAACTCGTAGGTTGCCGTGATCCGGTAGATCCGGAGGAAGTCCCGTTCCGGATCGAGACGCTGAATCTCCTTCAGCCGGTCGTACCGCTTCACCGTGCTTGCCCCCTTTTCTCGGTCGAAGGTCCAACTCTACGTCGATGGGGAAGACCGTCGGTGTGTACGAGCAAGTCATACGCGCACGGTTCCTCGGAAGGGCGGTCTCCATGATCGACATAATCGGCAGCCTGCGGAAAGCTGTCTCCTCCGACCGGAAGGGCGCTCGGTCGGCAGCACCTCTCAGGGAGGACCGGCACAAGAAGCACAATCTGTTCGAGGCGGCAGCCACCTACGTCTCGGCATCCGTGGAGGACGATCAGGCGCGGATCGATGAGGCGAGCGGCTGGGTGTCGCCCGAGGCGCTCTCCTTCGGTGTCAGCGAGCTGGCCTGCCGGGCCGTCATCGCACTGGCCCGCGAGCGCGACGAGTCGCCGCAGACAGTGGCCCGTACGCTGCTCGGCCTGCCCGCCGACTGAGGCCCTCCGTCGGCCGGACCGCGGGCCCACGTCTCCTCCATTGTCCGGGACCACGTCTTCCCTTGTCAGGGCCTCGACGAGCGGGTTACCGACTCGTTAAGGTGCGCCGACGGACAACCATGACGGACGAGGAGGGTGCCGTGGCCGGGATGAGCGACACAGTCGCCGACGACGACGCACTGTATGTGCTCACCGCGGTGCTGCTGACACCTGCGCAGTTCCCGAGCGTGCTCGGTGACGACTACCCCGCCGCGTGTGCGGCGCTCGCCCTCCAACCGTACGACGAGGGATATGGGCTGGTCCTCGGCCAGGACGGCAGTGGTGCGCGCTGGACCGTCGTCGTCGAGGACGTGTCGCTGGTCGCTGTCGCGATCGCGGCCTGGGACTGCGGAATGGAGTACGACCTCTCCCCCGACGACCGTTCGGTGGTCTGCGCGCTGCCCGGCTGGCCCCTCGCGGTGGGGGTCGCCGCTCCGGGAGTGGCCGCCCCGCACGATCCGCTGCCGGACCCGGAGGCCGAGGGCACCGATCCGGCGCCGCTGGCCCCGCCCGACACGGAGTCGTGGGGCCCGGCCCAGCGGCGCATGGGTGCGGACGAGATAGCATATCAGTGGGCGGCTTGGCGCGAGCAGATCGACGACGAGACAGCCTTCATCACTCCGGGCGGGGCGGACGGTGCCGACGCCGATGCCGGGCCTGAGGGCGAGGATCAGGACGACCACGAACTCAACGCTGCAGCCAAGGTTGAAGCTAAAGCTGAGGTAAACGTAGAGGCCGACTCTGCGACTGGAGGTGCGGGCGAGGCCGAGGCTGGAGCCGAGGTCGAGAACGAGGCCGAGAGCGACGGGTCCGATGCCACCGCCAAGAACCCGGCGAAGGACCCACCTTCCGGAGTGCACCCCGGTGTGCGGCGGGCGCTCGCGGAGGCGCATGCCTATGTGGACACCCCGCCGCCGCCGGGCCGCGTCCGGTCCTCCTTCGCCACGGGCGACGCGCGAATGCTGCGCGCCGACGGCCCCGGCTGGTCACTGGTCGCCAGGACCGACGACATCGCCTTCATCCTGCTGGACGAGGAACCGGGCGAGGTGCTGCCGGTCGGGCGCGGCAGGCAACTGCCCGGCCTGTTGAAGGCACTGGAAGCGCTCGCAGTACGGCCGGCCTGAACGCGGCTGTCGGTACTGGGCAGCAGACCGGCAGTCGACCACCTGACCGAAGGCGCGGTCCAGGCACGTCTCAGGCGCGTTCCGGACTACACACGCTCCAGCGCCCGATGCGGCCCGACGGGCAGCTCGACCTCGATCGGGTCGCCCGGCCGGACGACTCCGCCGACCACGACGATGCCCATGATCCCGGCCTTGCGCACGATCCGGCCCGCCTCGTCCCGGCCGACGACCCGCTTGAGCAGCCCGTCCTGGAAGGTGTCGATCTGCAGGCATGGGTTGCGCAGGCCGGTGACCTCGACAACCGCCTCGTCGCCGAGGTGCAGCAGAGTGCCTGCGGGCAGGGCGAGGAGATCGACACCGCTGGTGGTGACGTTCTCCCCGAGATCGCCCGGGGCGACCTCGAACCCGGCTGCCCGCAATTCGCCGAACAGTTCGTCGTGGATGAGGTGAACCTGGCGCAGATTCGGCTGGGTGGGATCCTGTGCGGCGCGGGACCGGTGCTTGACCGTGGCTCCCGCGTGCACATCTCCCTCCACGCCGAGCCCGGCCAGCAGGGTGACACTCTTGCGGTTCGGCTTGGTGAAGGAATACTCCTCGTTACTGCTCACCACGGTCACTGTCCCGCTCACTGCTGAGCCCCCCTCTTTGCCAGCATGTGGTCAGCGGCCTATTTCCTTGCGGGTGATCCTGCGGAGCCTGCGTCGCTGGCTGGGATCCAGCAGCAGATACGCGACCGCCGGAACTCCGATCAGGACCAGCAGCGACAGCCAGAATCCGATGAACGGCATCAGGATGACTGCCGCAACGACTCCCCCGATGGCGATCTTTGCGCTGTTCGACATCGTCCACGCCTCCTTCGCGGCCCGAGGCCGCTCCTGCTGTGAGAACGCCTGCGCCCGCCCATCGGTTCCAGCCGGCCGAAGTCCTCACCTGAGGGGTTCGCCGACCTCGTACATGTGCTGGAGTGCCTGCCGGTAGGACTCGATCAGTCCGGTCTCCGTGTACGGCATGCCCAGCGCCTCGCAGTGGGAGCGCACCATGGGCTGTGCCAGGCGCAGATGCGGTCGGGGCATGCTCGGGAAGAGGTGGTGCTCGATCTGGTAGTTGAGCCCGCCGAGGAACCAGTCGGTGAGGACGCCGCCGCGTACGTTGCGCGAGGTGAGTACCTGACGCTGGAGGTGGCCCCAGCGGTCGCCGTCGGGATCGGGCATCTCCATGCCTTTGTGGTTCGGTGCGAAGGCCATTCCCAGGTGGAGCCCGAACAGCGCATGATGCAACAGCGCGAAGACGACGGCCTTCCCCGGGGACATGACAGTGAGCAGCAGTGTTGCGTAGAGACCGAGGTGGGCGACCAGGAGCAGTGCCGAGAGGCTACGTTCCCGGGCGGGCTGCTGCCGCAGGTACTGGAAGCCGGAGATCTTGAGCGCGATGCCTTCGAGGAGCAGCATCGGGAAGAACAGCCGGGCCTGGTTACGGGTGAGCCAGCGGGCGAAGCCTTCGCGCTGAGCGGCCTGCTTCTGGGTCCATACCAGGGCGCCGACGCCGACGTCCGGGTCCTTGTCGATGTGATTGGGGTTGGCGTGGTGGCGTACGTGCTTGTCGTTCCACCATGCCTCGTTCATGCCGAGCAGCAGGTTGGCGTGCACCAGGCCGATGGCCCGGCTCGCCCTGCGGTCGCCGGTTATCTGGGCGTGTCCGGCGTCGTGCCCGACGAACGCGGCGCGGGACCAGAAGATCGCCAGTGGCAATGCGAGCAGCAGGGTCCACCAGGTGTTGCCCAGGAGGAACATGCCGGTGAGCACGGCACCCAGTGCGACCAGGTTGGTGGCGATACCCATCGCGTACCAGCCGGTGCGCCGCTCCAGGAGTCCCTGACCCTTGACCGTGCGCAGGAGGGGCGCGAAGTCGCTTCCCTGACTCCGGGCGATTCCGGCACCACCGGCACTTACAGCAGTTCCCGCACCGTCACGGGTGCCTTCCACGGCGGTGGCTACGGCCTGGGGCATTGGGTCTCCGGTCTCTGGCAAGCTGCGCTGACCTGTAGAAACGTACGGTGACCGAAGGTGTGGCCACCATGGCGCCACCACCCGGGATTTCCGGGGGTAAGCCCCCTCCCCCCAGGGGGGTGCTGGCTACACCCCTGGGCGCGACGCGCAGTCGTGCCCGGCGGCCGAGCGGGGCAGCCGAGCCATCCGAAAGTGGGCTGGATCACGGTGATTCCACTCACGGGGGCGCGCATTGGTGGAGTACTCTCGGCGACCCGACCCCACTAGTCAAATTTGAGGAATTCGGCATCGCTGTGCACAGGCTCCCTGCGGCAACGCTCTCCGAGATCTCCGCACTCTCCAGCTGCTCCGTGGTCTTCCTGCCCTCGGATCCCTCCCGTACCGGCCGTATCGCCTTCTGGCGTCCGGACGGCAGCAGTCCGCCCGATGGTCCAGGTTCCGTCGAGGAGCTGACCGTCGTCGGCGCCGACGCGCGAACGTACGCCGTACCGGCGCTGCTGCTTCCGGTCCGGGACGCCCTGCCCGTACTGACGCGGGCGCGGGCCTCGGCGCATGCCTCCGGCGCCGCCGCGTTCTGGGGTGCCGCCGCGCTCCTCGCTCTCCAACTCGCCGCCCGTGGTTTGCTGTTGCCAGGGCTGAGTGCGACGGATCACGATGCCTGGCGGGCCGGGCCGCTGACCGCCGACGATCAGTCGCGGATCCGTACGCTCGCGGCCTCGATGCCGCCGCTGGCCCACGCGGTGCCGCTCGACGGAACCGCGCAGCCTCTGCTGCTGCCCGATCCCGAGCTGCTGCTGCGCGCGTTCCTCGACGCGGTGGCGGACGGCCTGCCGCGCACCCCCGCCGCGGCCTTCGCCACCGGCGGCCCGGCGTTCGCCGCCGACGCACCACAGCACCTGCCCGGTCAACGGGCCTGGGCCACCGATGTCGCGGCCGGGCACGATGCGGGCGTCCGGCTCTCACTGCGGGTGGAGGTGTCCGGGCTGACAGCCCCGGGCGAGGACGACGAGCCGACCGCCGGGCCGTCCTTCCGTGCTGTTCTGCAGATCCACAGCGTCAGCGATCCGGCGCTGGTGGCCGATGCCGCCGAGGTCTGGGCGGGGTCCGCGCCGACCGCTGCCGCCTTCGGCCCCCGGGCCCGGATGGATGCCCTTCTGGGGCTGCGCCGGGCAGCCCGTGCCTGGCCACCGCTGACTCCGCTGTTGTCGGCCGCAGTGCCCGACTCCATCGAACCGGCCGACGAAGAGCTGGGCGAACTCCTCGGCCCCGCCGGACGGGCACTCGCCGCGACCGGGGTCCAGGTCCACTGGCCCAAGGAACTGGCCCGCAAGCTCACCGCACGTGCGGTGATCGGTCCGCCCGACGACGGGGACAGTGAGGAACACCAGGGGTTCGTCCGCACCGGCTCGGACACGCCGCAGCTCCTGTCGGCCGATGCGCTGCTGACGTTCAACTGGTGGTTCGCACTGGGCGACCAGAAGCTCAGCCGCACCGAGCTGGACCGCCTGGCCGAGGCCAACAGGCCGGTGGTGCGACTGCGCGACCAGTGGGTGCTGATCGACCCCGAGGAGGCACAGCGCGCCCGCGAGACCCAGGACCGCAAGGTCACTCCGATCGATGCGCTCGGAGCCGTACTGACCGGTTCCACCGAGGTCGGCGGCCGTCGGGTCGGCGTCCGGGCCACCGGCTGGCTGGAGCAGCTGCGCCGCCGGTTGGCCGACCCGGAGTCCGGCGGTCAGCAGGGTGGACAGCAGACGGTCGGTCAGCCCCCGGCGCTCACCGCCACACTGCGCGACTACCAGCTGCGCGGCCTGAACTGGCTGCACACCATGACTTCGCTCGGCCTCGGTGGATGTCTCGCCGACGACATGGGGCTCGGCAAGACCATCACACTCATCGCTCTGCATCTGCACCGCCAGAGCATCGAATCGGCCGCAGGGCCGACACTCGTGGTCTGCCCGACCTCGCTCATGGGGAACTGGCAGCGGGAGATCGAGAAGTTCGCGCCCGGTACGCCCGTACGCCGCTTCCACGGCGGATCGCGCAGCCTGGCCGACCTGGTGGACGGCGAGTTCGTCCTCACCACGTACGGCACAATGCGGCTGGACGCGGCGAAGCTCGCGGAGATCCGGTGGGGCATGGTGGTCGCCGACGAGGCGCAGCATGTCAAGAACCCGTACTCGGCAACGGCCAAGCAGCTGCGGACAATCGGCGCTCAGGCACGCGTCGCGCTCACCGGCACCCCCGTGGAGAACAACCTGTCCGAGCTGTGGTCGATCCTCGACTGGACGACACCCGGCCTGCTGGGCCGGCTCGGTACCTTCCGTACCCGCTATGCGCGGACCGCGGAGGGCGGCGACCCGGCTGCGGCCGAGCGGCTCGCCGCGCTGGTGCGGCCGTTCCTGCTGCGACGTCGCAAATCGGATCCGGGCATCGCCCCCGAGCTACCGCCGAAGACCGAGACCGACCGCACGGTGTCCCTGACGGCGGAACAGACGGGGCTGTACGAAGCGGTGGTGCGGGAGACACTGGCCGCGATCTCCGGCGCCGACGGCTTCGCCCGGCGGGGCCTTGTCGTGAAGCTGCTGACGGCCCTGAAGCAGATCTGCAACCACCCGGCGCAGTACCTCAAGGAGAAGGAGCCTCGGATCGAGGACCGTTCGGGAAAGGTGGAGCTGCTGGACGAGTTGCTCGACACGATTCTGACGGAGGACACGAGTGTGCTCGTGTTCACCCAGTACGTGCAGATGGCCCGGCTGCTCGAACAGCATCTGGCGGCACGCGGGGTGCGCACGCAGTTCCTGCACGGCGGTACACCGGTCGCGGAGCGGGAGGCAATGGTGAACCGCTTCCAGGCGGGAGAGGCCCCGGTCTTCCTGCTGTCGCTCAAGGCGGCCGGCACCGGTCTCAATCTCACCAGGGCGGGCCATGTCGTGCACTTCGACCGGTGGTGGAACCCGGCGGTGGAGGCGCAGGCCACCGACCGCGCGTACCGGATCGGCCAGACCCAGCCGGTACAGGTGCACCGACTGATCGCCGAGGGCACCATCGAGGACCGGATCGCCGACATGCTGGCCCGCAAGCAGGGGCTGGCGGACGCGGTGCTCGGCTCCGGCGAGGCGGCGCTGACCGAACTGACGGATGCGGAACTGGCCGATCTGGTGGAGCTGCGAGGGGGCACGCGATGAGCGACGCATACGACAGCGGGAAATACGACCGTGAAGGATACGAAGGCGACGGGAGCGATGCCCCGACGCCGGTACAGGAACGTACCTTCGCCGCGCTGCCGCCCGCGCACGGCCGCGGCTTTGCGGAGTCCTGGTGGGGCCGGGCATGGCTGAAGGCTCTGGAGGACACCGCGCTGGACGGCGAACAGCTCAAGAAGGGGCGGAGGTTCGCCCGCGAGGGCCGGGTCGGTGCGGTTTCCGTACGGCCCGGCCGGATCACCGCGGTCGTCCGGGACCGGGACTCGTCCACGTACCGCAGTGATGTGCTCCTCCAGGAGCTGAACGAGGCGGAGTGGGAACGGTTCCTGGACATGGCCGTCGACACAGCGGGGCACATTGCGGCGCTTCTCGACCGCGAAATGCCGCCGCACCTGGTGGAGGACGCTGCGGCGGCAGGTGTGGAACTGCTGCCGGGGATCGGCGATCTGGACCCGGAGTGCACCTGCGAGGCGTGGGACCACTGCCCGCACACCGCTGCCCTGTGCTACCAGGTGGCGCGGCTGCTGGACCAGGATCCGTTCGTCCTGCTGCTCATGCGGGGGCGCGGCGAGCAGCGGCTCCTGGACGAACTCCAGGTGCGCATCGCGGCCCGCGCCGAGGGGCACGGGCCGTTCGGCTCTGCCGCCCTCTCCGACGGGTCCGGTGCCGCCGGCACCAAGGCGAAGGACCGCGGCGTGCGGGCGGACGAAGCGTTCGCCGCACGGGACATCCTGCCCCCGCTGCCCGCGCCCCCGCCGCTGCCCGCGGAGCCCGGCCCTGCCCCGTCGCTGGACACCGAGACCCAACCGGAATCCGGCGTCGATCCGGCGGTACTGGAGTTGCTGGCGACGGACAGTGCGGCGCGCGCCCGCCGGATGCTGGCGGACGCCCTCTCCCCCGGCCATGAACAGCATCCGCTGCCGACCGGTTTGACCCCGCGGCAGGATGCCGTGCGGCTGGTCGCGAACACCCGGCCCGAACCATGGATCGCGACACGGCTGGCAGCCGGATCGGGGCGGCCGCGAGCCGAACTCGATGCGGCGGTGCGTGCCTGGCAGTACGGCGGGGCGGCTGCGCTCACCGTGCTGGATGAGGAGTGGACGCCGGATCCGGAGTCTCTGGCCAGGGCCCGGGCCCTGCTCACCAAGGCGTGGGAGGAGGGCGAGCTGCCCCGGCTGCGGTCAGTGGGCAATCGCTGGACAGCTGTCGAAGACGGGGTACAGCTGCGGTACGGGCGGGACGGGCGCTGGTGGCCGTACCGCAAGGAGAGCGGGCGCTGGGTTCCGGCAGGTCCGGCGGATGACGATCCGGCGGCGGCGCTGGCAGGCTCAAGCGTGTCGGACAACTGAGATCACCATCGGGGCCGATCGGCGGCGAACGGGCGGGGGCCGGGCAGGACGTCCGGCCCCCGCCCGTCGTCACGGTCCGGACCGGATCGCCGTTGCCGTCCACAAGCACATGGTCGGGGCCGGGTTCAGCGTGCACGACGGCGTGTTCGGCCCGTGGCTCCTCCGGGCAGCCAGCCGTTGCAGGGTGTCGGCCAGGCGGGACAGGGCCTTGGCCGCCTTACCGGGTGCCTGCCGCATGAATGTCTCCAGCCAGCCCCCGTTCACGTCCTCGAAGACAGCGATCTCGGCCGGGCAATGCTCCGAACTGCCCTCGGCAAGATGAATCCATGGTGTGCGGACCCCCATGGCATCCAAACGCCGATGCGCGGCCCGGAACACTTCGACACCGGTGGCCGGCCTGCACGGATGCGGGCGCGCCACCGCAGCGGGTGAGGCGGCGGCCAGTAATTCTCGGCCGGGCCCAGATGCAGTCGATGACTGTGGAGTCGTTGTCCGGGGTGAGGCGGTAGACGCCCTTCCTGGAGCCTCCCCGCAGCCTGTCGAGCCCGACGGACACGGCGGTCGGCCGCGCATACGACGCCGTCCAGGCTCTCCCGGTCGTTGAGCCCGCGTTCCCCGCTCGCCATCCCCGCACCCGGTTTCTCCCGGCAACCCGGGCCCTGTACCGGGGTCGTCCGCGTCCGTGATCCGGCGGCTCACCCCGCGCGCACACCCGAATTCGGGCTCCTGCCATCTTCCGCCACTCACGCGACGCCCGTACGGTGGGGCGCGCGAGACGCTCGGCCGTACATCGGCGAACACCTTCCGGTCATCGGACAAAGGGAGCCACGGGGTGTCGGGGGATTCGAGCAGCGGACTGTTACGCGATGCCATCGGGCTGCGCGAAGTCCTTTTCCAGAGCATCACGGCGATGGCGCCGGCCGCCGCCATCGCCGCGTCCATTCCGGCCGGAGCCGCGTTCGCGGGCGGCAGTCTGCCGCTGTCCGTGGTGGTGGCACTGGTCGCCTGCCTGTTCACCGCGTCCTGCGTCGCGGAGCTGGCGCGCCATCTGCCGGCTGCCGGTTCGGTAGCCACCTACTCGGCGCAGGGGCTGCATCCGGCCATCGGCTTTCTCGTCGGCTGGGGCTACGTCTTCGTCGAAGCGCTGGTGCCCGCGCTGTTGCTTCTTCAGCTGGGCTTCACCACGGCGGGCACCCTGCACCAGGAGTGGTCGTCCTACCCGGCGGGCCTGTGGTGGTCGTGGTCGCTGCTGGGCGCGTTGATCATCGCGCTCGCCGGGTATTTCGGGGTCCGGGCCTCCGCCCGGTTCGGAACCGCGCTCGGCATCTTCGAGGTGCTCGTCTTCGTCGCCTTCGCCGTACTGCTCATCGAGCACGCAGGCTCGGACAACACCCTGTCGGTGTTCGGCACTTCGCACACCGCGGACG
Source organism: Streptomyces sp. NPDC088246 (assembly GCF_044741025.1). NCBI lineage: Bacteria > Bacillati > Actinomycetota > Actinomycetes > Kitasatosporales > Streptomycetaceae > Streptomyces > Streptomyces sp. NPDC088246. The sequence continues at coordinate 15,519 of NZ_JBIURV010000082.1, forward strand.
GCTTCGGCGGTATCAGCGGAATTTTCGCCGGTTCGGTCTACACCGTGCTGGCCTTCGCCGGCTTCGAGGCCGCGGCGCCACTCGCCGAGGAGACGAAGAACCCGCGCCGCACGATGCGGCGTGCGGTGCTCGGCGCAGCACTCTCCATCGGCCTGGTGTACGTCCTCACCACCTATGCGATGTCTGTGTACCTCGGGCCCGACAGGTTCGCCGGATTCGGCGCTTCGGGCGCGGCGTCGTGGGAAGGCGTGGCCCGCGCCTCGTTCGGGCTGTTCTGGGTGCTGCTCTTCCTCGCCGTGGTCAACTCGACCGTGGCCAACGCCAATGCGTGCGCCAATGTGTCGACCCGGACGGCGTTCGCCCTCGGCCGCATCGGGGTGTTCCCCCAGGCCTTCGCGCGGCTTCATCCGCGCCGACGCTCCCCCGTCACCGGAGTGGCCGTGCAGTTCGTGATCGCGGTCGGCGCGGCGCTCGGACTGGGTTTCGCCTACGACCCGGTGACCGCGTTCGTGCTGCTGGCCACCGTGATCGTGACGGTGATCATCGGTGTGTACATCATCGTGAATCTGGCCTGCGCCGGGTACTTCCTGCGCCGACGGCGCGACGCGTTCAACCCCGTACTCCATCTGCTCTTCCCGGTACTCGGCATCGCGGCGTTCGTCCCCGCGCTGCTGACGGCCGCCGGGATTCCGGCCTTCGACTTCGTCTCCGAACTGAGTGCCCCCGTCTCGTACGCCGGTCCGGTCGTCGGTGTCTGGATGCTGCTCGGGATCGTTGTGCTGACGGTGCTGCTGCGCAGACATCCGGAGCGGGTGGCACAGACCGGACGGATCCATCTTGACGACGCCCCGGAGCCGGCCGGGGAACCCGAGACGGGAGCAGTACAGCGATGAACGATCCCCGAATCGTGACTGTCCGCCCCAAGGAGGGCGAGTACGCCTGGACCTTCGGCGGAGCGGCGCCGGTCGCCCGTATCGAGCCGGGGACGTTCCTCGATGTGTATACGGAGGACTGCTTCGCCGGCCGGGTGCGCTCCGAGAAGGACCTGGTCTCCGCGGTCTGCGAATTCCCCTTCCTCAACCCGCAGACCGGTCCCTTCCACGTGGTTGGTGCGGAGCCCGGCGACACGGTCGCGGTGCATTTCGTGTCCGTCGAACCGGCCAGGGACTGGGCCGCCTCGACGACCGTGCCTCTCTTCGGGGCCCTCACCTCCACGCACACCACGGCGTCACTGCAGGCTCCTCTGCCCGAGGTGGTGTGGATGTGGCAGCTCGACCGGGCGCGCCGCACCTGTCTGTTCAGCGCCAGGGACAGTGACATCCAGGTGGAGCTGCCGATGGATCCGATGCACGGCACGGTGGGGGTGGCGCCGGCCAATCTGGAGGTACGGTCCGCGCTGGTGCCCGACGCGCACGGCGGGAACATGGACACACCGGAGATGAGGGCGGGCGTCACCTGCTATCTGGGCGTCAACGTCGAGGGTGCACTGCTGAGCCTCGGGGACGGTCATGCCCGTCAGGGCGAGGGCGAGACCTGCGGGGTCGCCGTGGAATGCGCGATGAACACGGTGGTGCTGGTCGAGCTGCTGAAGGGTGTCAGAACACCGTGGCCGCGGATCGAGTCCGACACCCATCTGATGTCGACCGGCTCCGCCCGTCCGCTCGAAGATGCCTTCCGTATCTCGCAGTTGGACCTGGTGCAGTGGCTGGCGCGCGACTACGGCCTGTCCGAACTCGACGCCTATCAGCTGGTCAGCCAGGCCGGTGAGGCGCCGTTGGCCAATGTGTGCGACACCAACTACACCTGTGTGGCGAAGATCCGCAAGAAGTGGCTGCCCGCAGGCGATCCCCATCGCGGACTCCACCGTCATCTGCGGGAGACCGCGACACTGCTGTCCAGCCCTTGACCCCCTTCCCCCACAGGAGTGTTCATGCACCGCAGAAGGATCCTTCAGGGCGCCGCCGCGACGGCCGCCGCGCTGATCCCGGCCTCCGCCCGCGCCGCGGCTTCCACGGCGGCAGGCGACACCGACTATCCGCTCGCCCACTGGACACCCGCGTCCACGTCCAACTGCACGGCGTCGAGCCGCCCTTCGGCCTATCCCATCCAATACGTGATCATCCATGTCACCCAGGAGACGTTTCCGAACACGATCGGGATCTTCCAGAATCCGGCGAAACAGGTCTCCGCGCACTATGTGGTGCGCTCAGCGGACGGCTATGTCGCACAGTGCGTCCGGGAGCAGAACATCGCCTGGCATGCGGGCAACTGGGACTACAACACGCGCAGCATCGGCATCGAGCACGAGGGCTGGGTGGACCAGCCCACGTACTTCACCAACGCCATGTACGAGAAGTCGGCGTTGCTGACCGCCTCGGTCTGCGACCGATACAGCATTCCCAAGGACCGTGCGCACATCCTCGGCCATGCCCAGGTCCCGGGCACCGACCATACCGATCCCGGCCCGAACTGGGACTGGGTGCGCTACATCCGTCTCGTCAATCTCTACGGAACCGGCTGACGCACCTTCGCCGCCGCGTCCGATCGCTCTCCGCACCGTGGTTGTCGCAGACGTCGGCTGCGGCCACGATGGGGTGTGCACGACGCCCCTGAACAGGAGGGTGAGTTGACGGATCCCTGGGTGGCCCTGGCAGCCGATACGGACCCCGGTGAACGACTCGGCCAACTGCGGCACGCACACGAGGTGTTCACCACGGCCGGACGGCTGGAACGACCGGTGCGTCCTGTGGTCGGTGAGTCGTGGCGGCGCTCGGCCCGGGCCCGGGTCAGCCCGGACGGTGCTGCCCTGGTCGAGCTGAGCGCGGACGACCTCGGGCCGTACCGGGACGGGCATCCCCTGGCCCCCGCCATGCCGCTGATCCGTGAGCTGATGAGCGCGTATGCGACGGACGGCGAGCATCTTCTCGCGGTGTGCGACGCGCATGGCAGACTGCTGTGGGTCGAAGGACACGCGTTGACCCGACGGGCCGCAGGCCGGATGAACTTCGTGGAGGGCGCCCGCTGGGCCGAGTCCGTGGCAGGGACGAACGCGCCGGGTACTGCCATCGCCGTCGACCGGCCGGTGCAGGTCTTCGCCGCCGAGCACTTCCTGCGGCCGGTCCAGCAGTGGACGTGCGCGGCGGCGCCGCTCCACGACCCGCACACGGGGCGGGTCCTGGGCGCCGTGGACATCACCGGTGGGGACCGGCTCGCGCATCCGCACAGCCTGGCGTTCGTGCAGGCGGTGGCACGCGCCGCCGAGTCGCAGCTGGCACTCCTCGCACCCTCGCCGGCCGGGGAGACCGTACAGCTCAGTGCGCTCGGCCGGGACGAGGCCCTGCTCGTCGCGGGAGGCCGCAAGATCCCGCTCAGCAGGCGGCACAGCGAGATCCTGGTGACGCTGGCCCGCCACCCCGAGGGCCTCGGTGGCGACGAACTCCTTGTCGAGCTGTACGAGGACGAGACGGTGACCCCGGTAACACTGCGGGCCGAACTCTCACGACTGCGGCGACTGCTCGGCCCCGAACTCCTCCTTTCCCGCCCCTACCGTCTTTCCGCGCCGGTCGACGCCGATTTCGACACGGTGGCGCGCAGACTGGCATCCGGAGCGGTGGCAGCGGCGCTGAGCGCCTACGCGGGTCCGCTGCTGCCGGGCTCGCAGGCACCATCTGTCGTCTGTCTGCGGCGCCGGCTCGACGAGCAGCTGCGGGCAGCGCTCATCGCTCGCGGTGACCCGGGGCTGCTGGCCGACTGGGCGTACAGCCCATGGGGCGAGGACGATCTCCAGGTCTGGCAGGCGTTCGCCGCGGCCGTACCCGCGGGACAGCGGCCCGCGCTCCTCGCCAGGGCCCGGACACTGGACGCCGAGCAGCGGTAGCCGTTCCCCCGCCGCCACGCAACGCGGTTGCAACGTCGCGCCGCCTACGCTCACACCGAGGGCCGTCCAACGGCGGACGGCACCGGATCCGGGAGGCTACAGAGATGACCCGTTACGCTGCGCCGGGCACCGAGGGCGCCATCGTCTCGTACGAGTCCCGCTACGACCACTGGATCGGCGGCGCGTACGTCCCGCCCGCCCGTGGCCAGTACTTCGAGAACCCCAGCCCCGTCAACGGCCGCCCGTTCACCGAGATCGCCCGCGGCAGTGCCGAGGACGTCGAACGGGCCCTGGACGCGGCACACGCCGCGGCCCCCGCGTGGGGAGCCACCGCGGCAGGCGACCGCGCCTCGGTCCTCAACAGGATCGCCGACCGGATGGAGGCGCACCTGCAGGAACTGGCGGTCGCCGAAAGCTGGGACAACGGCAAGCCGGTACGCGAGACCCTGGCCGCCGACATCCCCCTGGCCATCGACCACTTCCGCTACTTCGCCGGTGCGCTACGCGCTCAGGAGGGATCGCTCAGCGAGATCGACGACGACACGATCGCGTACCACTTCCACGAGCCGCTGGGCGTCGTCGCGCAGATCATTCCGTGGAACTTCCCCATCCTGATGGCGACCTGGAAGCTGGCACCGGCGCTCGCGGCGGGCAACGCGGTGGTTCTCAAACCGGCCGAACAGACCCCGGCCTCCATCCACGTATGGCTGAAGCTGGTGGCCGACCTCCTTCCGCCCGGCGTCGTCAACATCGTCAACGGCTTCGGCGCGGAGGCCGGCAAGCCTCTCGCCTCCAGCCCCCGTGTCGCGAAGATCGCCTTCACCGGTGAGACCACCACGGGGCGGCTGATCATGCAGTACGCCTCCGAGAACATCAAGCCGGTGACGCTCGAACTGGGCGGCAAGTCGCCGAACATCTTCTTCGACGACGTGTGGAACGCGGACGACGACTTCCGCGACAAAGCCCTCGAGGGCTTCACCATGTTCGCCCTCAACCAGGGCGAGGTCTGCACCTGTCCGTCGCGCGCACTGATCCAGCGCGGGCACTACAGCGAATTCCTGGAGGCGGGCATCGCCCGCACCGAAAAGATCGTGCCCGGACACCCGCTGGACACGGACACGATGATCGGCGCCCAGGCCTCCAACGACCAATTGCAGAAGATCCTTTCGTACCTGGACATCGGCCAGCAGGAAGGCGCGAAGGTCCTCACGGGCGGTCAGAGGATCGAGTACGACGGGGAGCTGGCGGGTGGCTACTACGTCCAGCCGACCGTCTTCGAGGGCGACAACCGCATGCGGGTCTTCCAGGAGGAGATCTTCGGCCCGGTAGTGGCGGTCACGTCCTTCTCCGACTTCGACGACGCGATCGGAACGGCGAACGACACGCTGTACGGCCTCGGGGCCGGCGTATGGACCCGCGACATCAACACCGCGTACCGGGCAGGCCGTGCCATCCAAGCAGGCAGGGTCTGGACGAACTGCTACCACGCGTACCCGGCCCATGCGGCCTTCGGCGGCTACAAGCAGTCAGGGATCGGCCGCGAGAACCACAAGATGATGCTGGAGCACTACCAGCAGACGAAGAATCTACTGGTGAGCTACTCGCCGAAGAAGCTGGGCTTCTTCTAACGGCACGAAAGAAGGCGCCTGACCTGGGGCTTTACCCAGATCAAGCGCCTTCTGGGAGCGCCCGGCACTCCAATCAGGGTGGCGTCGAAATGCTCCCCTTCTCCCGGTTTCCCCCGCCCGTATCCCAGTCCTGACCAGCAGTTCCGGGCCATACACGGGCCAGATTGCGGATCAGCCCGTAGGACTACCTTCCTCACTGCGCCGACTCCACTCCTGCATCGACTCCTCGATGAGCCGGTTGGAATGCTCCTGCAGACCATCCAGGAACTTGGCGTAGTACTGGAAGAGCACTTGGATGCTCTGGCCTGCCCGGCGCGCACATTCGGCAGGATCCACGCCGGAGTGCAGCCAGAACGAAATCCCGGCGTGCCGGAGGTCATAGGGCCTCTTGGCGAGCACTGTCGACTGCTCATTGGGAGCCAGGGCCTTCTTACGGGCCCGCTCCCACGTCTTGCCGTAGGCCGCTGCATCGACGTATCCGTCAGCCGCGTTGCGGAACACTCGCCCATCGGGCGCCGCGCCGAAGCGATCGACGTGATCTCGCAGCGTGCGCACGAACGACGGCGGTATCGGCACGGGACGCGTCGCCTTGACGGCTCGCCGCTTCAAGGAGTGCACTTCGTGGACCGAGCCATCGTTCGTCCACTCCTTGCCTGCCGTGACGACACCTCCATAATTCAGGTTGAGCATGCCCCAGCCGGTTTTTGGCAGATGGCACTGTGAGATCTGCAGGTGGATGACCTCCGCCGGACGCATGGCCGCGTAGTACATGCAGCCGAAAAACGCCTCAAGGTGCGGGCCGCGTCCCTGTAGTTTCCCTACAGCGGTGAGCAGGCGAGCAACCTGGTTGGGGTTCGGCACGCAGGCCGGGTCCACTTCCTCGCTCACCCCAGGAGCCTGCCACTTGACCCTGGCGAGCGGGTTCTCCGCGAAGTACCCCTTGTCGACGGCGGTTCCGAGGACCTCGCTGAAGGCCGATCGTTTCCGCAGGGCGGTCTTCGCCGCGGCGGACTTGCCGTCGATCTTGCGGCCAAGCGCGTCCAACGCCCTTCGCACGACGTCTGGTTCCATCAGCTCTCTGACGGGCAGGGAGTGCCGCTGCATCCAGTCGAGGGCACGCTGCCATTCGGCGGAGGACCGCGTAGAGGGTCAGGCCGGCGCAGGGGCTTTTGGGTCGAGTCTGAGCAGGGTGCAGAAGGCCTGGGCGAGGGAGGTGAGGGTGAC
>NZ_JBIURV010000083.1:0-22088 GCF_044741025.1 Streptomyces sp. NPDC088246
TGACCCAGGTGTCGCGCTACGAGATCATGGAAACAAGTCCGTCTCGCCGCAGCGCAGATCGGACAGATAGGGGGTTCCCCTATCGAACGCCCTCTAAGAGTGGGTGTGCCGTCATGCTGGGGATGGTGCCACTTCTGGGCCGACTCTGCGGGCCAATTGGGGACGTGCTCGAGGGAGCCCTGGGACGTCTGGCTCGGGGGTATGGCCGGAGGCCGCACTGGCGGCGGCTAATGCCCAGGGCTCGGTCCGCCCCAGCGGGACATATCGACCTCCCTGCTCTGAAGGAACTTCTGCATCGGCGGGGAGACCGGGGTCTCGATCCAGAACTCGTTGCCGTACCGGCGCTCCAGGATGTCCCACACGTGGCCCATGAGTCCGGTGCCCCGCTCGAAGGGGTGTACCCAGACCCACCGCAGGCAGTTCTCCCGGCGATCGAAGCCGACGGCTCCGCAGGCGACGGGCGACAGCATTATCACCTTCCGGGAGTTGATGAGCAGCACCTCGTCGCCGTCGGCGAAGTCGTCCGCGGTGAACGGGACGAAGTCGAAGCGCAGCTCGCGCTTGAAGTAGCTGGCAAACTGCTCGGCGACCTTCCGTAGCTCCGGGTCCTCCGTGCCGACGATGAGGCGCTTGTCGATCACAGCCTGCTCCGACACGGTAGGCAGTGGCACCATCTCGATCAGAAGCCGCTCCCGAAAGCCGCCCTCGCCCTCCCAGTACGTCTCCAATTCGCGGCGGCGCTCGGCAAGTTCGTGAGGGTCCATGGTGTTCACGCTAGCGTGATGCGATCCCGGCCCGGCCGGGTAGTTACGCAGACATCACCCAGACCCGTCTGCTCGGCCTGGCCAAGCACCCTGCTGAGAGCCCGTTCACGGAAATCCTTGCGCATGCCCGCTGTTAGGGCGTGTCTGACAAATGATCACCTGGCTGGTTCGCGGAGCCAGAGGATCAGGGAGGCCAGGACGATTCCGGCGCGGTAGCGATCGGCGAGCTTGTCGAATCTGGTCGAGATCGCGCGGAACTGCTTGAGGCGGGCGAAACAACGTTCGACCACGTTGCGGTCGCGGTAAATCTCCTTGTCGAAGGCGGGCGGGCGGCCGCCGAGGCGCCCTCGGCGTTGGCGATTGGCCGCCTGGTCACGGCGTTCGGGGATCGTGGCAGCGACTCCGCGGCGCCGCAGCAGGTGGCGGATCGCCCGGCTCGAATAGGCCTTGTCGCCCAGCACGCGCTCCGGCGTCGTGCGCGGGTGCCCCGTGACGACGCGCGGGATACGGATCCCGTCGAGGACCTCGCCGAACGCGGTGGCATCGTTGACGTTGCCGGGCGTGAGCACGATGGACAAGGGCAGGCCCCGGCCGTCGACGGCGAGGTGGACCTTGGTTGTCAGCCCGCCTCGGGACCGGCCGAGGGCCTGGCGCGTCTGCAAGCGGCCCGGATCGTCCAGTTCGTCCGCGTCCGCATCCCCTTTTTGCGGGCGCCGGCAGCGTGCTGGTGGGCACGGTTGACCGTGGAGTCGACCGAGACGGTCCACTCCACCCGGCCCACCGCGTCGTCACGGACCTGCACCTGTTCCAGCAACCTTGCCCACGTGCCGTCCGCCTCCCAGCGGGCGAAACGCTCGTAGACGGTCTGCCACGGCCCGTACCGCTCGGGCAGGTCGCGCCACGGGGCCCCGGTCCGCAGCCGCCACAACACACCGTTGACCACCTGCCGGTGATCACGCCACGGACGGCCACGCCCGTCCACCTGCGGCAACAGCGGATCTATTCGCTCCCACGCCGCGTCCGTCAACTCACCTCGACCTGCCACAAGATCAATTATCAGACAAGCCTTAGTTCACGGCCTGGCCGACGGTCCAGAAGAAGTTGATCAGCGTGACCGCCGCTCCGCACAGGATCGCGGCACCGCACGAGACCAGCACCCCGGTCTTGCCACGGGACGCGAGATGAGGGTTGCTGCTGTTGGCTCCGAAACCCCAGACGATCGCCGAGATGATTAGCGCGAGCACGCTCAGGAACAGGCCGACGGTCATCACCGCGCCCACGATGTCGCGCAACTGCGCGATCCCCGGAAGCCCGCTACTGTTGGGGTCAATATCGATCACGACTTGGTCCTCCTGTCGGCGTGCGGACGTGGCTCGTCCGACAGACAGGTGCACCGACCGAGCCCGTCCGCGACCGCAGACGGCGACCCCATCGGGACGGGGCGATGCGACGGAGGTCGGGAATGGCCGCGACGTACAATCGCAGTGAAGCGCCAGGCCGAGATTCCGGCACCGGTGTGAGGGAGGGGCCAGGATGTTCGGTTCGAAGAAGAAGCTGAAGCTCAACGATCTGATGGCGCAGCTCAGGCCCGACCTGAGTCGGGAATCGCTCGGCGTCGGGCCCGACTTCCCGGGCGTCGCCCCGAACCCGCTCCTGAGCAGTGATGCACGGAAGCGCAATGCGGAACTGCGTACAGGGGCGCTTGCGCTCGGCGTTCTCGTCGACTGGCGGGAGGTCAACGGCAATCCACGCGTGGTCCTGATGTTCGACGTGGAGACCGCCGACGGCATCTCGTTCCGCGGTATCGCAGACGAAGGCCTCACGATCACCGAGCTCACCCGACTCGCCCCAGGACAGACGTTGCCCGTGCGCTACCGGCCGGCCGTCATGGACCACTACGTCGCCCTTGCCCGGGACGCGGACCCCGCCCACGTGCAGCAGCTCTCTGACGAGATCGCGAGCCGCAAGCGGACCTGACCCGAAGCCATTGGCCGGATCCCTAGGGGATGGGAAAAGCAGACCGTCGGCGGCCGGGCGGTGACGCCGCTACATCACAAGAGGCTTGCCTTGAGCGGCCCAAACGTCGCCCTCCTGAGGGTGGCCAGGGCGCCCTGGTAGGACTCGGAGCTGCGGCCGAGCGCTTAGAAGGCGCCTGCGCTATCCCAGATGGATACCTTCTGACCTGTGGGTTTCCCGACACATGACAGTGCGTCATGCGTTTTGCGGGACGCATGTGGGATTTGGTGGCGCATGGGAACTGTGGGACGCGGGTGCTCATCAGCGACCCAAACGTAGTCTTCCATGCCACCTTCACGCGGAAATAATCCGGTTCCGGTTCGGCGTTGTTGATCTCCGAGCCGAGGAGGGGAAGGTGTCGGGCCTGAAGCTGTTCCAGATGACGAATAGCGGCGTGACCGAGGTCGCGCCGCGTCTTGCTGAGGTCGAGGCGGATGTGCAGCATCTCGTCGAGGCGCACATGGAGACGCTGCTGGGCGTCCGTTTCCTGGCGAGCGAGTACAGCACCGGCCCTGTCCACGGCGGGCGTATCGACTCGTTGGGGGTTGACGAGAACGGGGCACCCACCGTCGTGGAGTACAAGCGCGGCGTCGACGCGGGAGTCGTCAGCCAGGGCTTGTTCTACCTCTCGTGGCTGATGGATCACCAGGCGGAGTTCGAGCACCTGGTCCGTGACCGGCTCGGGACTACGGCCGCGTCCCAGGTGTTGTGGAGCGGGCCGCGTCTTATCTGTATCGCCGGCGACTTCACGCGCTACGACGTGCACGCAGTGCGTGAGCACCGGAGGTCGATCGATCTGGTCCGCTACCGCCTTTTCGGCAGCGACATGCTCGGACTTGAGACCGTGGCGTCCGTCAGCGGTGGGGCGCAGGTAGTGCGGCGGACGCGTCAGCAGGCAGTCGCGCAAGCGGCAGCCGACGTCCAGGGCGCGTCGATGGTCGAGCTGGCGAACGCGGTCGACGAGGCGCTGCTCGGTCTCGGGGACGGCGTGAACCGCGTTGAGCGCAAGCAGTACCGGGCGTATCAGCGGCTGCGGAACTTCGCCTGCGTCTGTCCGCCGCAGCGGAGCAAGCTCCTGGTCTACCTGAAAGTCAAACCGGCGGACGTGGACCTCGTTCCCGGGTTTACCCGGGACATGACCGGGCTCGGCCACCACGGGACGGGCAACGTGGAGGTTCAGCTCCGCACGTCGAGGGATGTCGAGCGTGCGCAGGATCTGTTCCGCGCGAGCTACGCGGCGGCGTGATCACTCGACGGCGCCTTGGCCGTGAGCGCGTTTCGCGCTTGGTCTGGGGTCGTCCGGGTGGTGCCTTTCGATGTACGGGCAGTTGGTGGCGGTGGACTATCAATGATGCGCGGGATCGCCGGTTTGGCTAACCGGCTTCTCTGAACTACCGGTGATTCCTGCCGAATGCGTTGTCAGAGAGGTGCTGGTGTGGTTCCTTGCCCAGGCCCCCGCATGAACTGGTCGAAGAAGGACTGATCGCCGCGACAGCACCCAGACGCGACGCGGATCAGGGAGCGAGAGCTGGTGCTGCCAAAAATCGGATCGCCAAGGCTGTCCCAGTCTCCTACCGTTCCGTCATGCAGATCGTCGTGACACTGGACTGTATTGACATCGAAGCGCAGGCGGGATTCTGGCTCGCTGCGCTCGCCCCGCTGGAATACCGGCGCGGCTTCGACGGACCGCCCTACCTGAGCTTGGTCGGTCCCGCTCCCGCACCCACCCTTCTCCTACAGCAGGTCCCGGAATCAAAGCAGGTCAAGAACCGGATGCACCTTGACCTCGACTTCGACACCGAGGACCTGGACACCGAGGTCGAGCGCCTCCAACAACTCGGCGCCCAGAGGATCTCTCGAGAACAGAGCGAACACGGCTTTCGCTGGGTTGTCGTTGCCGACCCGGAAGGCAACGAGTTCTGCGTATTCGTCCCCCCAACCATTGCTGTCCCAGAGGCGTAGTCGCAGCATCGGGCTACCTCATCGGCCGAGTCCGTCCCCACTTCGGCGCGGGGAGCCGACGAAGGCGGATCCCCGCGCCAAAGCACGTCCACGTCGATATCAGCCCTTGCGTCCTGAGCACCTTTCCAGACACTCACTTACGACTTCCGCGAGGTGGGGAGTCCCAGGTGCACGGGCCCAGGTACGGGCGAGGAGTCGTCGATCTGCCGGATCTTGGACTCCGCCCCGGTGAGGCTCACCTGGAGCCCCTCGATCTCGGCCCAGCCCAACCGAGCTGCAGCGGGCTGCCATTGCGAAGAGTTGTGCTGACGCGGTATCGCTGTGGACACCACCGACCCGGGCCGCCACTGTGTCCCCTGGTGATCAGCGTGGGCGGCTGACGGCGGTGTTTGTCTTGGCCGTCGCTGTGGCCAGCGGTGTGGTGGGAAGGCTCGCCATGCGTGCTCGAACAGCGGGCTGTCGGGTGCCGGTTCCGTGGGTGAGGGTTTCCGACAGGTCGGCCAGCAGCGAGCTGGGGGTGTACGGAGATGCGGTGAGGGTCCAGGTGGCGCGGTTGAGGCTCGGGCCTGCCCAGACGGTCCAGGTGTCGAGGTTCTGGATGGGATGCTGCGCGGCGAAGGCGTCGAATTGGACTCCCGCGTCTCCGGCGGGGGACGTCCAGCGGATCCAGCGTCCGTCCACGGTGTGCTTCCACCCGGCATCGGAGAGGGGCTGCGTGGCGGCGGTGACGGTCTTTTCGTCTACTGGGGAGCCGAGGGCTGTGTCCCAGCCGTCGTTGTAGGCGAGGTGATGTAGCAGGTCCTGCAGGACGGGAGCGGGGGTGCTGCCGGTCGCGGTGAGGACCCACATGCGATCGGAGACTGGTGTTTCGTATGCCGCTATGGTCCAGGCGGTCTCGTGGGTGGGGGCGTCGTGGACGCGTTCGATGCGCAGGGTCTGGTCTTCGTGGATGGCGTGGGTGGTCTCGTCGGACCAGGTTCGCCACTTTTGCCAGTCGCCGTGTGCGTCGAGGAATGTGTCGAGGAGGGCGTCGTGGTTGCCGGCGTCGGCGGCGTAGGCAGGGACGGTCTCCAGTGCGGGGAGGGGTGCCTCGGGCTCGACTGCCGGTGCCGGTGTGTCGAGGGAGGTTCGGGCTTTGGCAGCGGCGCGTTCTGTGTCCGTCATGGGTGCCGGGCCGGGCCGCATGGTGTCGCCGTGGGCCTTCTCGAAGGCGACCAGAGCCTGGGCCGGAGAGTCGAAGCTGTCGGCGACCTGCCGCAGGTGGTTCTCGCCGTGGAGATAGACGCTCTTGCCGCCGCTGAGGTAGGTGCCGACTGCGACGGTGGTATGGCCGTCCTGGGCGTGGGCGTGGATGAGTAGGTGGCCGTACTGGATGTCGTCGTAGATTTTCTGGGCCTGGTCGGAGACCTCGCGGATCTCGCTGCGAGTGCACCAGGGCATCGGGTAGTTGGCCCAGGTCCATTCCTCATCGATCGCCTCCCGCAGACTGGGGGCGATCTCGGTGGTGATCCCCTCGGCGTTCAAAGCTTGGGCGGCCTTCTCCGCCCAGTACGGCTCCTCATGGTCGATGCGAGCGAGCACGAGGATGTTCTCGGCAACCGCGATCCAGCCGTCAGCCTCCAGCGCCATGTGCGCGACGTGGGCCTGGGTACCGGTCAGGGCGGCGGTCACGGCACTGGAGTGGGCGGGGTGGCTGTCGAGCCGCACGTGCGCGTCGATGGACGGGGTGGTCACCAAGGCGTGCTCTCTTCTGCCGGCGGCCGGACTGCGGAAATCCGGCCGCCGACGGGTTCGGGTCAACGGGAATTACGAGCGGTGGGTGGAGCCGTGGTCCGTGGCGGACCGGCCCGGGGTGCGGCCGTGGCCCTGGTGCGTGTGGGGTTGTTCGTCGGTGTGGGTGAGGTGGCGTGCTGCCAGCGCGCCCGTACGGCGGAGAGGTCGGCGAGCGCGCGGCGGCTGCCGGTGACGAGTTGGTACGGCGTGGTGGCCGGGTCGTCGGTGTATGCCTCGATGCGCTGGCCGGTGTGGTGGGCGGTCATGAGGACGGAGCGCTGAAGGACGCGCTCGCCCCAGTGCTCCGGAGATCCGGCGGTTCCGGAGAGGAGTTCGAGCAGTTCCTTCGGCTTGGCACCGGTATTGAGAAGGCCGCGGTGCCGTGCTTCCCACAGGACCGTCATGGGGTCGACGGGGGTGCCGCGGCGGGTCAGAGCGGTCAGGCACTGCCACAGTCCGGCGTGCAGAGAGAGCGTGAAGTCGCCAGGGGTCAGCCATCGCATCTGATTGACCTTGCTCGCGTGCGCGGTCGAGGTCGCGAGCAGCAGCCTCTCCTCGTCGAGTTCCTCTTCGTCATGGCGGGTGACTGGCGACGGCGACGGCGACGGTGCCGGGGTGCGGGGCAGGGAGCCGGGGTGCGGCGGGAACCGGGCGGCGATGTCGTCCACCACGGCGGTGAGGTCCTCTGCCTCGGCGAGGATGGCGGCCACGCGCTGCGGGAGCGAGGTGTCCCGAGCGGTACGCATGAGGCGCTGGGCGGCGGCAGCGAGACGGCGACGGGAGTGCTCTGCCTCGACTATCCGGGCGTACGCAGGCGCGTGCCGGGCCGACGGGCAGACCTGGATCAGGGTCTGCAGGTAGAGGGCGGACAGCCCGCGCGCCTGGTCGCGGGCGGCGGCGAGCACCTGGTCGAGCCACTTCGTCGTCGTGGCGTGCTCGACCGGGTCCGGGGCCGGCAGTGAGCGGATCGCGGCGAACAGTGCAGCGTGCACGGCGGCTGAGAACGAGGCGGGGGCGACCCCGGTCACGTCGTCGAGGTGCCGCGGTTCGAGCAGAAGTGCGCCGAGGAGGGCCTGTTCGATGTGGAACACCGGATGCGGCGGCGGGACGGTATCGAGGCCGTCCGCATCGGGGTCGGGGGTGCGTGGCATCAGGCGGCCAGGGTGAAGTCGTCGGGATTGAGGGGAACGCCCAGGTGCGGGGCGAGCAGGTGGCCCGCGAGCAGCGGAGGGACGGCGTTGCCGATCTGCGAGAACTGCTGGCCTTTGTTGCCTGCCCAGGGGTAGGTCTCCGGGAACGTCTGCAGCAGGGCGGCCTCACGGGCGCTGATCCGGATCGGATCCGGGACGAGCGCTGATATCGCTTCCGCCTGCCGGGCGGCGGGGGGTTCGGCAATCCAGGTGCACTCATTCGCGCGGTGCCCAAAGAACAGCGTCCCCGCCGGCTCGGAAAGCGGCCGGACGGTGGCGTGGGACTGGTTGTTGCTCCGCAGGGACCAGGACCAGCGGTGCGCCTCGCAGGTACACGTCGGCGCGGGAGCGGTCGCCGTGCAGTTCTCGTGGGTGCTGCGCCGGGCCGCCCGGTGGGATGGCCGGACGGTACCGTCCGGCCGTGGTGTCCAAGTACCGCGGTCACGGGCGTCGGTCAGTGTCTTCCGGGAACCGGACGGGAAGGGCTCGGGTCCGCCACCGGGACCTCCCCCCGCGCACACGGTCGGTACGGGCTGGTCGGTGGCGCCCCAGCCGAGCGCCTGGGCCATCGACACCCACTGCGCGCGGCCCGGCCCGAACAGGCTCTCCGGCTCGGGATACCGGGCGTGTGTGGGCGGCGGGGGCTCGGCGGTACGGGTGCGGGAAGCGAGCAGAATGGCCCGCTTGCGTGTCTGCGGCACGCCGTAGTCGGCAGCGTTCAAGATCCCGGTCCAGACCGAGAATCCCCAGCTTCGGAGGATCGCCGCGTATTGCCTCCACAGCGGCAGGACGTCGGGGACCTCTTCCATGGCGACCCACTCAGGCTCGCCGACCGCGTGCAGGGCGGGGAGGTAGCGCATGGGTTCGGCTGCCAGAAGACTGCGCGCGTCCCGGCAGGAAGCGAGGAGCCTCTCGCGAGTGTCACGGCCCTCGGCGAGGTCGGCGACGGCCGTGTGCACGAGTGGCTGGTCCAGCAGCCCGAGGCGCTTGCCGGCCATCGACCATGCCTGGCAAGGCGGGCTCGCCAGCACACCCCAGGTCCGGCCAACGAACGGAAGAACCGGGTAGAGGGCGACATCGGTACGTATGGTCTGCAGCCGCGCTGCGGCACGGGTCTTGCAGGCCCATTCATCCCATTCCAGACCCACATCCCGGACACCCAGAACGGCCAGAGCATGGCTCCAACCGCCCGGACCCGCGAACAGATCAAGAACGAGTCCCCTCATACGGCCAACCCGAAATCGTCCTGCGAAGGATCTGCTTCGGAACCGCGGCACGCCCACGGCGAACACCCGTCGACGACACCCAGCTCCAGCTGCTCGGCATCGGGCCGTGCAGTAACGGAATCCGGCTGAAGCGCCGCCCATTCGGCGGCGGTGACGTGATCGATAGGAGCTTCGCTGAGCGGTACGCGGGAACGGTGGAGATACGCCTCGCCCAGCAGCCGGTTCCCGCTGGCATTTGCTCGGGAGTTTCCGTTTCGGATGGCCGCGTCGAATTCCACCACATCCGCCCACTCGGCCGGTGAATTGTCCCTGATGTTTCGCCACTGCGCGTTGCCGTGGAAGGGGCACCCAAGGCAGCTCGATTTCGGGGTGTCGGCCAGTCCCAGGGACGTCAGGTAGCTGATGCAGTCCGTGCGCGACCAGTTCAAGTCGGCGATCAAGGGATGCCGGTTGCGCATGTACTGGACATCAGCATCCTTGGCGCGATGAAATTCATCGGTGGAGATGCCGACCCACTGCTCGACAAAAACACCCTTGGGTATTCGGGTCGGATAGGGGTATCCGAGAATTTCCCGGACCTGTCGTTTGATCGGCTTTATTTTATATTCGCCTGTGCATTGGCGCCGGGTCATTCCCGGCTTCCCGTCCTTGTTCAGAATGTAGAGAGGCATCGAAGCGAATCGGCGCTCCGGGTCGAGAGCGTCCTCGCGGATGTTCCCGGAGGAGACGCGGAGAATCGGAATTCCGGCAGGCTCGGCCATTTCCCTTTCGAGTCGGTCAAGGTGGCGGTAGACGGCGGCGGGTTCCCAGCCGGTGTCGGCGAAAATCGCGTAATCGACTCTGGGGAGAACACCCTTTGCGGAGAGGGCGAGAAGCGTGCTGGACTGGATTCCGGCGCCGAGCGACAGAATGCGGTGACGGGGCTGGGGCAAGAGGAAGGACTCCGGGAAATACGGGGGAAGGGGTGTGGGTGCTGCGGAATCAGCGGCGCCGCGGCGGGGCCGTGGAAGCGGCGGCGGGCGCTGGCGGGGTGGTGGAAGCGGCGCGGTCCCGGGCGGCCTGGAGGTGCTCGGCGGCGGACACCCACTTCGCTCCTTCCGCACACTGCGCAGGCACCTTGGCCAGCAAGTCCGCGGCGACAGCGACGCGTTGCGCGTGTGACGGCCCGACGAAGACGGGCTTGGCGGAGCGCAGTGCGGCAACGCGCGCGTTCTCCGCCTTGCGGGCAAGAGCAGCCGTCAGTTCACCGGAGACGACCTGGACCGACTCCGCGACACGGCCCAGGTGGGCCAGAGCCTGGCGTCCCTCCGGCCGGGTGCACGCCGGCTGCTCGGAGAAGTGCAGGAACAAGAACAGGGCCCTCTTGGCGAGGTCCTGGGCAGTCATGATGTCCAGAGCCTGGTGGGACCAGCTCGTTGCTGGTTCACTCCGGAGTGTTGTGCAAAGGGCGGCGGCGTCCTTGCCGAGTGCGGCAAGTTCGACGGCGATCGTGGTCTCGCTGTCGTCACTCATGGGTTGCGTCCTTGGCGGGTGCACTGACGGCGGTGGCGAAGTCGGCGACGAGAGCGGCTGCTGCTTCACGGCCGGCCGATGTGAGGGCGCCCACGATGGGAGAGCCGACCATGACACCGTCGACAAGCGGCGCGACGGCCCGGGCGAGCGCCGGGGTGGAGATACCGATGCCCGAGACGACCGGAAGCGTTGATGCCTTCCGCAGCCTTCGGACCGAACGGTCCAGGCCCGCAAGGTCGAGAGGACCCTGGTAGCCGGTGGGCTCGTGGGCGGCTGGGGCGTAGAGCCACCCGGACGCCGACGCACACACCTCGTCGAGGGTGTCGTCTGCGGTGTGCGGGGGCACGAGGCGTGGCGAGGACAAGCCGGTCTCGGTGAGCGTGGCCGCCCAGGTCCCGGCCAGGGCGTCGGGCAGGTCGACGACCATGATCCCGGCGGCCCCGGCCGACTTCATGTCACGGGCGAACCGGCCCGGCCCGTACCGGGCGACGGACTCCCAGTACACCATCACCACGACCGGGGCGCGTGAGGCGGCGCGGGAGACCGTGTCCAGCACGTCGCGCACACGGGTGCCGCGGTCCAGTGCCTCGTGGTAGGCGGAGGTGATGGTCGGACCGTCAAGCACGGGTGCGCGGTGCGGGACGCCGACCTCGAAGAGGCCGGTCCCACTCTCGGCGAGCGCGTCGATGGTGCGCCGCTCGGCGAGCGGCGCGGTCAGACCGGCGGGCAGGAAGATGCCCAACGAAACCGAGCAGGGGTGCAGTTGTGCGCTGGGCGAGGTGCTGGTGTGCGGGAGAGGCAATGGGGCTTTCCATGAGGGTTGAGGAGTTGTCTGTCACGGCGGGGGAGGATCCGGAGGACAAGGGCCAAGGCAATCTCGGGCCGCCCGGGCGGGTACGCCGCAATGCGCATTCCCGCTGCTGCTCCGGGAGGCGGAGTCAGCGCGAACGCTTCACGGGCGCCGAGGTTCGCACGGGAAAGGGGCTGCTCTGATGGCCTGGTCCGGCGGTCGGGGCCTGGCCGAATGAGCCGGCGAGCGCACGGACTCCGGCCGCTGTGAGGCGAAGACGCTGGGGCTTGCCCTCTTGCTGGCCCTCTTGCCCTTGTGGGGCGCCCTCGCGCCGGATGAGCGCTCTTGCCTCCAGGTCCCGGATGGTGTTGATGCCCAGCCGGGGGCCGTCGTCGTTGGTGATGTACTGCCTGCCGAGCATCAGCGTGACGTGGGCTTTGCCCCGGGCCACGGCGCGCATGGCGGGAAGATCTGCGGAAGTGAGCTGGGGAGCGTCTTTGCCTGTTTGCGCCACCTGCCGACGGAGCGTCTCGACAGCGATGTTCTCGGCGAGTGCGACGCAGGTCTCCGCGCCGTGAGCAGTCAGGTCCTTGGCCATCCCGACTCGGCTCTCGGCACCGTCCTGGCCGACGTCGGCGAGGGCCAGGGCGCGGAACAGCTGATCGGCGGCGCCTGCCGCGAGGTAGGCCGTCTGTCGCAGGCGCACGGAGGCATCGACTGCGGCCGGAGTGCTGCGGAGCGTGCGCTCGACACACTCCCGGACGGCCAGCGTCTGTGCGACAAGCGTTTGAGCGGCAGGGATCTGCTGCCGCAGAGCCGATACCGGCAGGTGGTCAGTGGCAGAGAGTGCTTCCAGGAGGTCACCGTTAACGATGAAGTCATCGGCAAGGTCCAGGATTTGCGCGGGGAGGGAGGGCAGGTCGAAGAGCTGGTCGTGGTCGGACAGTGCGGTCGTCATGGAATGGGTCTTTCGTGACGTGTGTAGAGCGGGGTGCTGGGCAAGAGGTGTGCGGTCCCTGCCGGGCAGCGGCAACGATGTGGGGCTGTGACGGACCCGAGTGACGGGATATATCCGCGCGCGCCGGTTGATCAGTCAGCCTCATCAGAGGGCGCGCAGATCAGCGGATGCTTCGGGAGGCTGAGGCGCGGCTGTCTGTGGCGAGAGCCCGGGCGACCTGCGCCATAGCGTGCGCGGTGTGTGGGCCGAGGCCGCTGGTGTGCGTGGGCGTGATCACGGCGGAGCCGAATGCGAGGGCTGGTACGTCTGCGAACCGGCGTTCCACAGGTGTCTCGTCGGACACATGCGCGAGGAACTGGGCGACGAGCTGCTGGGGGGTGTCGCGGGTGAAGGTTGCGCTCCAGTGGGTGTCGAACCCGTCGTAGACCGAGTGGACGATCCGCCACGGGCGCTCCGGGTCCGCGGTGTGCTCCACGGCGCAGTGCCCGTCGGGGGACGTCCATGTCACACCCGAGGCTGTCTTCGTCAGGTCCCAGCCGCTCGTTTTGGCGATGTGCGCGACGTCCTCGGTGGTGAGTGGGATGCGGTCGGCACGACGGTGGTCGCCGAGCACTTGTGGCAGAGCCTGGGTAACGGCGGCGACGGCCTCGATGGGCGTCTGCCAGCTGAACTCCGCTTGCCAGTACGGCTCGTGGTGAGCAATCGTCCACCACAGGCCGTCCTGGCGGTCGGGAGTGAAATCGAGGAACACCTCGTGGCAGGGGCTGTTGAGGAGTACACGACCCGTCACGAGTCGCTCGGATGTCCAGTTGAACAGCTCGGTCAGGGGGCTGATGGCATCAGGGAGCCGGTCGATTCCGGCTCCTGCGAGATACCGCGGGGAGACCAGCACGCGGTCGTCGGGCCGGAACCGGGTCATCGGCGCGATCCCCGGGCGGGTATTGCCGCAGGAGCAGCCGGTGCTGGAACGGCAGCCGCAGGAGCGGCGCTCCGGTGGTGCGCGAGAATGCGGAGCCCGTCCGCTGTGACCGTGATGTCGCGTCCGCGGAACAGCGGCACGGAGGTGTCGAGATGGACCAGGCCCCGTTTGTCCAGGGACTGGAAGGTGGCGATGGTGACGCGGCTGCCGTCGGGGACAGCGACGCGGGCAGATCCCCTGCCTTTCGTCTCCATCCTTGCTCCCCCCTTCGCCAGGGCACTGAGCGCCTGGTACTGGGTGTCGCTCAGATCCCGCGAGGCAGCGCGCCGTGCGGTCGATGCGGGGGCGGGGGCGACGTCTTTGGACATTCCGGTGGCTACGTAGTGGCAGATCGTCGCGCACAAGTCCAGCTGCTGTACGGCGTCCTGGAGGTGCTCGTTCATGACCGGCGCGGCTTTGGCATGCCGTGCTTCGCGGAACTGGGCCTCGTGGTCGGTGGGGCCGCCGAAGCCCGTGCCGTCCAGAGGATTGCGGGCCAGGGCATGGGCGAGGTCGCAGCTGGCCAGGGACGCCGAGCCGATGGCTGAGCAGAGGGCGTCCAGAGACTCCATACTCCCGGCCACGGTCGTGTACGGGCTGTCGGCGAGTTCGGAGACCTGGGTCGTCAGCCTGGCGGCCAGGCCCTGGGCCGTCTGGAACACCGGGGAGAGGCTGCGCAGGGCGGTAGTGCCCGGCGCGAGGGCGAGGTCGCGGACCTGGGACTGGAGCGCCTCGAAGCTGGCGGCGAGATGCCGTAGCCGGCCGATCTGGGAGGAGAGGTCTATGTCATGCATGGGGCGCCGTTCTTCTTCATGTGGCGGGTCTTGTGTGTGAGACCGGTTGAACAGGCGGATCAGCGGAGACCCGGCCGGTCATCGTCGTCTGTTGCTGCTCTTGACGGGTGCCGGCACGCTGCCCGGTGACGCCGGCTGGGCCCGGCCGGGCTTCTGGATATCCAGTACCAGCTTGCCGCGGGCGGTGATCTCGACATCGCGGGGGACGATCGCGGAGGTACGGGTGTTGATGCGGATCAGGCGGTGCTTCAGCAGCACGCTGAAAGGCTTCGCGTGGATGGTGTTGCCGTCGCCGTCCAGGATGCTCGTCTTGTCGCTGCGGCCGGTGTAGTGGCTTGCGCCCCCCTGGGCGATCTCGTCGAGGGCCGCGTACTGGGCGTCGGACAACTCGGGCAGCTGGGGGCGGTGTTCCGGGTGATCTTTCAGATCGCGGGCAATGCCGGAGGCGGTGTGGTGGCAGCAGGCCGCGCACAGGCCGAGGTGGTGGACGGCGGTAGTCAGGCTCTTGACCAGGACGGGTGCGGAATCGGCGAGCCGGGCCCGACGTGTGGCTGCGTCGTCGGGCGTCCCGGCGAAGGCGGCGGCTTCGAGTGGGTTGTCGGCCACGGCCCTGGCCAGCTGCGAGGCGGCGACGGAGGCCGAAGCGACGACCTCGCTCAGCGTTTCCAGGGAGGCTCGGCTGCCGGGCACAGCCGTGTACTGACTGCCGTCAAGAACAGACAGCCGGACCAGCGTGCGGCCGACCAGTTCGTGGACGGAGAGGATCTGCGGACCGAGCTGCTGCAGCAACTCGCTCCCCGGTCGGGCATCCAGCGCGGTGACAGTGGTGTGCAGGGCGGTGAATTCGGCGGCGAGCTTGTGGAGAAGGTCGATCTGCAGAGGCAGGTCGATCTGGCGCAGGGCGATGGTGGGCCTCCGGGGTAGGTCAGTGGGTGCGGCGCCGCGTCGGCCCTGCGGCCGGGCTGCCAGGTACGGGGGACGAAGCCGGGCCGGGCGGGGCGGGGATCGCGTCGGGGGTAGGGATGCCCAGATAGATGCGGACGTCGATGCCGTCGGCATGAGCGTGGGCTTCGGCGCGCACGACAGTGCTCAGCAGACTGGGCTCGTCTACCGGTGTGACCAGCCCGTACGAG
Source organism: Streptomyces sp. NPDC088246 (assembly GCF_044741025.1). Taxonomy (NCBI): domain Bacteria; kingdom Bacillati; phylum Actinomycetota; class Actinomycetes; order Kitasatosporales; family Streptomycetaceae; genus Streptomyces; species Streptomyces sp. NPDC088246. The sequence continues at coordinate 15,077 of NZ_JBIURV010000083.1, forward strand.
GTGCCGCCGGCCGAGGGAGCGAAGCCGTGCTGTTCGAGAAGCGAGCGGGCTTCGTCCGTAGCAGCGGCCGCTGTGAGAACGGGACCGGTGAAGGTGAAGCGGAGATCAGGGTCGGGCGCAGGCTCCTGTGGGTTCCACCGCGTGGTCCGGGACAGGTCGACCAGGTCGTGGGTGTGAGCCAAGAGCCCGTACATCGCTATGCCGGCCTTCTCGTTGGCATCCTCGGGCGTGCCGGGCGGCAGGAGGTAGACCGTCCGGCCGTGCAACTTGCGGGCGGTGAACCCGGCAGCGGTCAGCACGCCGTTGGCGCCGCGGATGGGGCGGTTGAGCACGACGAACGTGTGGTCGTCATCGGTGGACCCGATGAACACGTCCGGTACGTCTATGAAAGACACGAGACCTCCAAGAGGGAGCGATAGGCGTGGAGGTGGCAGGGCGCGGGCGCGGAATCCGTCAGCGCCCGCGTGTGCGCGACCGTCGTGGCCGCGGCTGGCAGCGTCGCGGCGGAATCGCCGGCGATGGTGTGCTGGTCCTGGCTCCAGCTGGCAGCCCAAGCCAGACGGCGGGAGAGCCGGACTGCCACGGCGCGATAGGTGGTCGCCGCCCGCTGCATCTCGTCACCGGCCCGCCGGAGCTGGTCACGGCTGGCCGCGGGAGTGGGATCGGAGTCCTCGTACAGCGGAATCTCCGTGCGGTGGTGGATCGCCAGATTGCACAGCGTGGCCGCGAGCGAGATCTGAGAGCAGGCGCCGACGAGGTGCGCCAGATTCTCCTCGCCGCCAGTCATGGTGGCGTAGCGGCTGACTGAAAGGTCGTGGAGCTGTTGTGTGCACTGCAGCGCGAGTTCCTGTATGCGCACGCTGACAGGCGCGATCTCGCGGACCGGTTTGGCGATCTCGCCCTGACGTATCCAGCCCACCTCCGCGCGCAGCGCGGTGAGTGTGGGGGCCACCTCGCCGAGCAGACGGGCGTGCTCGGTCAGGTTGATGCTGATCTGCGGGGCGTCGGGACTGAGTCGGTCCGGGTGGCCGACGTGCATCTGTCGGGAGGCGATGGCGGGTCTCCGGTGTGGGGCAGTGGGTGGGGCGCCGGGTCGACCCCGAGGTCGGGCCGGTCCGGAGGCGAGCCGGGGCCGCAGGCGATAAACGGCGAGGTACAGCCGGATCTCTGACGGTCAGTGGGTGCGGCTCGAAGCGGTCTGGTCCCGTGCCGCTACTGGAACGGTGGGCCAGGACGCGCCACCTGGTGCCGACCGGGAAGATCTGTGCGGCGGCGGTGGAGGCGGGACTTGCTCATGCCGCCGTCCCGTAGTCGGACTGCGCTGGCGTGTGCTTCGAGACGGCGCGGGCGGTGATCGCCTTCGACGCGCGGCTGGATGCCGCAGACAGGTCCGCCGCGCCGGGCTCCAGGTACCAGGGGCGCAGGTCGAGCATCGCGACCTTCATGCCGGTGGCGAAGCAGAGCGCGCTCCCCTTGGGCAGGGCGCGGATCGCGTCGGCGGGCAGGATCCGCTCCTGGCGCATCGATACGGAAGTCGACTTGCCGGACTCGGAGTGCGAGGTGGAGGTGGTCTCGACGTCGTGGTCGCCGATCAGCCGGGATAGCTTGTCCGCGAAATCAGGGTCGTCGATGCCTGAGCCGATGACCTTCACTGTAGATGCGGACCACATCGCGTCCATGCCCGCGTCCCCCCAGACCTTCTGGCCCTGGCGGTAGGACTGCAGGATGGTGATCGGGATGATGCCGCGGCTGCCGAGGTGGGAGTACAGGTCCGGCAGGTCGCTGATCTTGCAGACGTTGGCGGCCTCGTCGAGGATCGCGAGCATCGGCGGGTCGAGGCGTCCGCCGGCGCGTTCGGCCTGCGCGGTCGCGGCCCGCATCACGGAGTCCGCACACGCGGCGATCAACGCGCTCGCCCCTCCGCCCCCGTCCTTGCTCAGGAGGAACAGGGTGTCGGTGGAGGTGACGAACTGCGTCGGCCGGAACTCCGCGACGTCCTTCTGCGGTGTCACCCAGGCGGCGATCTCGGTGTTGAGCAGCGCGGACGCGTACTGCCTCGCCGTCTCGTAGATGCCGTCACGGGTCTCCGGCGGTCCTTCGACGGTGCCCTTGAGCTGGGCGGCGACCGCGGTGAAGCCGTGGTCACGCAGGATGTCCAGCGGGGTGCGGTCGGCGGGGAAGGCCAGCCACTGCATCACGTCGGTGATGGGCCGCTCGTCGAGCGCGGCGGCGAGGAACAGCTGGGACAGGATGTTGCTGCCGGCCTTGGACCAGAAGTCCCCCTGCTGGGAGGCATCTACCGATGCGGCGAGGAAGTGGCCGGCCAAACGCCCTGCCCCGTCGAGGGACTTGGCGTCGGCGAGCGGGTTCCACCACATCTCGCGTGCGGCGTGCGCGATCTGCTGCGGGTCCATCGACCACACCCGTCCCACACGGCCGCGGGCGTCGTAGGCGGCGGTGAAGGCATCGCCTGCGGCCTTGTTCGAGGTCAGCAGGACCGGGCCGGGCGCGTGAAGGATGGAGGGGATCGCGAGACTGGTGGTCTTGCCCGAGCGGGGCGCCATGATGGCGACGGCCACGTCCTCGTATCCCATGCGCACCTCGTGCCGGGTGCCCTGCAGGTTGCCGAGCAGGATGCCGGTGTCGTGGGCCTCGATGTGCTTGGCGTTCTTCAGACTCGGGCGCAGGGAGCGGGCCTTGTCGGTGATCGCCTTGGCCATCAGCGGTTCGATGTCCCGGGCCTTGGCCATGCCGGTGATCTTCTTCTTCCGGCCGCCGCGGCTCTTCCTGCGGGACCACAGAACGCCGGCCGCGGCGCCGAGTACCAGGAGGACGGTGACGGGAACGACGCGGGCGCCGATGAGCAGGGACGATTCTCCGGCGTGGGGCCAGAGCTGGTCGGGGTGGAGCAGGGCCGCGGTCGGCTGGTACGGCGCCCATGGAAGGTCGGTGAGGTAGGCGGTGATGTTGCCGGACAGCCAGGCGAGGTTCGAGAGAGGGACGACGACGGCGAGGACTCCGAGGAGGATCCGGAAGGCGATGTCGTACCCGTCGGAGTTGCTGGAGGAAGGGGGCAAGAGGGGGCTACGTGCTTCCAGGCGGGGACAAAGGGGTCAGCGGCTGCGGCCGTTGCGGGGCGGTGGCGGGCGCAGGGCGCTCGGGCTCGTTGTCCGGCCGGCGCGGCGGGCGGCGAGGGCCTGAACGCGTTCTTCCAGGGCGGAGGCGACCTGCACGGCGGGAACCTCCCGGTGGGAACGGGTGACGAGGTCCGGGTTGCGGGTCGGGAAGCTGCGCGGGCTGTCCGTGCGCGGCACAGGGCTCGGATCGGTGAGCGCGGCGGTGAACGCGGCGATCAGGTACGGCGGGGTGTGCTCGCCGAACCTGGCCTGCCACACCATCCGGTCTGGGCCGAGCGTGGCGGTGACGAACCAAGGGCCAGCCCCCAAGCGCTGTACGTAGGCGGTTCCGTCGGGCGAAACGAGGCCGTCCGCCCCTGCGGCAGGTGACCAGTCGGTCTGTTGCAGCGGTTCGTACGGGTCGGCCCATGCGGTCGACGTCGTGACCGGGGCAGCGAGCGCGTCGGTGAAGGCGGCGGTGATCTCGACCGGTGTGCGAGCTCCGAAGCTTGCGTACCAGGCAGGGCGGTCCGACGTGGGGGCGTGGTGGAGGGTCCACCACTGGCCGTCGGGGTCGGGCTCCAGGCGCAGGAGGGCTTTCTGGTCGGGGCTGGAGAGGATGACGCGCGGCATCAGGGGGTCGTTGCCGTGGCTCCAGCCGCAGGCGCGGTGGAGGGGGACGGTGATCCAAGCGGGGTCGCCGCCGCCGGCCAGGTGCCGCGGGGAGATGAACTCGACCTCGACGGTCTCGGGTGTCTTGGGCACGGCTACCTCCGGACCGTTCCGGTCCGGGCAGCCGGTGCGGGAGCCTGTACGGGTGCGGTGGTCGTGAGCGGGGACGGGGCCTGCCGGGCTGCGACGTGGATATCGAGGATGCTCTGGCCGTGCGTGGACCAGTCGTCCAAGTAGCTCCAGGCGTCCGCATTCCGTTCGGCGAGCGGGCCGTCGTACTGCTCTGTGCCGGGGCAGGCGGATGCCGGCAGGGAGTCCCGGAATTCCACCCAGTCGGACTGCAGGGTCCGAAGCCCTTCCAGAGCCGTGTGGAGTGTGCCGAGCTCCCACACCCACCGGGCCTGGATCTTGTTAGCGGGTAGCTGCTGCAACTGGTGTTCGGCCGTGGCCAGCAGCGTCTCGCCGCCGTACCGGACTTGCTCGAAGGCGCGCCAGGTATCGGCGTGCCGGCGGTCCTGGTGCATTGCGTAGTCGTGTTCGTCGTACGGCACGCCGTCGATGTCGGTTTGTTCGTCGGAGTACACGCTCCAGGTGTCCTGGATCCATGTGCTCTCGCGCAGGAAGGCGGCGAGGTGGTCGAGCCGGAGCTGATGGTGTTCGGGGGGTGCGGTTGACGCTGAGGAGGGCAAAGGGCGGCTTTCGGTCGGGCGGCGGGTGGCTGTTGTGGCGGTGCGGGCGTTGCCGGTTCGGTTCAGCGGCGGATCGAGGTGCTGCGCGTGGACGGTGCGACTGCCGGCTGGGTCTGCGGTGCCTCAAGGCGCCGGGCCTTACGGGCTGCGGCGCGGGCGGACTTGAGGCGGGTTTCATGGGCGGCGGCGAGTTCCTCGCCTTGCGGTCCGCGCTGCTCCTGCGTGACGAGGTGGGTGTGCGGGACGTCGTACATGCCGCGCTGGACGGGCTCGTCGCTGGCCAGGGCGTTGGCGAAAGCGGCGAGCAGATGCGGGGGCATGCGGTCGTCGAGAGAGGCGCTCCACAGCCGGTTCTTGCCGCCACCTCCGGTGGGAAGGGCGGCTTCGGCGGTCCAGTAGAACCGCTCGGCCGGTTCGAGGGTCCAGCGGCGCAGGCTCAGGATGCCGTCCGGGTGCGAGGCGGTCTCGTTGCCGTTCTCGTCGTGCTGGTAGATCCACCCCGCCGAGGTGAGGGCCGGCCAGACGTCCGGCGTGGTCTCGGGCGCGGGCCGGAGCAGGGCGTCGGTGAGAGCAGCGAGGATCTCGACGGGGACAATGCCACCGAACTCGGTGTACCAGCTGCTTTGTTCGCCCTGCCCGCAGATGCGCCACCAGGCGCTGTATGAAGCAGTCCCGGGTTCCAGGATCAACGAGTGCCGGTAGTCGGGACTGGCCAGAACGACGTGGGGATAGTCCGGATCGGAACGGTTCTTCCAGCCCGCGGCGCGCAGGGTCTGGGTAATACGGCGGGGATCGCCGCCCCCGGCGAGGTGCCGGGGGCGGGTCTCGAACCAGATCCGGGTGCGCGGGTCGTCCGCACCGGTAAGGAGGTGGGGGTGGATCACTGGTCTTCGGGCGCCGGGATTACGAACTCGTCCGGCATAGCGCTCAGACGCTGGACGGCCCAGTGCAGGACATGCCAGTCCGTGATCTCCTGGGCGGCCTCGCGCAGGCCGTCGATGATCTGCCGGGTCTCGTCGACCATGGGCCTGGCGGCCTGCTGGGAAACGAGGCGGGCGGCGCTGCGCAGGATGTCGCCGAGCAGGATGGGAGCACCGCTGTCCTCGTGGAGGAGCGGGGCGAGCAGCGGCACAGCCTGGTCAACCGGGGGGTAGGTGCGCAGGTAGGTGGCGAGTTCGGCCAGGGTTCGGGTGGCCTGGCGGACCTGGTCGGGCACGGGGGCGTCAGGGGTGTGTTGGGGCATGAAGTCCTTGGCGGAGAGCGGTGATGCGGTGCGCGAACAACGGGCCTTGCGGGTGGAGCGGGTCAGCGCCGGGCCCGAGCACTGCTGGCGGCGGCGTGCGGGCGGGCGGTGGCACGGGGCCGGCCGGCTGCCCAGGAGTTGCCCGCCCACGTGGCGGCACGGGCGGCGGTGATCCGGGCCTGCTGCCAGGCGCTGAGCTCGGAGGGGAGCACGGAGACGGAGGTGGTGCGGATCCGGCTGGACGCGGGGACGCGTCCGAGCGGGCGCATTACTGGTGTGGGGTCGGCCAGAGCGGCCGAGAATTCCTGGACGAGGTGCATCGGGGTCGTTGGGGTGAAGATCGCGTCCCAGGTGCGGCCGTGCTCGGTGCGGGCCCCGGCCCACCAGTACGCCTCGCCCGTCCCGGACTGGTGGAACTGGAGCCATGTGTTCCGGTCGGGGCTGACTGCGGTGAAGTGCTGCCGCCGCTCTGTTGTCCATCCCTGTTGTGTCAGGGGCGCCCAGACGTTGGGGGCGTGAGCGGAGCGGGACCGGTGCAGTGCGTCGGTGACTCCGGCCACGATTTCCACGGGCACCTGCCGCCCGAGCAGGGCGTGCCAGGCGTCCTGTGACGCAGTCTGTTTGCCGGAGATCGTCCAGCCGCCGGGCTGGGTGAACGGGTCGTATCCGATCCGGATGCTCTTGTCCGGGCTGTCGAAGACGAGCGGCCCGCCGGTCTTGGACTTGTCCTTCCACCCGGAGGCGCGCAAGTACTCGGTGACGTGCCGCAGGTCTCCGCAGCCTGCCAAGTGCCGCGGCTCGACCAGGTAGTGCTGCTCGGGCTGTTCGACCAGGCCCCAGCCGGGCTGCTTCTTCTTCACCGGTGCCGCCTTACGACCAGGGGAGACGCGACGGCTGGTTTCGCCACTGAGGATGTGCCGAGGGTGGTGAGGGAGTCGGTGTGCTCGTCGAGGTCGAGGCAGATGTCATTCAGTTCGTTTGCGGCCCGGCCCAGGGCGAGCCATAGCTCGGCGGGCAGAGCGCCGCGTTCTGCGCAGTCCTTCGCGAAGACGGATCCGGCGACCAGGAGGCCGGTGAACCGGCCGAGGACACCGTCGTCCGGGTCGAGGACGCGACCCAGGAGTTGGGGAACCTGATCGGCGGGCAGTTGGGAGAGATGGTCGGCCAGTTGCGTGAGCTGACGGGCGATGCCGTCCGCTAGTGTCCTGCGCCGGGAATTCGATCAAGATATGAGGCGAGGCGCTCGAGGATCTCGTCGGCGCTCTTCGTCCAGGCGAAGGGGCGCGGGTTCT
>NZ_JBIURV010000084.1:0-21016 GCF_044741025.1 Streptomyces sp. NPDC088246
CAGACAGCTCGATGGACTCGGCCTCGGTCATGTTGTTGCTGGTCATCGGTGCATCTTCCGTGATCAGGAGTTACACCGAACGTTTTACAGTCCCGGATTTGACGCGGTGATCTCGGCTGTGGCGAGGCGGGCTTCCTCGCGCACGTCCTGGTCGGGGTGGTTGAGGAAAGCCTCGATCATCGGTAGCGCCTTGGGGGCGTGTGTGGCACCGAGGATGTAGATCGTGTGGCCAAGAACCTCGGTCTCCATCGTCGGCATGGCAGCGGCCAGCGGCTTGACGAGGTCAAGGGGCAGGCGGTGGTGGTTGAACGCCTCACTGACCGCGTTCAGAGCGGACTCCCGAACCCGGGTGACGGGTTCGTTGACGGTCAGACTGACCGGACGCCCGACGACGAGGCGGGCCGTATCGGCGTCGAGTGCGGTGCCGCGTAGGAGATCCCCGAGCGAGGCGGCGGCGACGTCCCGCCGGTCCGGATCGCGGTCAGTCAGAGCTTCGAGTGCAGCGGACATGTCCTTCGGCTGCACCGAGCCATCCAACGTCAAGGCCGGCGGCCAGGCATGCCCGATCCGTTTCCAGTGCTCCGGCTGCGGATTTTACCGCCCCGCCCCGACCCGTCCTACCTCCCGACCGTCGAGGACCACATCAACAGCCTGCGAGCCGACCGCGAGACCGCACTGGCCATGGACGCGGCCGGCTTCGTCGTCGACAACCTCACCGCTCAGATCGTCTCCTACAAGGAGGTCACCGAGAAGATGCGCCGACGGATGGCGAACATGCCGGACGAAGAACGCGCTGAACTGGAAGAAGCGGCCGCGGTCCTGCGACGTCTGCGGGCAGGCGAAAGCCGCAAGCTGCTGCCCCTCACCGTGATTCAGCAGGAGAAGAAGTGAGCCCCACAGCACGCACCCCGACCGAGGTTCTCGCGGCTTCCCGCAGAGCCGACAGCCTCCACAAACGGCAGCGAGTCCTGGACGTCGTCCAGAGAATGCTCGCCGCCGGCGAGCCCATCACCTTCACCACAGTCGCCCGCACCGCCAAGGTCTCAACCTGGCTCGTCTATGCCGAAGGCGTACGCGAGCACGTTGAAGCGGCCATCCGCCAGCAGGAACACGAACCTGTCGTCGCACGATCAGACGGTCGCCAGACCAGCCCGGCGAGCCTGAAGTCCGACCTGCTCATGGCTCGCGAGGAGATCACCGCCCTCCGCCATGAACGTGACCGCCTTCGCGAAGCCGTCCGCCAGCAACTCGGTCGGCAACTCGACCAGGTCGGCAACCAGCAGCTGACCGCGCGCATCTCCGAACTCACCAATGCCAACAGGCGACTTGAACAGGAGATGGCCCTGCTTCAGCCGTTGAAGGAGCGAGTCGACGAACTGGAGAAGGACCTGGCGGCTGCCCGCAGCAGTCTGCGCAAAATGATCCGCGCGGAGAATGCTTGACCCACACATCCGCCTCTGCGACGGGGCCTGAGCAGCAGCTTTCTATGCTGGTCAGGCCCGCCACCCGGTCAGGTGCCGTGGACCAGGTGGCTTTGTCGCTGGAGAGCTGACAGCGCATGCAGGTGAGTTTTGACAGCACTTCGTGATCGGTCGGCGGAGGAATGTCGGCCTGTTTTGGCAGCACCAAAGCTCCACCCGCTCTGCTCGCCTGATGCGATGATCACTCTCGTGTATTCGCTGCCCGCCATGGAGTGAGAGGACGAAGAGACGTGGATGTGTATGAAGCCGTGGACAGTCGCAGGGCCGTGCGGGCGTTCAGCGATGAGCCGGTACCCAGAGAGGTACTCGAACGAGTACTGGCGGCAGCGACGCGGGCTCCGTCGAGTGGGAACCTCCAGCCATGGCATGTGTATGTCGTGACCGGCGAGCCCTTGGCCGAGCTGAAGAGACGTGCGACGGGCAGGGCACGGGCGGGAGACCCGGGTGATGAGCGGGAGTATCCGATGTACCCGGCCGAACTGGCCTCGCCGTATCTGGACCGTTTTTCCACCGCGGCCGCCCAGCGGTACAAAGCGCTGGGAATCGAGCGCGACGACCTCGACAGGCCCACGAAGATCGCCGCCTTGAACTCGGAGGCGTTCGGGGCGCCGGTCGTACTGTTCTGCTACCTCGACCGGACGATGGGGCCCGGACAGTGGGGGGACGCGGGGATGTACTTGCAGACGGTCATGCTGTTGCTGAGGGCGGAAGGGTTGCACAGCTGTCCCCAGGTGATGTGGACGATGTATCGCAGAACCGTCAGCCAGATGGTCGGAGCCGCTGACGGGCTCGTGCTGTTCTGCGGTGTCGCGGTGGGATTCGAGGAGGAAGGCGTGCCACGGCTGCGTACCGGGCGGGCGGACATGACAGAAACAGTGAGCTTCATCGGAGCGTGACCCGCTGACCGGTGATCCTCAGACGAGACTCACTCTCTCTCCACAGCGGCAACATCTTGGGATCACAGCGCAACGTGACTTACGTGCCTACTGCCGATACGGCGCCTTGACCTGCCAGAATCCTTTACAACTCTAGATAACGATCGGCTGGACGGCGTTCGACGCGAGCCAGCACGACATCGCCCAGCGCCACTTCATCCAGGCGCTCAGGCTCGCCCGGGCCGGCGGCGACGCCGAACTCGGCTCGTGCATCCTCAGCACCATGGCGATGCAGTCGATGATGCGTGGCTTCACGTCCGAGGCGATCGACATGGCCCAGGGCGCCTTCCAGCGCGGGCGCGGCCTGAATCCGCGAGTGGCGGGGTTCGCCAAGCTGATCGAGGCAAGGGCACACGCCCGTGCGTCCGACGGGCGGGCGACGAGCGCGTGCATCGCCGAGGCCGAACGCCTCCAGGAACGGGCGGAAGGCACGGGGAGCCCCGCGTGGATCGGGTTCTTCACCCAACAGAAGATCATCACCGACGCGGCGGAGGCCTTCCGTGACCTGGGGAATCACCGGGCCACCTTCGCCTGGAACGCGGCGGGCCCCATGCCCTCCGACGCGTTCATCCGCTCCCGTAGCGTCCGGCTCTCCGTGCTGGCCTCCACGCACGCCCAGAACGGCGACCTGGACCAGAGCCTGCGCCTGGGCCGCGAGTCACTGGCCCTGTTCACCCGGCTGGGCAGCCTGCGCGGAATGGAGTACCTGCGCGTCTACGGCCGCTCCTTGGAGCCCTGGCGCAGGGACGCGCAGGTGGTGGCCTTCAGCACGGACGTCCGCAGGGCCGCCCGGTCGTTGGCGGCCGCCTGACCTCTGTCTGCCGGCTGTACGGGCGTTCCAACGGACAGCAGCGCCGGCCACCTCTTCGTGTCCTGCTCGATCGCGGCAGATATCTGTTCAGGCCCCTCGTGAGCCGTATCCGGCCTCGGCGGCGCAGCCGCCGGGGGTGCGTTCGTCAGGTCAGGACCACCCATCGCCGGTCGTCAATGTGTTCTCGCACCGCGTCAAGGTGGCTGGCATGGCAAGCGGTCTCGGTGATGACGTGCAGCAGGACGTCCCGAAGCTGTGTGCAGGTGGGGCTCGCCGAAGAGGTCGTGGGGCCACCAGCCCAAGGGAGCGTCCGCAGCAGTGGCGTTGATGACGGTGTCAGCGAGACGCATTTCCATGCGGTGTCGGTCGAGGTTCGCGGCAGCGGGAACGTCCGGCTTCACCTGCCATGCGTCGTCGATGTCGTCCAGTGACTTGATGACGGCTTCGTCGCCGACCAGTACCGCACGGAACCAGAACCGCTCGACGTCGAGACGGAGGTCTTCGGCCCGGTCGCCTCCACTCCGACCGCCTGGCGCCTGCCGGCGGGCATCGACCCGGCCGCACTCGCCCGCCTGCGCTCGGCGGGAGCTGCTGCCCGGGAGGTCGCCTGGCTGCAGGCCGTCGAGACCCAGGGCGGCATACCTGCGGCCCACGCCGGAGGGCGCGACCTGCCGGGCCTGGTCCTGGACATCGACGCCACCCTCGTCACCTGCCATTTCGAAAAGGAACAGACGGCGGCCACCTACAAACGCGGCTTCGGCTACCACTCGCTGCTGTGCTTTCTGGACAACACCGGCGAAGCCCTGGCCGGCCTGCTGCGGCCAGGCAACGCCGACGCCAATACCGCCGCCGACCACATCGCCGTCCTGGATGCGACCCTGTCCCAGATCCCCGACACCGACCGCCATGGCACCGACATCCTCATCCGCGCGGACAGCACCGGAGGCGCGAAAGCCTTCCTCGCCCACGTCCGAGCACTGCGAGCGGGGCATCCGCACCTCCTTCTCCGTCGGATACGCCGTCACCGATCCGATCCGCCGCGCAATCCGGGCCCTGCCCGACCATCTGTGACACCCCGCGCTCGAGCAGGACGGCACCCCGCGGACCGGCGCTGAAGTGGCAGAACCGACCGGCATGGTGGACCTGGCGGACCACCCGGATCACCGTCCGCCGCGAGCGCCCTCACCCCAGCACCCAGTTGTCTTTGTTCGATCTGGACGAGGGCATGCGTCACCAGGCCTTCCTCACCGACACCCGTCACGGCAAAGGCTCCCTGCAGCGTCTGGAGGTCCGCCACCGAGCGCACGCCCGCGTCGAAAACCGCATCCGCTGCGGCAAGACCACCGGCTTCGGGCGCTTCCCCTCACGCCACTTCCAGATCAACGCCGCGTGGCTGGAACTGTCCCTGACTGCCGTTGATCTGCTTGCCTGGGCCCAGGCCCCGTTGCTGGACGGCAAGTTGGCCTCCGCCGAGCCGAAGAAGCTCCGCTACCGGCCGCTGCACGCAGCCGCCCGCATCACCCGCGGAGGCCGCCGCCTCCACCTGCGGATCGCCGCCAACTGGCCCCGGCGGCATGAACTGGCGAACGCTTTCGTCGCAGTTATGAACTGCTCACGATAGAAGACCTCTGTCTCACGGGTGCGCATGCATGCGCACCCGTGATGATCGGAACTGGAATTTTCAGTCCCTTCAGTCTCTTGAGTCCCCTACCCAGACAGATCAGATGCCTCTGAGCTGCGCTTTTGTCGAGGGACCGAGCCAGGGACTCAACGAGACCGATCTCCGCACGGGCAACTCCGAAGCGTGGAGACGGCGGCCGGGGGAAGACACGCCCTGTGCTCACCGCAGTGAATGATGCCGCTGGGGGCGCGGCGAACGAGATGCTCCTTGGCTGCATGTTCGAGAGGGTCGTACTCGACACGGTGGCGTCGGGGCTCGGGGCGTGTGCGGAGCAGTAAAAACAGTTGCGGCACCGGATACGCAATCGCAGAATGCCCACGCCGAGGTACGCGTGATCTATCAAGGACGAAGAGTGACTGAGAACGACGAGCAGCGCCAGACCCTGACCAATGGGGAGGGCGTGCCGGTCCTGACCTATCTGCAGGGTGTTCGGGAGGGGTACCCATGGGCAGACCTGGCCGAAGTGATCGGCCCCGACCCTGTGGAAACCATCGTCTCCGGCATGTCTGGATGGGCGGTCTCGGGATCTGTGGAACTCGGTGAGCAGTTGCTGCGCCGTGGTGCCCGGGTGATGAGGCACGCCCACGAGATGCGGAGAGACTTGATTGCGTATCCGCCACCGGCCGACTGGTCATCGCGTGCCCTGGGCAACGGACTTCGGGCAGTTCCTTGCGATCTCGATGCCGATGCGGTGTTCCCGGCTTGGCGAGCCGCCTTTCCTGCCGACCATCCCGACCACCACTGCGGCAGCGACGAAGAAGCGCTGAACGAACTCCTGGCACCGATGTTGGCAGGCTCCGTTCTCGGGCCGGTCCTTCCGTGCAGCGCCCTGGTGGTGGACGAGACGGACCGTGTGGTTGCTGGGGCGATCCTCACCGACCGTGACGGCCTGCCGTGGGTCGGGGAGGTGTTCCGCCGGCCCGGAGCGCGCTACGCGGGCCTTGGCGCCGATCTGCTGCGCCGGGTGCTCAGCGTGGCTGCGTCCGACGGGCTGGTCGAGGTCTCGCTCGTCGTGAGCGATGCGAATCCGGCCCGCCATGTTTACGAGAAGCTCGGTTTTGAGCTGACTGGCACATCACTGACTGTCGTAGTGCCGTAGGTCTCGAGACCCCAGCACGTGCGCAGCACGGCCGGACGTTAGCACTGGGGGAACCGTGTTGTTCTGGTTTTCCAGAACAAACGGCGGCTGCACGGCCGCTGCTCCGGCGGGCGCGTACAACGTTCCCCTGGAGGGGAAACTGGCAGGTCGTCGAGGTGCAGCATGGCGCTGCATGCGGAGACCGTGGGTAGATCTCACGCGGCATGTCATGCGCCTGCTGGTATGAAGCGGCGCCGCCCTGGATGCGGGAGCGCTGCCCACTGCACCCGTAGTTGCTGCACCGGCGGACCGGCCTGCAGCACGAGCAGCAGCCGTGTGCCGCCCGGGTCGTGCAAATGCTGCGCCACATCACGAGAACGACCATCAGGACCAAGCTCCTTGCAGCCGCCGCTGCCCTGTGCCACCTGGTCTTGACCGATTGCCATGAGAGTTTGACCATCACCAAGTTCCTGTCCGCAGGAGTGGACCTGTTGCGTCCGGCTGCCGGTCGAGCGACGGGAACAGCGCGGGCTGGGGGGGTGCCGTGCGAGGTGCGTGGGCGTCATGCTCGCCAGATGGCTCAGGAGACGACCGTTGAGAAGACCTGGCGACTGATGTCGGAGGGTGCCCCTACTGCCCGGCTGGGGAGCCCCGAGGTGATCAGAGCCGCCTGCGCCGAACCGCGCTTGCGAGCGCTGTTCCCGTTCCTGAGCCACGGGTGCCTCACCTTCCACAGGAACACGGAGTTTCCTTGGAGCAACGACCTACCGTTCATCGCGGGCTACGCGCCGTGCAGCGTGTACGCCCCGCGATACGCGGAACTTCTTGGTGAGGCGCTTACGCCGCAAGCGGCCGCTGGTGGTCGCTCACCTTCCCCTGGATTGCGGGCCGGCCGTCGACGGGCCGTGGCCCCAGCCGGGCGGCCGCATCGACTGAGTCGCCTCTCGGCTGCCCCGGACAGGAACAACGTTCACCGCTAAGAGCGACCGGCAGCAGGCAAAGTCGCCGCTCCGAATCGCCCTGGATGCAATGCAGGCACGAGCCCGATTGATCATGGAGTTCTCTACGCTCAGTGATCAACGGAGGGCTCGTGCCTGTCCTGCCATCATGCCTGCTCGAACCCCTGGACCAGTTCGCGGCGCTGCTGCCCGAGCACGTGGACCACCACCCGCTGGGCTGCCACAATCCGCGCATCCCCGACCGGATTGTCTTCGAGCACGTCATCGCCAACAGCGCGGACAGGCCGCCGTCGCCGATCGGCAACTGCTCAACCCCGGTACCCTGATGCGCAGGAAGAAAGCCGTCCTGGTCGAGATAGAAGAGCGAAGCCGGCCCGAGGACATCGAGGAACTCCAGCAGCTGCCGCGGACTCAGCCCTGTGCCTCGCGGAACCGCTTCACCACCTCGCCCGCGCTCACCGCCAGGACGCCCACCGCCGCCACGGTGTAGAAGAACTGCGGGGCCTGCCAGCCACCGTTGGCGTCGGACAGGAAGGCCGGGTTAAACAGCTCCTGCCGGTGCAGGACCCACGCCAGCGGCAGCGCGAAGGCCGCCTCGGCGCCGACGCTCCAGGCCGCCAGCGAACGCGTCCACACCCGCACCGCCCGGATCGCGTCGAGTGTCACGAGGCCGACGAGCCCGGCCAGGATCGGCCAGATCCACCCCGCCCACAGGCCCGGGTCGAGCACGTCGAGGCGTGTGCCACCGTCGGACTGGTACGGCAGCGCGGTGTGCTGCCAGACGATCAGGGCGATCAGCAGCGCGTGCCACGCCACCCGCACGTAGGCCGCCGCGCCACGCTCCTTCGGCACGCCGCGGTCGGGCAGGTCGTCGGGCGTCCAGGCTCCGCCGACCGCGCCGGGCCGCTTGCCGGACCGCTCGATCAGGGCGAACACCACGGTGAGCCAGGCAATCATCTGGGCGCCGACAGAGAGCGCCGCCCCGACGGCCCCGCCGATCACCTCGCCGACCCCCTGGCCGTCCAGGATGTCGAGCGCCGCGCTCATGGCGGTGACCACCGGCAGCACAGTGGACAGCAGGACCGTGAGGAGCCGTACGTACGTCGGGTAGAGCCCGGGCCCGATCAGTGCCAGCGGCCGGTCCGCGTACCGGGCGGCGAGCCGGATCGGGTCGCCCATCTCGGTGAGCACCTCGCGCTCGGCGGCCTCCGGGTCGGCCGGGCCGCGGGCCTCGACGGTGTCGGCGATTGTGGCGCGCAGCTCGTCGGCCACGTCGCCGCGCTGGTCGGCCGGGATGTGCCGGACGACCTCCACCACGTAACGGTCGGTCAGCGTGCCGGTGCTGGACGCATGCAACTTACTCAACGGTCCCCCTTGGTCAGTCGTGATATCGAGGCGCCGAGGTCCTGCCACTCGCGCAGCAGTCCGGTGCGGACCCGGGCGCCCTCGGGGCTGACCCGGTAGTACTTGCGCGGTCTGGACTCGTCGGTGTTCCACTCGCTGATGAGCAACCCCTGCTTCTCCAGGCGGCGCAGCAGCGGATAGAGGGTGTTGCCGTCGACGGCGATCCCGGCATCGCCGAGCGTTTCCAGGAGCGCGTAGCCGTACTGCGGCTCGTCCAGGAGCGCCAGGCAGGCCAGGACGACCGTGCCGCGGCGTAGCTCCTGGGCCTGGCTGAGGATCAGTTCATCGGTGCCCACACACGACACGATACTGTGCGTCGCACAGTAATGTCACACCACAGTATTGGGAGGTGCTGGAGACCGACCCTGCGACTCCACCACGAACCCACCCCCTGACATCAGGGCATCGGACCCTCGGGTTCCCGCTGAGAACCCTTCAGGGTGGGAATACAAAGAGGCCCCACCCCGGGATGCCGGGAGCGGGAGCCTTCGTGCGGTAGAACCGGTCGGGGTTTTGGTGGAGCGATCGACCTCGCCGTAGCGCCTGCACCGTCGCGAGGGAGCTCGGGCTCCACCTCGATCCGCCGGTGCCTCTGTGTTCGGTTGCGGGGCGTCGTCCCGGCAGCGCCTGTGGCGCCCAGTCAAACCGTATGGTCACAGCGGGTATAGCCCGTCCGGCCCCACCCCGGAGCAGCCGTCCTGCAGCCCTGCTCGGCAATGCGGCAAGGCGCTCGGCCATGCCGGGGCGTGCACGGTCGGCTTCGAACTCACGGCCTTTGGCCATGGTGCGCAGGTGGTCGAAGCACACCACGCGGTCGCTCGTGGCGAGCTGATCGCCGGCACCGGCCTGAGCGCTCCGCACCCGCCGGGTGAGCGTCTGCTGCGCCGTCTGGCCCTCACGGTCGCCGAGACCGGCCTGGAGAGCGCCGGGCGCACCGCGCGCACCGAGCGGGAGGTGCGTCGGCCGAGGCCACGCCCGGGCAGGTGACGGAGGTCTGGCGGAGCCCGGCGCACCCAACGTCCCCATAAGAGCCCGCGTGGCAACGTCGGTTGTTGCCGCAGGCCAAATGTCGCGTGATGGAACTCACTGGGTTCGGTGTGCGGATTACCCTGGAATCTTCTGTTTTGTGGGGGCGGTTCGCGAACAAGTAATTGCTACCTCTCCTCGGCCCCGGCCGCAGACAGCAGCCGGGAATGCATGGGAGGGAAAGCCCCATGGCTCGGAACGACAAACGGCGGCTGGCGCGGACGGCCATGTTCGCTCTGGTCAGAGGTATGGCCACCACGTTGGGCGGCGCGCTTGTCACCGGCCTCGTCCGGTGGGCGCGGCAGAGGTGATCCGCCGGTGGGGCCGTGGTTCGCTTCACGGCCCCACATGGGGCACAGCGCTGTTCAGGTCAATGGGTGCGTGTCGTCGGGTCGAGCGCGGTACCGCCATGGCGGCGGAGGTGGGCCAGCACGGCGCGGACGCGGCGGTGGCCGCTGTCGCCGGCCGACAGGCCGAGTTTGAGGAAGACGTTACCGATGTGTTTGTGGACGGCGTTGTCGGTGATGACGAGCCGTTGGGCGATGGTCGCGTTGTCGTGGCCCTCGGCCATCAGCGCGAGGACTTCGCGCTCGCGTGCGGTCAGGGAATCGACGGGATCGCCGCGTGCGGCGAGGAGCTGGGCGATGACCTCGGGGTCCATGGCGGTGCCGCCGCCGGCCACACGGCGCAGTGCGTCGGTGAATTCTGCTACGCGGCTCACCCGGTCTTTGAGCAAATATCCGATACCGCCCCGGGCGTCGGCGAGGAGGCGGCCCGCATATTCCTGCTCCACGTACTGCGACAGGACCAGGACGGGAAGTCCGGGATGGTCGCGGCGGGCCTGGACTGCGGCCCGGATGCCCTCGTCGCGGAAGGTCGGGGGCAGCCGCACGTCCACGATGGTGACGTCTGGTCGGTGGGTCTCGACGGCGGTGAGGAAGCCGGGGGCGTCGGCCGCGATCGCGACGACCTCGAAGCCCCGGGAGTTGAGCAGGAGCTCGAGCCCGGATGACAGCAGGACGTTGTCCTCGGTGATCACTACGCGCACGGCAGCTCCACTGTGATGATGGTCGGCCCGCCCGGCGGGCTGCTGATCTTCATGGTGCCGTCCAGAGCGGCGGCGCGGCGGCGTATTCCGTCCAGACCGGACCCTCGGGCGGCGTCCGCTCCGCCGGTCCCGTCGTCGGCGATCTCCGCGCAGAGCAGCGCGCCGTTGCGGGTGACGCGAACCGAGGCATTGGTGGCCCGGCTGTGTCGGGCGATGTTCGCCAGTGCCTCGGTGACGGCGAAGTAGGCGACCGCTTCGACTGCTGCGGGGATCTCACCGAGCGAGCCGATGTCGATGCGGGTCGGCACCCCGGCCCTGGTGGCCAGGGTGCCGAGCGCGCCGGAGAGGCCCTGGTCAGCCAGCACCGGGGGATAGATGGTGCGAATGACGGAGCGCAGCTCGGTCATCGTGTCCTCGGTCTCGGCGTGGGCCTGCCGTACCAGAACGGCGGCCGCGTCGGGGTCGTCCGAGAAGCTTTCGCCGGCCACGGCGAGCCGCATCGCGATGGCCACGAGCCGGGCCTGGGTGCCGTCGTGCAGGTCTCGTTCAATCCGGCGGAGTTCCGCACTGTGCGCCTGCAGGACGTCTGTACGTGTCCGGGTGAGTTCGGTGACGCGTTCGACCAGTTGCTCCGCGGGCGAAGGCGCCAGGACCGCGAGGCAGCACCGGGCGTGCGCTCGGGCGAGCAGCGGGAGGGAGATGGCGGCCAGTGCCGCCAGGAACACGAGATTCACCAGGCCGAGCGACAACGCGGCGCCCCAGCCGGTGATCGGAACGCTGACCACGGGCAGCCACGGCGCCGTGGGAAAAGCCCACCACAGCACCGTGATGACGGGAGTGAGAAACAGGCTGCCCAAGCAGAGCAGGGCAAAGGCGCCCGCCGGCAGACCGGTGACCACGTGCGTCACGAGCCACACAAGGTTGTGGCGGGTGGCGCGCGGACGCGGCTCGACCGGCTGTCCCAGCAGCGCCCCGGCGCGCCGGCGATGCCGCTCCGCCCAGGGCTGTGCCAGCGACGGAATGCACAGCAGGGGCGCCGTGGCGAGCGCCACCGTCGCGGCCCCCAAAGTGCCCAGCAGGTAACGCCCGTTGTGCCACATCTTGGTCCACCATGCGCGGGTCGCGCCGAGTACGCCGAGCACTTGTTTCGCTTTCCCTCTCTCGTACCGGAGGATTGTGGGAGGCCCCACGTGATTCACCCTAGGTACCAGGCGACCCTGCGGCACTACAGGCAGCTGTACCTTTCATCCGGCGGTCTGTGGTAGCGACCCGCAACCCGATGCCTACCTAGCGTGGGGGCATGAGATCCACAAGCCCGACCGCCGCGCCGCACCACCCGCGCCTACCCGACCAGCCCGATCGGCAGCACCGCCGCACCGGCAAACGGTGGCTGGCCGCCGCTGCGGCCACCCTCACTGCCGGCGCGGCCGTCGCCATCCCACTGCTGGCCGACGCGCACGAAGCGACCGCGCCCGGATACCGGCAAGACGATCTGCGCCAGGACACCGACGCCATCCAAGCGCTGGGGGTTACCGGCGTCCAGGCACGGGTGACCACCCGCCACGGCCGGGATCTGGTCGCCACCAGCGGCGTCGCCGAGGCGGGCACGGACCGTCCGGTGCCCCGCAACGGCTACTTCCGGATGGCCAGCACCGGCAAGGCGCTTGTGGCCACCGTGGTCCTGCAACTGGTCGACGAGCGCAAGCTGGCGCTCGACGACACGGTGGACCGCTGGCTGCCCGGCTTGGTGGACGGCAACGACGGAAGCCGGATCACCATCCGCCAACTCCTCCAGCACACCAGCGGCATCCACGACGACGATCTCCCCGGCTACACCACCCCGCAGGAGTACTACGAGCGCCGATACGACACCTACACACCCCAACAGATCGTCGCGCTGGCGATGAGGCACCGCCCGGACCCACCCGGCACCGGGTGGAGCTACTCCAACACCGGCTACGCCCTGCTCGACATGATCACCGAGAAGGTCACGGATCGCCCTTGGCACCAGGAGGTCGAGGACCGGGTCCTGAAACCGCTCGGCATGGACCACACCTACCTGCCGGGCAACACGCCCACACTCCGCCGACCACACGCCAACGGCTACCAGGTCTTCCCCTCCGGCGAACGGGTCGACGTCGCCAAGGTGATCCTCCCCGACCCCGGCGGCTACGTCTCCACCACTGCGGATGTCAACCGCTTCTTCCAGGCCCTGCTCGGCGGCGAGCTGCTGCCCCAGGCACGGCTGGCCGAGATGAAGGACACCGTCCCGGTCAACGAGAAAATCCAGGTGTTCTGGCCACACGCACGCTACGGCCTCGGCCTGGTCAACCGGCCCCTGTCCTGCGGCGGCAGCTACTGGAGCCACGAAGGAGGCGATGGCGGCTACATCACCCTCAACGGCGCCACCGACGACGGCAGCCGCACCGTCACCGTCTCCATGTCCACCGCTCTGGGCGACTCGCCCGACAACGCACTCCGACAGGAGCAAGCCGCCAGTAACCTCGTCGACCACGCGCTATGCGACACCCCCGGCAGCGGGCAAAACACGTAACGGTCTTTCCCGGCATCCGGACATGGCCGACGGTGGGCGGTGTCGTCGGCGAGTACAACGAGGCGAAGGTCACCGGCGCGGTCCGCAGCGGCTCCAGCTCCGAGACCCCCTCACCGTCCGGCACCAGCAGCAACCCCGTCAGTGCCCCGCGCATCCCGTCCGGGACGGCTTGGTGCAGCGTGGCGTGCGACCGCTCGTTCTCCTCCTGCCGCACGCTGGAGACGAGCCGGCCGGCGCCGTGATCCCCGGCAGCAGCACCCCGCTGCGGATCAGCCAGGAGCCGCCGTCGGACCCTCGGTGAGGAAGGGGCCGAGCACCCGCACTTGCCCCACTGCAAGTACGTCTGCATGTACCGCGCCACCGGCTGACGCCCCCCGCGACACCTCGGCCTGCCGGCGCGGCGAGCGACCGAGCCCCCGATCGCTGTCTTGATCGGGGGCCTTCGCCGTGTCCCTACTCGTCGTCCGGATCCTCCGGGTCACCGCCGGCAACGGGATCGCACAGGGGCCGCAGTCCGCCCGCGGGCTGGGAGGCGGTGAACGCGTACTTCTCCAGGGCGTTCAGGCGCTTGTGCTTGAGCGGGGAGAGCCGGGCCACGTCCTCCTCGCGAACCTCGTGGCCTCCGCCCCGAGCCCGGCTGCGTCCCGCTCGGCGAGGTCGGCACCCTCCTGCGCGAGGATCAGGGCGGCGTCGGCCGCCGCGAGCGTGTCGGGACGCAGGTAGAACTGCGCGACGTGCGCGAGTCGACTGCGGCTCAGGGCCGGACAGTTCGGGTCGACGACCGGCGTGCGACCGATGTTGCACGCCTCCGTGGCCGTGTCGGTTTCTGAAGGAGTCGTTTCGGCATGACTTCGGGAGTCGTTTTGCGGCGAGCATCAAGATCAATGTCAGTGACTTTTGATGTCAGCAGCTTGTTCTGCCTCGCTCTCCGGTCCCCCGCGTCTGGGCCTGACGTCCGTGAGAGGTGCCCTTGGCTTCTGAGGCTCGCCCGGTCTGAGCAGAACACCGCGTCATCCGAGGGCGCGCGGCCCATACCGCGCGCCCGCCGCGTCGGCTGCGAAAATCGCTATCCGATTGTCCGAACGCGGTGATAGATAGTCAGCGTGACAAGGACACTTGAGTTCGCCGCCCTGCTGCGGCTGATCGACGAACGGTCGACCGCATTCCGCGCCGCGGTCGCCTCCGCGCCCAGCCTCGACGTGCAGGTGCCGACCTGCCCCGAGTGGACGCTGTTCGATCTGGTGCAGCACCTGGGCGAGGGGCGCCGCTCCTGGGCCGCCACCGTCGCCGCAGGGCCTGCCGCCGCCAAGTCCGCATCGGAGGGCGCCCCGGCTGCACCTCGGGAGCGCGAGGCGCTGCTGGCCTGGTTGGCCGCATCGACGCAGCAGCTACTGGACGCACTGCGGGAGGCCGGCCCGGATCGCGGTTGCTGGACGTGGTGGGGTACGTCGGAGTCGCCGCAGACGTCCGGTGCCGTCGCTCGGCACCAGCTCCAGGAGATCGCGGTGCACGCGTACGACGCCCAGATCACCTTGGGTGCCCCGCAGCCGCTGCCGGACGAGGTGGCACTCGACGGTGTCGACGAGTTCCTGTCCACCTGCTGTGCAACGACGAGTGCCTGGCCGCACAAGCCCGCTGCCGTCGACTTCCACGTCACCGAGGGCCGCTCCTGGCGCCTCTCGGTCTCCGCCGACGGCGCACGGATCACCCGTCTCCCCACGCCCGGCACAATGCCCGCCACCGCTGCCGGCGAGGGCCCGGACGCGGCCGCCGCCTCTGCCCGGGGCACGGCCGGTGAGCTGGTTCTCACCCTGTACGGCCGTATTCCGGTGGACTCCCTGAAGGTCGACGGCGACCGAGGTCTCTTCGACCTGCTTCAGGCCTGGGAGCCGGAGGAGTAGGACGCAGGGTTTCGGGTCGAGGCCGACGCCCTGGCCATGCTCACCGGGCCGTCACCAGGGTGCTGCGGGGCCGCCCGCTTGGTCATGACGAGAGCCGGAACGTCCCGTCAAGGGCGCCTTCGGCATCGCCTGCGGCAATGACCTTCGCTCACCCTTGATCGGCCATTCCGACTCTTGGCTGGGCTGGTTATCGGGCGGCGGCCCCTCCCGTGTGACCCAGCACTGCAACAGGGCCTCGTGCCGCATGACCGTGCACAAGCCGCGTGTGTGCGGATCGATGCCGGGCTGGTCCAACGCCTGGTGCAACAAGCGCTGTGCCCGTTGTGGCGCATCAAAGTCACCGGAAACGTACCACCACAGGATCAGCGCGTCGGCCAGACTGCTGAGCCGTTCAGCGTGGTTCGATGCCCGCTGCTCGCCGGAGAAAGCCGTCTCGTGGAACTCGATGATGTCCTCGGCACGGCTGGCGAGGTCTTGATGCCGGAGCCAGAAGGCGCCATGCAGAGTGTCCGCCGCCTGCTCCGGCCGCCTGCCCAAGGCGGCCCGTAGCCGGGCCGGTCCAAGCAGCAGTTCATCGCTCTCGGTCGACGTCTCCATACGCAGCCGGAACAGATCCTGCTGCCACATCACCAGCATCTCCTCCGCCGGCTCCTCGCCGTGAGGACGTACGCCTGGTGTGCGACGGACAGCGACAGGTGGATCGGCAGGTCCGGTGCGTTCTCCTGGGTGAAGGTGCCGTGTACCTTCGCCCGCAGTACGTGGTAGCGCCAGTGGGTCTGCTTATCCGGCCTGTGAAGCAGCGCTTCCTGCCGAAGTGGTTCCTCCACTCGGTCAAGCAGCTCGACGGCTTCGTGCAGCATCGAAGGGTCGGCCTCGTCACCCATGTACCTCTGATACAGCGGGTCTGCTGAGGACAGTACAGCCGCAGCATGCGGGCCCAAGTCACGCTCGACGGAAGATGCCACCTCGGCCATCTGCCGGGCAACGCGTCGGTGGATGTGCGGCTCCAAGCCTCGTACAGCGAAAGGCTGGTTGTCCTGTTCCGTGCCCCAGACATCCAGCCGCCGCAGCTCCCCCGGTCCACAAGTCCTGAGCATTGCTCACCACACGTTCTCGTTCTCGGCGCGGGTGGGCACGGGTGCCGGTGACGCCCATGACGGCCGCGGCGTACACGCGGTGCACGCGACCGGGGGTGGTCGCGGGCCTGTCTCCCCGGAGTTGACGGTTCCGTCAGGACGAGCGGAGCCCGCATCCCGGGGCGCGCCTCAGCGCGATATGGGTAAGCCAGGCCGTCCCGAAGGTGAAGGGAGCGGCGGTGTTGCCGGCAGGGCCGGGAATGGCGGAGCAGATCGCCATGGCGGCGAGCGGGAACCAGATGCGGAGCAGCGTGCGCTGAACAGCTGCCGAGCCCGGCGCGAGCCTGGTCAGGAACGGGACGAGGAGCCCGAACACGGCGAACGGGATGGTGAGGCCCGTGTGCTTCGCCGCCTCGAGCACCGTCCAGACGAGCAGAAAGAGGCCGAGCACGCCCCAGGCGAAACGCGCGGCGCAGGACGCCGGACTCGTCGCGGCACTGGCGGTCTCACGTGTCATGATGTCGGACCAGCTTCGCCCTGCAGTTCCCGCAGTCGGTCAAGGATCAACGTCATGGTGTACACCCTCCGGTGTGTGAGCTGCCGGCGTCCCAGCATCCGGCCGGCCCCCGACCGCGGAGACTGACGCCGCCTCACGGGCCACGTTGGCCGGGTCGGCCAGCCCGCAGCACCGTCAGCTCGCGACAGTTGAATACGCGTCCCCACCAGCATCACACCCGATGCCCGCGACCTGCTCGCCCGCCCGGAGAACACCGTCACCTCGATCGCGAAGCCCCTCGGCGTCTCCCGCAACACCATCTACCAGTACATCCCCAGGCTGAAGGGCGGACGTCCACGATCGCCGAGGCAGAGCCTGGGCTCCCTCTGCCTGGCCCCGCCGAGCCCGCCGAATAACCGGCAACCGGCCACTGACCTGGACAACAGCCGCTCAGCGTTGTTTTTTCGGCGAGAACTACCGGGACCCCGAGAAGGCCGCGCGGGTACTCGACTGTCCTGGACCGTGGCAGGGAGTCGAAAGCCTCGTGACTGAGGACGATGTCGCCACGTGCTGAACGCCAAGACGGTGAACGGCAGTCCGGTGAGCCTCGGCAACTGACCGGGCCAGCGGGAACGGAGCGAGCGTGCGCTCTTCGGCGGAGCGCCTGAAAGCGGTCATGACTCCGCCCGAGGTGTCACCCGCCGCGCCGCCGTGGCCGGCCGCTCCGGCGTAGCTGGAGTTTCCGTTCCCGCAGGACTACCGCGATTTCGTCGATGTGTACGGGGGAGGTGAGATCAACCAGGAACTGGCGGTGCTCATTCCGTTGCGCCGCCCGTACGAGCCCGGGTTCGCCGAAGGGTTCAGCGGACACGCGCAGTTCGCGGCCGAGGACGTCGGCGCGGCATTCACCGCCCTGCACGAGGACGACCCCCAGAACAACCCCTATCCGATCTTGCCGTCGCCCGGCGGGCACCTGCGGAGGGCAGCGCGGCTATGGCTGTCACCCGTCCGGGCGGTCGCGGGGCCGCCGACGAACCGGGCCGCCTACCGCGTCGTCACCGGGGGCATGCCGACAGCCTGCAGCAGCGATCTGTACCGCAGCCGGGAGAAAGCCGTCACCCGCGGCCGGCTGCCCAACCGCACGCAGGCGCGGCTTGCGGTGACGCATGAGATGTACATCGTGAAGTGCGAGATCTGTACTCAGGAGACGGAGCTGCTGACGGGATAGGCCCGGCCCGGTCATGCGATGTCGTCCGGAGTGAGGTCGGAGCGCAGGCGGTGCCAGGAAAGGTGGCGCAGCCGGCCCGCCCGGGGCCGGGTCGCGTAGCGGACTTCGCCGACCAGGCGCGGCAGCACCCACCATGCACCGGCCACCTCCGGTGCCTCGTCGAACGGGCACTCGTCGACTGCGGCAACGTGGAGCAGGGCTGCGAGGGTGGTGCGCTCCCTGTCGCTCCACCCGGTACCGACGCTGCCCGCATACCGCCAAGTGTCCTCGTGCCACTCCCCCACCAGGAGCGCGCCAGGCAGACCGGCGAGCCGGCCGCGGCCGGGCACCCACCCGCTGACGATCACGTCGGCGGTACGGACGTGTCTGATCTTGATCCTTCTCTGCACTTCACTCAACTAGGGGCACCAGGCGTGCTGACGTTGGCTGAGCTGGACAGTGCGAAGGGGCAAGCCGGGCTGGGCGCCGCGGATGCCGATCTTGCGCTGAAGCAGGAACGGCATGGGCCTGCGCGGATGCCTCGGCCCGGGTGGCCCGGTCCCAAGCAACGTCGAGGAACCGCAGCAGCCGATACCAGCGCAACATGTCGTACGCGTAGCTGCGGCCAGTGAGCCCTCATGCCACCGGCCCAGTCCGCGTCAGCAGGTCTGTCCGGAGCGGAACCCCTGCTCCAGCGGCAGTAGTTGCCGGCTGATGTCGTTGGAGGGCACGCACCGGATGCCCTGCGGAACAGCCGATCGAGCACCGGCTTCGAGCCAGACGCCCTCTCGGGCCAGGGCCGCAGCAGAGGCTCGATCAGCTCCCACAACTCGGCGTCCACGATCCACGGCCGATTCCCCACACCCCGCGAACGGTGGAATCGTCGCACCGGTCACATCTCGCCAGCGCGCCTCGACATGACCGTGTGACGAGCTCAAGGCGCCGGGGCGGTCGGCCTTTGTGTGTCCATGGCCAAGGAAGACGGTCCCGGTGCGGTGCCCGTCAAGGGAGCGGAAAGAGCCAGGACGGAGTGGTGGGGTAGCCAGGAACTTGGCTGTACGCCGACAATGCGGTCACCCTTCACCGTCCGGGGGCCACCGGGCTCCCGGGCCGAACCGAGAGGACCGACCACCACCATGCGCAAGCCTCTCCTCGCCACCCTCACCGCCGTGGCGCTCGGTGCCGCCGCCTTGGTAGGCACCACGGGCACGGCAGCCGCAGCACCCGACCGCGCGAGCGGGGCGACCCCCGCTGCCGCGGCGGCCGCCGTGCATCCTGACAGGACGCCCGCCTCGGTGACAGCCGCCTCCTTCGCCGGCACCGTGGCGCTCAGCAACTGCTCAGGCTCCCTGGTCCGCATGCCGAACTCGCAGGCGACGGACCCAGGGCTGGTCATGACGAACGGCCACTGCCTCGAAACTGGCTTCCCGAGCGCGGGTCAGGTCATCACCGACCAGTCCTCCACCCGCAGCTTCACGCTGCTCAACACCTCGGCCGGCGCCGCTGGAACACTCAAGGCGAACAAAGTCGTCTACGCGACGATGACCGACACGGACGTCACGCTCTATCAACTGACCAAGACCTACGCCCAGATACAGCAGTCCACGGGAATCGCGCCGCTGACGCTGTCCGCAGCCCACCCGGTGCAGGGGCACGCGATCGATGTGGTCTCCGGCTACTGGAAGCGGGTCTACTCCTGCTCCGTCGACGGATTCGCGTACCGCCTGAAGGAAAGTCAGTGGACATGGAAGGACGCCGTCCGCTACACCCCGGAGTGCCAGGTCATCGGAGGCACCTCGGGCTCCCCGGTCATCGACACGACGACCGGGCAGGTCACGGCGATCAACAACACCACCAACGAGAGCGGTCAAAGCTGCACCCTCGACAACCCCTGCGAGGTAAACGAGCAGGGGGCCGTCACCATCCGCAAAGGGATCGGATACGCCCAGGAGACCTACGGCATTCCCGCCTGCTTCACGACGGGCAACAAGCTCAACCTGTCAGCCACGGGCTGCACGCTTCCGAAGCCGACAGCGGTATCGGCACGCTGAGTTGACGCTTGAGGGGGCAAGGGAAGTTCGTCCACACCCCGGCACTCCGGGGCCCCTCGCCCCCCGGGCCGCCCGCCCGACACCCTTCGGATGCGACCGGACCTCGTCTGGTGCGGCAAGTCGGGAGCCCCGCCGGCCGTCGTCGACGCCGGGTACAAGCTCGCCAACCGCACGGGTACGCGAGCCGACAACGGCATAGCGCGGAGGGCACCGGCACCGCAAGCCCGCTGTCTGCCGGTGCCCTCCGTGTGCGTGGCTTCGCTCGGGGGGCCGCGCCGTCGGGTCGCTCACATGGGGC
Organism: Streptomyces sp. NPDC088246; assembly: GCF_044741025.1. NCBI lineage: Bacteria > Bacillati > Actinomycetota > Actinomycetes > Kitasatosporales > Streptomycetaceae > Streptomyces > Streptomyces sp. NPDC088246. Next base: position 20,007 of record NZ_JBIURV010000084.1, read on the forward strand.
CCCGCCGTGGGCCCCATGGGTTAGCCGGCGATGGTGTGGCTGAACCAGTGGGGCCTGCCGATGACGATGTCCGGGTGGAAACAGGTCTTCGCCGACGCCAACGGCCGGTGCCGTACCCAGGGCGTTGGTGTGGAGGCAACACCGCACATGCTGCGGCACTCGTACGCGGAGATGACGCTGGATTTGCTGTGGCGGGGGCATCTGCAGGCACTGGGCGAGATGAACGAGCGGCAGAGGCTGACGTATCAGCGAGTCTTCGGTGATCCGCTGAACGGTGATCCGCTGAACCGGATCCGGATCAGGCTCGGTCACCGGTCGGCGACGACGACGGCGGTCTACCTGCACACGTTGAGGAGCTGGAGATGCGCACGCGGCTGGAACTGGTGCCGGAGGGGGCGTGGGAGCCGGCGGGCTTCAGCGAGGTGGGCTGGCTGGAGCGGCAGTCGCGTGAGCGGGAGCGCGCCACGCGCGGGCCTCGGTCGTATGGCGGCGGTGCCCGACGGCTTCTACGAGCCGCCTCCGGCGGTGGAGTTCCCCGAGGACGGCGGGGCGCCGGTGGTGCGCTCCAGTGGTGAGGACGGCCGCGAGCATGTCCCGAAAGGGCGCACAACGTCCTGTCCCCGACCCAACACGTCAAACCCGACCGGCACGGCGCCGAGCTGCTGTTCCAGATCTTCACCGAACGCGAGGAACGGCACGCCATCGCGATCGCCTCGAACAGGCCGTTCACCGAGTGGGACCAGACTCTCACCGACAAGCGACTCTGCCAGGCCTTCGTCGACCGGCTCACGTTCGAGGCCCACATCATCGAGACCGGCACCCAGTCCTTCCGCCTCGCCAGCACCACCGCTAAACGCAAGGCAGTCGCGACCTGATCCTCCGCCGTCCGGGGGCAAAGGCTCGTACTCCCTAGATGCAATACCGGTGTTTTAGGGCTTCACTCGTGGGGTTGGGGCTGTTTTGGTGGGCTCGACGAGGGTGATGACGGGGGTGTCCGGGCGAGGCGGGTT
>NZ_JBIURV010000085.1:0-20530 GCF_044741025.1 Streptomyces sp. NPDC088246
GTCAGCAGGCTGACCGCGAGCCCGAGCCAAATCGGGCAATACCTCCGCCCGAAACCGCCCGCGGCAGCATGAAACGGTACCGAACACCCTCTCAGGTCACACATTGCGTGTGTAGGTCGCAGGTGCACGACACGAGCGGTGGGCCGCACCACGCCGGGCGTGCGCGGAGAAGATCCTGCCGGAGGCTCGCACGGTCCTGACAGGGAGCCGTTCACGGGTGGGCTGACGGGGTCTGAGGGACGCGACTGTTCCTTCTACCGTGTCCAGTGCTGGAACGATGGCGACAGTAGGAAGATCGTCGCCCGCACTGCCCATCCCCTTGCGCATCGTCCCGCAGAACTCTGGTTGGGGCAAACGACACCGGCACGGCTCGACCTGGATGGGTCGGCGCCGCTGTCTCGGCGTCGTGCGTGTGCGGAAGGCATCTTCTTCCGTCGGCTCAGGAGCGGCGCCTGCCGTCGGTAGCCCTCGCCTATATCCACGGGCTGCGGTTCATCACGATCGAGCCCCGCCGGCCGGCGGGGCTGACCGGCCTGGTTTGGCTAGGGGAGGGGGCAGGTGAGCGGGAGGACGTGTTCGGTCAGCTGCCCGGTGAGGTGGGTGTCGGTGACGGCGGCTTCGGTGAGCCAGTCCGCTGCGGTCAGCTGGTCGACCAGGTGCTGCAGTTCGCCGGGGCCCACTGGGCACAAGGTGGCGAGGGAATCCAGGGTGACGCCCGTTCCGCCGGGGCCGAGCCGTCCCGATGGGCTGGTCTGGGTGGCCAAGGTCAGGGCGAGCAGCCGGGTACCTGCGGTGGTCTTGGCCTTGCGGAGCTTCTTGTCCGAGACGACTTTCTGGGCCCATCCGCTGAGTTTGGGCCGCATCTTCTTGCCGAACGTGAACGGGGCCGTCTTGTCCCCGCGGGCCACGAGGGACGGGACGGTGACCGTGGTGGGGTTGTCGGGGCGGGAGGCGAGCAGGGCGTCGGCGGTGCCGGGGATGCTCAGCCAGCCGCAGTCGGTCATCTTCTCGACCAGGTCTTCCGGATCGGTCAGGCCCAGCGAGGTGAGGTCCTGCCCGACGAGGTTGCCGGTGCCGGTGTGTGCGGTGCGCAGGGTCAGCATCACCACCAGCAGCCGTGCCTCGTGGTCGGGCAGCGGGCTGTGGTCGGCCACGTACGCGAGGACGGAGCGTGCGTGTTCCCATTGCGTCGCGGCGGTCAGCAGCCGGGTCACCGTCGGCCCATCGCTGTCCGTACCGCGGCCGGTGCGCTGCTGGTGCTGGAGGCGGGCGGTGGTTGCGGCCTGTTCGGCGCGCCGGGCCTCAAGCCGCAGATTGACGTCGCAGGTGACATCGGCCCAGGTGGTGAAGGCGCGTGCCTTGCGTTCCTGGAGGTCGGCGAGGAGCGCCAGGTCGGGTTCGGTGCGCTGCTGGTAGGCGCGGAAGAGCTGACCGAGTTCGACGAGTTCGTCCCGCAGGACGACGGGCCGCAGATCGTGGGGGATGGCCCGCTGCGCGATCTTCCCGTACGGATAGTGGCGCCGGACCGGGGCGGAGCGGGGGGCCGGTACGTCCCGCGGGCGGGCCGTGGGCGCGGGACGGTCGGAGAACTGCGGCGCGCCGGCAGGAGCGGTCGACGGGCGGTCGGCAGTGTCCGGGGCACCGGCAGCTGGGCCGGAGGCGGCCTGTGCGGTGGTGACGACCTGTGCGCCAGGCGTGGCGGCCGCGCAGCGTGAGCAGCACTCCATGGCCTGCCACCAGCGTCCTTCCCGGTCGGTGACCACGGCCAGGACGGCCGCCCCGCCGCACCGCCAGGGCTGGGCATGCATCTGCCGGTCGTCGGGACGGAGGTGCGTGCGGCAGCTCTCGGCCCGGCACGCGCAGTACACCTCGGCCCGGGGCCCTGGAGCGGCCCGGAGGTGAGCCTTGAGGTGGGCGACCGCAGCCGCACGGCCGACGGCCGCGGACGGCAGACGCTTCTCGGCGCAGGAGGGACGGCTGCACGAGATGCGCACCGCCGCACTGCCACGACCGGCAGCGTCCAGACGCACCGTCCACCTGCGCCCCAGCACCCGCTCGTTCAGCTCGCTCGCAGTGGCCTCCGTCATCCCGTTCTTCCTCTCATGCCGTGTCCGTCCCCAATGCCCGCACCCGTCCTGACCGCGACGGACGGGGCGCGGGGGCAGGCCTACCGTACGCGGGCAGGCAGCCCGATGGCTGGTGAACTCGCCCGGTTCACCAGCCCACGGCGTCGACCTGGCCCGACGGGACGGGTGTGAACCGCTGGACGCGCTTGGCGCGCTGGTCACCGGAAACGGCTGACGCTCTGTATCAGGTTGCCGCGCCGGAGATGGGTCACGGCCGGGTGCGCAACAGCTCGGGCACGCGGCTGGTCTGCCCGAGCCAGGTGGCGAAGTCCTTGTCGATGTACTCAACCAGGCGCATGACTTCGGCGTGAGCGTCGGTGAGGCTGAGCCGGCGCGCACGGCCTTGACTGTTGGACTGGCCGTGCAGTGGCACGCCGTTGATCAGAGGCTCGTGATGTGCAACGCGGTTACGCAGGGAGCGGACGTGACTGGCGGTGGCGACACGGTGGCCCGCTTGCCGCCGCTGTTCGGGAATGCCTTGTGCATGGCCTTGCACCACAAGGTGGAGTCGTAGTCGACGTTCTTCTTGAACGGGCCGTCACCACGGGTGCCGCCTTTGTCGAGCAGATGAACCCAGCAGCCGAAGGTGGACTCCGCCACCATCTTCCCGGCCGGGACGGTTCGCCGTGTCTTGCTCGCCGGTCTCCTGATGCCGGGATCATTGGGCGATGACTTCTCAGTCGCTTGTCGTCGGTTCCTGCCGGTTGTACTGCGTTGTGGGTACGAGCGGTGTGTCCCACTGGTCGGGGGCGGCCGAATTAGCGGTAGCCGGTGACGCAGTACCGCGTCACCGAGCGGGCTCCGCCGTCGCGGTCCTCACTGTCACCGCTCCTGACCGAAACCCGACCTGTCCTAACAGGCAGTGCCCCAACAGCCAATAGATCCACGACCGCTGAAGCGCATAACGTGCTCGCCTTACGGACGGCAGCCCCGACGCGGTGCCATCCCTCCATCAACGAGGGGACACTTACCCATGCGCATCAGCGCGCCCAGAAAAGCCGTCAGCGGTGTTGCTCTCGGCGCCCTCCTCCTCACCGGCATGAGCGCCGCAACCGCGCAGGCCGCGCCGGAGAAGTACAGCATCGCTGCCGCCCAGGCCCCGGCCGTCGAGACCGTCTACACCAACACGGCCGCCGCCGCGAGCTGCAAGCTCAGCACCATCACCATCACCATCACCCGCACCAGCATGTGCATGGACGTCGGCGCCCGCATCGACCTGCTCAAGAACGGCAAGCCGTTCGGCTCCGCCACCTTCGAAATCAAGCACGCCATGACGCTGAAGACCAACAAGCTGAAGTGGGCAGAGAGCTTCACCGTCGGCAAGGCCAAGCTCGTCAACGCCGGCGGCATCAGCATCAACGTGTCCGTCGGCGGCGGCAAGGGCGTCAAGACCGCCGTCAAGTTCCCGCAAGGGTCCACCCTCGGCTCAGCCCACAAGGGAACCGTCGGCTACGCCGCCAGCATCGGAAAGAAGAAGCAGCTGGCCAGCCCGGCCTCCTACCGGTTCACCTTCACCAAGCCCGGCTACACGATAGGCGGCTTCACCTACAACTCCGCCAAGTACCGCTGCGACGACACGTTCTGGGGCCCCAAGAAGCGCACCAAGAACCCCGGCTGCGTCTCCCCGTCCTACTCCCCAGTTTTCACCCTCTCCCGCAGCGACGCGAAGGTGAAGCAGTCCGCCAACCACATCTTCGATGCCCAGCGCAAGATCGCCGGTCACCCGGGCGCCTCCACCCCGCTGCACCGCATCACCAACGCCCCAAGAAGTACGACTGCGACGAGTACCCGTTCGCCGCAAGCGAGGAGGGCGGCAACCCGGCCCGCGGCAGCACCCGCATCATCTCCGCCGGTGACAACCGCAGCGCCGGCGCCCGCCTCGGCGGCTTCTACAAGGCCCAGCGCGTCCTCAACGGCGACGGCTAATACGTCCGCATCAAGTAAGGCGCACAACGCGCCTGCCACAGGTCCCGTCTACTCTTCCAGGACGTAACCGGCAGGCACAGTAAGCGCGATGGGGGTTCTCCATGCAGTGTTCCAACTGGCCGCCCCTTGACGGCCGCACCCGGCCGCTCAAGATGAAGGAGTGGGGTGACCTGGCCGTCATGGACCCCGACGCCGGCAAGCAGCCGCGCGGACGCGGGTTCCTGGCGGCCGAGAAAGACTGGCTGCACATCGACGCCGGAAGCGCCCTGGAGAACCCCATCGTCACCCTCTACGCCGGAGATGACCCGGGAGCAGAGAGCGGCTGGGGCGAGGTCGAAGAGATCGCCGTGATCTCCACGACCGGCTTCCTCGCCCTGTGCGACAGTGGGCACGAGCCGCTGCGCAAAGAGAATCTCGCCGCCGCAGGAGTCGGCCCCTACCTGATCCGCGTCCACGCCAGTGACCGGTCGTCGGACGGCAAGAAGCCCCGCTTCCTCATCCAGGTCATCCCCGGCAAGCGTACGGGGGCCGAGCCCGAGCCGCCCCCCTCCACGATCGAAGGGTCCGACGGTCCGCTTCTGGTGCGGACGTCCTTCGAGCAGCCAGATGAGTGGGCACGCTTGCTCCAGGCCCTCGAGGGAGGATCGGAGCACTACGAGTCGATCACCGTCATCGACAACCGTGCCTACGCGGGCTTCACGGCGGATCAGATCCAGGCGCGGATCGGGCGCGATGACGAGGACTGGCCCAACAGTACTCTCGTCCTCGTCGCCGACGAGTGGGCACTGGCCTCCGCAGAGTTCCCGTTGCTGGCTGTGAACAACCTGCCCGACGATGACGACGTTCCGTTCAGGATCACCCTCGCAGCGGCCGGTTTCCTCGTTGTCAACTCGGAGCTGGCGAACACGAGCTTTGGTGAGTGGGGCTGTGGTGTCGAGGCTGACGGCGTCTACCGGGAAGAACGCTACTGACAGTGCTAAGGGGGCGCACACCACGTGGTGTGCGCCCCCTTCTAAGAGGGCGGTTTGTGAGGCTTTGAGCGATTTCACTGTCATCTGATGGTGTGGGTGTGGGCGGAACCTTTCGGCCCGCAATCGTCTCCCGAGGACCCGCCATTGACGGCGTCCAAGACATGCACGGGCTCCCCCCGAAGACTGCCTCCGGATGGTCCGTCCCGGGGTTGTGTCGCGTCAAGGGGCACCGGTGCTTACTGGTCGGGGTCGGACCAAGTCGCCACAGGGGCTCGCAGATCTGGGAAGCGGGGACCGGAGACCATCTCCTGGGTCGTCTCACCGTTGAGCCAGCACACTTGCTCGGGGCCGCCGTCGCCGGTGTCGAACAGGCAGCACACTCCGCCGCTGGCGGCGGTGAGGCCGGTGAACACATCCCTGACGCGGGCCGACCGTGCGAACATGCGGCTCATCGCCGACGTCGCTGCCCAGAACTCCACTGACGCGTAACGAGGGTGCAGCAAGGACTCGAACCGGATCGTCAGGTAGACGTACCCGATCTCGACTCGCCCGTCCTCCTCGGTTTCATGGCCGTGTGCCTCTCCGCACTCGCGCACCGCGTCATCGACGCCGAACATGATGGACGTGTCGAGCTCGAGCGTGCTGCTTGTGGAAGAGTCGACCGGCTCGCTCTTGAAGTGGGAGGTGAACGGGAGGACGAGCCGGTCACCGCCGGGCAGTATGAGCTCAAGCGGAGGCACGCCACGGGTCGGTGGCGCTAGCTCGGCCAGATTGGCCAGCGCCCTGGGACGTTCCGGGGACGCAGGTAGATGTCGTAGCCGTAGGTCAGCCCCATTCTTCCCCCTCTGCTGGGCCGAACCGCACCTTCTCATGACCCGCCCCTGGTGAGCTTGCCGGTTTCGGAGAGGCGCGCCGATCCGGCGCCACAGTCGTTTCCAGCTGCTCCTTGCCTGCGTGGGATTACCGTGAATCTGGTGCATCCTGGTCCCACCAATACGGACGCCAACCCCGCCGACAGGCCGAACACCGAGACGATCGCCGGCTTCACCGCCCTCGGGCGCTTCGCGGACCGCGACGACCGTCGCCCACCTGGCGCGTCCGGGCGGCTGTTAGGTCACCGGTGTGTCGATCCACGTGGACGGCGGCTTCACCTCCTGACACCTGATGCCCGTTTCCCGATGATGCTGGGGCATCGCCGCTGGTCAAAACCGGGGCCGGTGCTGCCTGGTGAAGTTTCCGGAGTCCGCCTCGGTAAGAATGCCGAGCTTGACCAGGCGTTTCCGCTTGGCGCGGGTGCCCTCGATGTTCTTCGGCAGGAGTGCGTGGCCGAGGGTCTGGCAGACGTCGCGGCCCGGAGTGGGCCGGTGGCCTGGTTGAGCACGGCGAGGATTCGCGGGTAGTCCGGATGCTCGGGCAGGTCGGGCGAGGTCGGCTGGGTGGGGAGCCGGTCGGTGAGTGCGGTGACGGTCTTCCGTGTGATCGCCGGGTGGTTGAGGCGGGTCTCCGTTTCCCGGAGCCGGTCCTGGAGTTCGGTGATCTGTGTGCGGAGGTCGTCGGCCAGGGCCCGGGCGGCGTTCTCCTGGATGCCGAGCGCGTTGAACAGGGGCTGGATGTTCATGCGGCCGCTGCCTGCGTCTCGTGCCAGGTGGGCGTGTTCGCGCCGGTGAGGCGGCGGGCCATGACGTGGGTCATTGCCCAATAGACGCGGGAGGCCGAGGATGCCGGCCGGTGTTCGTAGTCGCGGACCAGGCGCCGGTGCAATATCAAGATCCCGTAGGTCTGTTCCACTCTCCAGCGCTTCGGCTGCGGGACGAACCCCTTGTCCTGCGGGTTCCGCGTGACGATCTCGACATCGACACCGAGGCGGGCACCGTGATCGACGACCCGGTTCTTGAAGCCCTGGTCAACGAGGGCCTTGCTGACGCTGCCGCCGGTGTGCTCGGCGACCTGGTCCAGGAGGGCGATGCCCGCGGCATTGTCGTGTGTGTTCGCGGCGAGGACTGTCACGGCGATGACCAGGCCGAGCACGTCAACCGCCAGTCCCCGTTTGCGTCCGGGCACCCGCTTCGCGGGATCCCGGCCGGTCGTGGAGGAGGGGACCCCGGCGGCCTCGTGGACACTCTGCGTGTCCAGCACCACCAGGGTCGGGTCCTCTAATCGGCGGGCCCTCTCCCTCACCTGGCAGCGCAGGTGTTCATGGATGACCTGGTCGGTGCCGCCGTCGCGCCACGCGGCGAAGTAGTAGTACGTCGCGCTCTTCTGCGGCAGGTCGTGCGGGAGGTAGGCCCACCGGCAGCCGGTCCTGCCCTGATAAAGGATCGCGTTCACGATCTCCCGCATCAAGTAGTTGCCCTGGTGGCCACTGACCGCAGTGGCTTCCGGGTCGATCGTGAGGACCCGCGGTACCTGCCCGCGCTGCGGCAGATGCAGGACGCGGGGGTGTGGAACCAGATCGAGGACTGCCTTGCCGCAGCGTGGGAGCGACTGAACGGTGCGGTGCCCGGCATCAAGCACGCCGAGACCGTGCACGTCGTCCTGGTGCTCGGCTACCCCGATGACGACCCCCTCACGGTCCGCAATGCTGGGTACCTCGGCATGGGAGGCATACCCGGGTTAATCCAGCTGACGCTGTGGCCCACCACGACGAGCCGGGAGAAGATCGGCTGCGCGGCCGCGCACGAACTGCACCACAACGTGCGCTACGCCAATGTGGCCTGGAACCCGATGGTCGTGACGGTCGGCGAGCAGGTCGTCGCCGAGGGGCTGGCCGAGGCGTTCGTGCGGGAGCTGTCCGGTGTGCAGGCCATGGGCCCGTGGTCGAACGCGCTGGCCGGCACCGAGCTCGACGATGCCTACGAGAAGATTGCCGCCGGGATCGACGTGACGGGGATGCAGAATCTGACCGCGTATGTTTTCGGCGACGCCATCGCGCAGCGCATGGGGCAGCAGCCCGTGGGGCTGCCGGACTTCGCCGGGTATGCGGCGGGCCTTCGGATCGTAGACGCCTACCTGAAGGCCTCCGGACCGCTGTTCAGAGCACCGCGCTGCCAGCACGCGAGATCCTCGTCTGCGTGGGCGTGCCGACCAGTGCGTGACTCGCCCCTGCGGATCGCACGGCAAGGCTGGGTCGGCGGGCATGGTGATGTTACGCCACGTGATCTCGAAGCCGCTCACGGTGAGGTCTTCGAACAGGCCGGCGCGCGCGTACCAGCTCGTGCCACACGTGGCGGCCAGTTGCTGACCGGGCAAGCGGGCCGCGCCCGGTGCAGCAGCATATTCCAGACATCACACGCCCCCACCGGCGCGCTTGTGCATGCTCGCGAACGTGAACGGGCATTATATGACCTCCGTGCCCAATAGGCCACAGGGGGATCACAGTTGAACACCCGAACTACCGCAACCGGCTTCCTGAAGGCGGCGGCCCTCGCCTGCGCCGCCGCCCTCGCCATGGTGACTGTCCAGGCCAGCCCGGCCGCCGCCGACGAGACGATCTGCGGCCACCAGGTCGGCGGTGACATCCTCGCCAAGTACCAGTCCATGGGCGGCGAGAGCAGCCCGCTGGGCTGCCCCACCTCCGACGAACTCACCACACCGAACGGACGCGGCCGGTACAACACCTTCGACGGCGGCTCCGTCTACTGGACCGCCACCACCGGCGCCCACCCCGTCTGGGGAGCCATCCGTGACAAGTGGGGCGCCATCGGCTGGGAAAACGGCCAGCTGGGCTTCCCCACCGGCGACGAGCTGACCAACCCTGACGGCCAGGGCAAACGCCAGCAGTTCGAAGGCGGCACCGTCTACTGGCACCCCACCCTCTCAAACGGCGCCCACCCCGTCCGGAGCAAGATCGGCGAACTCTGGGGACAGTACGGCTGGGAAGGCGGCGAATTCGGCTACCCCACCAGCGACGAATTCGCCGACCCTGAGTACAACGGCGTCCGTCAGACCTTCTCCGCCCGCCACATCAGCCTCTTCTGGTCCGCCGGCAGGGGCGAACCGCACGGCACCTGCATCGGCGAATGCGTCGGCTACGAGGGCACCACCAACGTCCCCTGGGTCAAGGAAACACGCGTGTGGAAGGCCGTCCACAACGGTGACATCGACATCTTTGTCTATCCCACCGACAAGGGATTCGATGACGCCGACACCGACTACAACGCCCTCTGGGACCAGGCATGGAGCGCCGTCCCCTACCCCAAGGGCATCACCGACTCCCAGGGCTCATCCCTCTACAAGCAGCTCGCCTGCCACTCCCGCTACGCCTACAAGAAGCCCGACGGAAGCCACGTGACCGGCGACAGCTGGGACCTGGAGACCTGGCGACCGGACGTCTCCTGGGACTACGCCCTCAGCCCGCTCACCGTCCCCTTCCACCAGTGCAACTGGACCTGACCATCTCTCAGCGGTCCGGCGGATAAAGCCCGAGCCCGCTCCCACACCTCCCCGCTGCAATGATCAGCGGGCAAGAGAGGGGCGCACACCGTGGTGTGCGCCCCTCTTCACATTCCCGGCATCGTGGTTCAGCCATTGCCCTGGTTGACGGCGGCGATCGGCAGGAGCGTCGCGGTCGCCGGAACTCCGATCTCGCGGGGTGTCGCGCCGCCTGGTGTGGGGACGTCGACCAGTCGTTCCAGCAGCTGGTCGAGGGCGGCCTGACCGGCGTCGACCGCGGCGCGTTCCTCGTCGCTGAGCGGGTCGATCGCCAGCATGCGCTGGAGGTTGTCATTGGCTCCCAGAAGCCGGCCCTTGCCGGAGCTCTCGGGCGTGCAGAAGTCACAGCGAGCGCAGGCCATGCGATGCGGACACTGTTCGAAGAAGGAGTAGGTGCAGAACCCGTGACCGAGGTCGTAGTACTGCCATGGCTCACCTGAGGCGGCCGTTCCGGAGGTGACCGCGTCCCGGTCGACCAGGACCTCGATGGTGCGGACGTTGCGCTCGAAGTACCCCGCATCGCTGTAGGCCCTGGCCAGCGCGTTCGGGGTGATCTCTGCGTAGTGCTGAGTGGCCTCCGGACTCCGGTGGCCGAGCCAGGCTTGCAGCTCGAACAGCGTCATCGGCACCTTGGCGTTGTAGAGCTGGCTGGCGATCGTCGAGCGGGCCCGGTGGCTGGTGATGTAGCCCCGGACATCGGCGGTCGGGACGCCGGCCTTGCTGCCGGTCTTGTGGGTGGGACGTCCAGCAAGCAGGCGGCGTCCCGCGCCAGCACCTCGTCGGAGTCCCCGGGGATGGGGAAACCGTCGTGCTGCCAGCGGATGCACCCCCATGCGGAGGCGGGCTGTCTCGTCGCTGCGCGGGCCGCTGAACAGTCGGGCCAGGGTGACCGCGCGGATGAGTTCGATCGGATAGCACAGCCCGTAAGTGTTGGTCGGGAAGTCCTCGGAATCGATGTTGAGCCCGGCCCGCAGCAGCTTCGCCCATATGTCGTCGGCGATCACCCGGGGGTTGGGGCCGATCAGTGCCGCAACGCTCCTGGGAGTGGCCGGCGCGCGAACTGGGTCGAACCGGCGGGGAATCCACTCCCACTCCTGGCAGTCCCGGAAGAACGTCCTGGTCGCGGTCAGGTAGCCGGCTTTCGTGCGGGGCGAGAGCGGTTCACCGCCGCACTTGTCGATTCCGGCCTGGCACTGCACGTACTCGCCTACGGTCATCCGGTCCAGCGCCGCCACCCAGGCCGCGCAGGTCTCGCACGTCCACTGGGTGGGTTCGACGACATCGGGGTGCTCGGCGGCCAGCCACCGGCCCGCCTTGGCCATGACGGATCGGAACATGCCCCTGACCTTCGGCGTGAGCGTCGATGTGTCGTGCCACCGCTCCACCACCGCGGCCCAGGGCTCAGGAACGCCTTCGAGGCCGGGCATCACGCCGTGGACGGGCTCGGGCGGCGGGTCGGCGAAGCCGAGAGCAGCTATCGCCCGGTGAACACCGTGGAGATTGCCGCGCCGCGCCCCGGACGGGTGTGCGGGGCTCTCGCGGAAACGGCGCTGGGCGAGGGGCAACGCGCGGGGCGGCCGGCTCATCTTGATAGTCAGCGAGGCGCACCGGGCGCCTTCGCGAAGGGGTGGGTCTCACCAGGTGGGGGATCCGCGGGAGGGAAGTTCATGACCAGGACGAAGAAAACCGGGGTAAAGACGCGGTGCGGCCGTGTGGCTGTGATCGGTGCGCTGGGTCTGGCCTCAGTGACTCTGGCCGCCGGGCCGGCGTTGGCCAAGGGCGGCGTGGACATCACGGCGCCGCGCACGGCGTATGTCGGCAAGACCATCACGGTCAAGGCGCACGGCGGCGATGACAGCGCCGGCTACCTGCATCAGCTGTGCCTGGAGGAAAAGGGTTTCGGCGAAGGGTGGCACCAGGAGAATTGCAGCGCGGCGGTCGAGGGCGACGTGCGGGTCACTGCACGCGGCACGTCCGCACGCCGCGGCAACCTGGAATTCCGAGCGGTGCTGTACGGCCTGACCAGCCCGCATGACCAGAATCCCGTGCGCTTGCAAGCCTCTGACGTGGTGACGGTGCACGTCCGCTGAACCAGCGGCGCGGCCGTGGGCAGCCGGCACGACCACTGCCCACGGCCGTGCACCGAATCGCTTCTCGGTAGAGCACCCCGGCATCGTGCAGGGTGGTCACGAGGACGCGGCCGACCGCCTCCAGGGCGAAGAGCAGCGAGCCGTCCGGGTTCGCGCTCAGCTCGGCGAGCAGCCCGCGGTCGATGAAGCGCCGGACGACCGTTGTCAGCGCTTCGTGCGACGCCTGGCCTGCCCGCAGGCGGCCCCGCCTCGAAGCCGATGCCGCGATCGGGCAGCAAGATTACCACCTGCACATTTGACCGACTGTCACCAGATCATTGGCTCCTGCCGTCATGAGGGCGCATCAGCCCCTGACCAGCTGGAGTTCCGCTGTGACAACACGCCGTTTCGCCCCCATCGCCGCAATCCTCGTCGCGGCCGCTCTCGCCGTGTGCAACCCGAGTGCCGCACAGTCGGGCTCGTCCGATTCGAAGCCGTCGGTACCTGCCACCTCAGCCGGCACCCCTGACACCTCGGCCGGGGCCAGCGCTTCAGCCGCACCGGGTGCCCCGGCCGGTGGTGGCGGTCTGTCGCTCGCCGAGGCGATCGCGAAGATTCCGGGCGCGGACGAGAAACCGCACCGGCTACAAGCGTGACAGCTTTCGCCACTGGATCGACGAGGACGGTGACTCATGTTCCACCCGCAACGAAGTACTCATTGCCGAGGCGGTCAAGGCTCCTGAGCAGGGCGCTCGATGCACCCTGACCGGCGGAGAGTGGCTCTCGTACTACGACGAAGTCACGGTCACCGACGCCCGGAAGCTGGACATCGACCACATGGTCCCGCTCGCCGAGGCATGGGACAGCAAGTAGGAGAAGTTGCCTTGTCTGCATCAATGTCGCACTGGCTGGGCACAGCTGCGACCTGGCCGAAGGCCCGTAGGTAGCCACTCGTTCGTGTGACGTCGGGGTATCTGGCCTCGGCCGATGGCAAGTCAACGCCACGATGTTGCATCGGATGCAATCGGGTGGGGTGGACGTGCGAACTGTTGGTGTTCCGGGGGCATTTCGGCTGGTCATGCCGGGAAACGTGCGGGCCTTGGACCCTGGGCCGGCGATGTTCGAGGCGATGTTGCGAGGGTGGGAGAAACAGCAGCAGAGCAGGCTGTTGGCAAGGAAGACGATTGAGGATCGGCTGAGCCTGGTGCGGCGGTTCACGGTGTTCACGGCAACGTATCCGTGGGAGTGGACGCCGGAGGACGTGGAGGCGTACTTCTCGCACCAGTTGTCGGGCGACTCTCCGCTGGCGCACTCAACGGTGCGCGGTCAGCAGGGCGACCTTCAGATGTTCTGTACGTTCATCGTCGATGGCCGGTATGGGTGGGCCGCCGCCTGCGAGGAGGCGTTCGGACAGGTTCCCGCACAGGTCTGCCACGACTGGAACACCGCCGATCACGTAGCGGTGTTCGAGGGCCGTCCGGGGCGTCGCGCGCTGACGTACGACGAGTTGCAGGCACTCTTCGATGCCGCCGACGACCTGGTCGAGCAGAAGCGCAAGCGTCGCCGAAAAGGTGTGCTGGCCGCGTGGCGGGACGCGGTGATACTCAAGCAGGTCTACGCGTACGGCACCCGGCGGCGTGAGACGTCGATGCTGGATCTGCAGGACCTACGGCACAACCCGCGGGCAAAGGGGTACGGGCGGTTCGGTGCGCTGGAAGTGCGGTTCGGGAAGGCCTCGCGCGGCAGCCCTCCCAAGCGGCGCACGGTGCTCACCGTGCCGGAGGTCGACTGGATTGTCCCCGTTCTTGAGGAGTGGGTGGACGAGGTGCGGGTCGGATTTTCGCCGGGCGGGCATCCGGCTCTGTGGATGACCGAGCGGTGCGGACGACTCGGGGTACGACGCTTGGACGAGGTATTCGCAGCCGTCCGCGCACACGCCGGGTTGCCGGAGGAGCTGGAACTGCACTGTCTGCGGCACACCTACGTCACGCACCTGATCGAGTTCGGTTATCCGGAGAGGTTCGTCCAGGAGCAAGTCGGCCATGCCTACGCGTCGACAACGGCGTTGTACACGTGGGTGTCGGACGAGTACCGCAACCGGCTGATGGAGGCTTCGTTGCGGCGCCGGATGGAACGTGCGAACGCAAAGGAGGTGGGCGTCGGTGATGAGGCGAATGGGGTTCGAGTGGAATCTGCGTCGGCTGATGGCCGAACGGGACATGTACCAGACGACCGACCTGGTGCCGCGTCTGGCCGAGTACGGGGTACACCTGTCGCGTGAGCAGGTGTTCCGGCTGGTCACGCAGCCCCCGCAGCGGCTGTCGATGGACACGCTGGCAGCGTTGTGCGGAATCTTGGACTGCTCGCCGGCAGACCTGATCACGGTGCAGGAGGTTCGTCGGCAGGTTGCAAGGCCAACGGCGTCCGGCGAAGTCGACGGGCCAGGCGTAGCCCCGCCGGCCAGGCGGGTCCGGGTTCGGCGTCCGGAGGGCCTGTGACCCGCTGCAAAGCCCCGCCGCCGGAGTGGGCGGAGCTTGCAGAACGCCTCACCGCGCACCTTCCCGAGCTGACCGCCGAGGAGGCGGCCCGGATCGTCGCCGGAATGACGCCGCCTGCGCGCACCCGCATTCGCGACCACCTCCGCCTCCACCCCGATGCCCTGGTCAGCGGCGCCTCCAACGCGCCCCGCTCGGTACAGGCCCTGATCACCTCCCTGGCCGCCGCCGGAATCGTCGGGGTGAGGCTGCCTGCCTGCTTGCGCTGCGGACGCATCCGGCCACTGCGGCGCGCAGTTACCGGCGGCCGGGTCTGCCTGGGCTGTGAAGGGACTCTCGCCAACCGCAGCAACGTCGGTCCCTGCTCGGCATGCGGCGTGACCCGGCCCCGGCCCTCCCACCAACGGTGTTCGCCCTGCCAGCGCGCTCAGCTCTCTGCTACCAGGTCGTGCTCGGCGTGCGGCAGGCCCGCACCCATGGACCCGTGCTCGTCCTGTCGGCCACGCCCGAACGCGCCGTGCGCACTGTGCTGCATCAGTGCCCCCGTCTGCGCCCGCTGGCCACTCGGCCCGGTGTGCCTGCCCTGCTACCGCACTTCTCGCAGCTACCCCGGCACATGCCCGACCTGCGGCAAGGCAAGGGTGCTGATCGCTCGCAAGAACAGCCGCCGCGTCTGCGGGCCGTGCGCGGGCCACAACGATCCGTACGCGTGCCCGCGCTGCGGCAACCCGCGCTCCTACATGGTCCGCGGACTGTGCGATCGCTGCACTCTCCATGACCATCTGGACACTGTGTTCGGTGCCTTGCCCGCCACGGCGGTCGGCCCGTACACGCGGATGCGGACCGCATTGGCCGAGTGCGAACAGCCGAGGACGGCGCTGAACTGGATCCGCAACTCACACTCCGCCCGCCTGCTGGCCGATCTCCTCGCCGCCGGCCGGCCGCTGACCCACAGCGACCTGGATGCCATGGCTCAAGGTGGCGGTCTCGGAGGAGCCCAGAGCGTCGACTATCTGCGCGGTGTACTCGTCACCTACCAGGTACTACCCGAACGTGACGAGCTCTCCGCCCGCGTCGAGCGCCACCTCGCCCGTGTCGCGAAACGCAGTCCCGAGCACGCCCTGCTCCTGCAGCCCTACGTGCGCTGGTCGCTGCTGCCTCGTGCCCGCAGGGCCGCACAACGCCCGGCCGGGTCCAAGCACCGCATCCGCTGGGCCTACACCCGGATCAACCAGGCCTCGGCGTTCCTCACCGCCATGAACGAACAGGGCCTCACGCTGGCAGACGCCACCCAGCACGAGGTCGACACCTGGCTCGCAGGCAACCCGAGCACCCGCTACACAGTCCGCGACTTCGTCGTCTGGGCCGCCCGCCGCGGCCACAGCCGCCCTCTTCTCGTCCCGCACCGGCTCAAGGCCGACCCCGTCGGAATCGACGACGACTCCCACTGGGAACTCCTCCAGCAGTGCCTGACCGACACAGATCTGCCCCTGGACGTCCGCGCCGCCGGAGCCGTCCTCCTGCTGTTCGGCCAACACCTCTCACGGATCGCGGCCCTGCCCACTGGTGCTCTGAGCACGGTGGACGGCCACACAGTGCTCGTCCTGGACCGCACCCCGATCCGACTGCCCAAACCTCTCGCCCACGTTCTGGCCGAACTCGCGGACCGGCCCCCACTCTCCGGCTGGGCCGCGAACTCACCCCGCCGGTGGCTCTTCCCGGGCAACCGGCCCGGCCAGCACATCTCCGGAACCGTTCTCGCCCGGCGTCTGACAGCCCACCACATCCCCATCCGGCCGGCCCGCACGACCGCGCTGATCCAGCTTGCCCAAGACCTGCCGCCCGCTGTCCTCGCCCCCATGCTCGGCCTTCACGTCATCACCGCCGTCCAGTGGCGCCGACGCGCCGCTACCGACTGGAGCGCCTACCTCGAAACTCGCCGAACCGGAACACAACCGGCCGATCAGTGACGGTGCAGATCGACCCCATGCAACCAGCAGGCGCTCCTCGTGAGGGGCCACCACCCCAGCGGGCCCAAACCTGGCGGCAAATCAGAACGGGGGCTCGTCTTGCCCGGAGTCGTCCCGGGACTCGGGCGGCCGTGGAGTGGGCCGTTGGAGAACGGCCAGGGCGTCCTTGATGCGGCCGAGGTCGATGAGGTAGCCGGCCAGGTCATGCCTGTTCGCAGGGGCGTGCTGCTCGAGGATGGCGACAGCGTCCTCAGTGCGTCCGGTGCCGGCGAAGAGCTCGGCGATGTACAGCGCCGCGTACGAGGTAGCACCTTCGGGGTGGGAGCGGGCCTGCGCGATCGCTTCGTCGACACCGCTGCAGGCGGCGATCAGCGGCAGTCGTATCCAGTACAGGTCCCACTCCTCCTCGCCCCCACGGGCGGCGGCGAAGGCGTCCAGGTGCGCCAAGCCGTCCTCGGGGCAGCCCTCTCCGAGGCACAGGTCGGACAGGGTATGAAGGATCCAGTCGTCCCTGTTGCAGGCCTCGGCCTGGACCCGCATCACGTCGATCGCTTCGTTCCCCCGCCCGTGCCGGGCCAGGAGCTGCGCGAGCTCAAAAGCCGAGTTGGGATCGCGGGCCGCGGATCCGCCAGCGTGCCGGTATGCCGCGATCGCCCCCTCCACGTCGCCGCGTTCATCCAGCAACCTCGCAAGCTGTTGTACGGCGTACCTGGAGTCATCAGTCGCCGCAACTGCCCGCAGTTCGTCGATCCGGCCGTGCCGTGCCAGCAGCGCAGCCAGTTGCTCGTGATTGTTGAGCAGCGTGGTGCTGCCGGTGCGCAGCAGGGCGATCGCCTCGTCGGTTCGGCCCTGGCGTTCGCGGATCGTGGCGAGGAGCCCTATCGCCGTGTCGCGATCGAGGCCTCGGCAGCACCACGGGAAGTCGGAGCACCGGTGTTCGGTCCGGGCGGAAAACAGTGCGGCGGCTTCCTCGTCGCGGCCGGCGGCGGCCGCGACATCGACCAAAGCCACGGCGAGTGCCAGCTCGCCGATGTGTGGACACAGCAGAGTGAACGCCTCCTCGGCACGGCCGTGCCGGGCGAGCAGGCGCGTGTACGATCCCAGCGCCATCGGATGCCCGGCCTCCATACGGACCCGAGTGATCTCGATCGCCTCGTCGAAGCGGCCCCAGCCCTCCAACAGGTCGGCTGTGGCTGCCACGGCCGTCCACCAGCCGGTTTCCAGGTACGGGGCGAGTACCTCCAACGCTTCGGCCTGCCGGCCCCGCTCACCCAGCAACCGCGCCCACGCCAGGGCGCAGAACCATTCTCCGCGCCCGGCCTGCACCTCCACCACGTCGGTGTAGCCGCGTTCGAGCAGCCGCGAGACCAGTTCCGGCGGTATGCAGCCGGACTGCGTCCGAGCCCGGTAATCAAGATCAGTAGCGTCCACGAGCACGCACCCTAGCGTTTGCCCCTGACACCCTTGTCGGCACCGCCGGCGGCTTCGAATACAGCACCGTAGGAATGACGCTCCCCGCCAGTCGGGGCCTCAGCGTGAAACGCGGACCGGCGCATGCGGTACGCGAACGACGCTGGTCACCTGGCCGACCGGGTCAGCGTCGTCCGGCGCGCTGGCGAAGTGCTGTACACCAACGAGCTCATGCCCGGGGCGGCGAAGTGCCCCGCACACGGCGCCCCCGCCGCTGCGCCCGCCCCGGCCGCCCTGCCCCGGCCGGAGACGCCGGAGACCTTCACCGGCCCGGCCGCGACCGAGACGCCCGAGCCGGAGACCGTGGTGGAGGACCCCGCCGCGCCAGAGCGCCCCGCCCGTACAGCCGCGCGTCCGGCCACGTCGTCGCGGCGTCCGGCGGCGAAGAAGGCGACCTCGAAACCGGTCGTCGACCCGCGGTTCCCGCACGGGCCGCTCGCGGTGCTGGACGGTGACGGCTCCGCGTACGGGGTCGACGGCATCGTGCTCGACTGCCCGGCGGCCACGGTGCCGGAGCTGATGGAGTGGACGCTCAAGAAGTCGGGCCTCGGGGCCGCCAAGCTCAACCGCTACGGCAAGGACTCCGACCCGCTGATCGTGCTCACCGCCGCGGCCGCCGTGAAGCTCGGGCTGCCGGAACGTCTGGAGGGCCACGAGCAGCGCCGCTCCCTACGCCTGCTCGAGGACCACCCGGTCGTCAAGCAGGTCGCGAAGGCGAAGTGGCAGCTTACGCAGCGCGGGTTCGGCCCGTGGGCGCGGATCTACCGCAAGGCTCAGGGGCGCGAGCGGCAGTGCGTGCAGCTGGCGATCCTGTCGTGGGACGCCCTCGATGAGCGGTCCTGGCCCGGCGTCCCCGAGATGGAGCCGGCCGACATCGCCCGCGTCCTCGGGGTGTACGCCCAGCGGGTCATCACCCCGCGCGGCTCCACGGCAGTGTCCGGGCTGGAGCTGATGACGGCGCTGCGCCCGCCGACGAAGGCCGTGCAGGACCCGGAGACCGGGAACTGGGTGTCCGGCCACAACGCGGGTTCGCTGGGGACGGAGCCGATGGACCCGGCGCCGCCGGAGGCCACCCCGGAACACCCCGTGGTCGTGAACTCCGGCTGGACCGGCGGGTTCCTGAACGAGGAGGCGTACCAGTGGGTGCGGTCGGTTGACTCGCTCACGGATGAGGAGTGCACGCTGCCCTTCGCGGTCGGCCTCGACCTCAACACCGCGTTCCTCGCCGCCGCGGCCCGGCTCGTCGTCGGCCTGTCCGCTCCGGACCACTTCAACGCCCCGAAGTTCAGCCCGAAGATCCCCGGCTCCTGGCTGGTCGACCTGTCCCACATCGAGGCGGACCCGCGCCTGCCCTCGCCGTTCACGCCGGACGGCACCCGCCCGACCGGCCCGGCCTGGTACCAGACGCACACCGTCGCCTACGCCCAGGAGCTCGGCCACGACGTCCACCCGATCGAGGCGTACCTGCGCCGCGAGACCGGCGCGTACCTGGACCCCTGGCACGACCGGCTCAAGACGGCGTACGTCGACACCCTCGCCGACCTCGGTGTCACCCGGGACCTGGTCGACCGGCAGTTCCTCGCCGCGATGGAGCGGCACAAGCAGGTCGACCCGGCCCTGGCCGCCGTGCTGACCGCCATCAAGGCCACGGTCAAGGGCGGCGTCGGCAAGCTGCGCGAGCGCCCCCAGGGCCGCCACTACAAGGAAGGCGAGCGGTGGCCGGCCCTGGAGCGGCCGACCTGGCGTCCCGACATCCGCGCCGCCGTCATCAGCAAGGCCCGGGTCAACATGCACCGCAAGCTGCGCAACATGGCGGCGATGACGGGCCTGTACCCGCTCGCCGTGCTGTCCGACTGCGTCGTCTACCCCTCGCCGGGGGAGAGCCCGTTGGATTTCCTCCCGTACGCGGCGTCCGGTAAGCCGCAGCCCGGTGGTTTCCGCCTCGGGCCGACGCCGGGCCTGGCGAAGCTGGAGGGCGTCCAGTCGATGCTGTGGGCGGTCGACCTGATGGAGAAGGGCCTCAACCCGGCCCGCCACATCAAGGGCGGCGACGCAGTCCTCGACGAAGGGGAGTGACCAGTGGGGGAGATCGAGGATGCGATCGAGCGTGCCGACCGGGAGGCGTTCACCCGGGAGCCGCCCAAGACCCTGCAGGGCCGCATCAACTTCCTGATGAAGCAGCTGAAGACGACGCGCGCCGTGGCTGCCGAGCTGGGCGTGACCCAGCGGTCGGTGGAGCGCTACCGCAAGGGCGAGCGCAAGCACCCGCCCAAGGACATCGCCGCGAAGGTCGAAGCGGCGGTACGGCAGCGCTGGCAGCCGCAGGTCCGCAAGCGCCGCCGCCGGCAGGCCGCCGCCACCGGCGGCATCACAGTGGAGACCAGGGCCCGCTTCGGGTACACCGCGCCGGTCGGCACGACCGATGACGGACGGTTCCGGCGACTCACCGTGCACCTCCCTCCGGCGTACGCGCAACGCCTGTTCGACGCCCGCGACGCCGGGGCCAGCGACCAGCAGATGCGTGGGATCATCGCCGAAGGGTTTAAAGACGTGTATTTCCAGGACGGTGGTGGCCGGGCCATGGGACTGTCCGACGTGGCCATTAACGACATCGATTACCTGGATCTCAACTACTGAATTAAGAGCCCTTTTATGGCGAGCATCAATTACCCTGAGCCGAAGCACGTTAGTTGTCACATAGGCAGGCTTGCGGCGAGGCCGTGGGTGCGCGGAGGTTCACCGTTCTCGCTGAACTCTGAGCTCGGTTGAGCGTGTCGCGTTCCTCATGGCGGAGCAGGTGGGGATCTTGAGGTCATGGTCTTTATGAGGTTCCCCCGAGATGCGGAGTGTGGTGACAGAGGGGCAGATGGTTTTCATGAGAGGAACATTGACCGTGGCTGCCCCCAGGAAATACTCGCTCGATCGAGTTGCGTGAGCGTGCGGTACGGATGTACCGCACCGCCGATCCGAAGCCGCCGATCAAGAAACTGGCCGTCGATCTCGGCGTGCATCCGGAGGCCCTGCGCGGTTGGATCCGGCAGGCCGAGGCTGACGCCGGCGAGCGCGATGACC
>NZ_JBIURV010000086.1:0-17152 GCF_044741025.1 Streptomyces sp. NPDC088246
TGGGCAGACCAGCGGACACAACCTGCCCTCACCCGGCCACCCGACCCGAAACCGATCAAAAAACCACTCTCAAATCCCCTCGGTGGATCAAGGCTAAGCGGGGCCGACCTGAGCGATGCTGACCTGTTCAAGACCAACCTGCAGCGGGCCGATCTTGCCGGGGCACGGCTGGACCACGCCAATCTACACAGTGCGGATCTGTCCGGTGCATGGGGTCTGGAGATCGGCCAGCTCAGCACTGCATGGATCTACTCCTCTACCCGCCTGGACCCGGAGCTGACGCAGCACCCTGTAGTGCAGGACCGGATTATGGCAACCGAAACACGATTTGACTGACCTTCACCGTTCTCATCCAACTGTCCGAAGACTGGACAGTTGCTCGAAGCGGTCACGGAAGCGGTCTGCTCGGCCCGGTGGCAGCCCCCAGAGTCTGCCGATCTTCGGCATGGCGTCGGTCATCTCCCGCGACTGAGAGCGGACGTGCACGAGGAAGCGCAGCTCGGGCTTGAAGCACTGCCACCACAAGCGGCGCCGCATGTCGGCGGGGAGCTCCGAGGAGGCGATGCCCAGCATCGTCGAGACCTCGTCGGGCAGCTGCGGCGGCGTCGCCCCGGCGATCCGGCCCAGAATCTTCACCACCAGGGTGAAGCCGTGACCGCACACCTCGGTCAGCTTGACCCCCTCGCTGCGCACCGCACTAAGCAGCCGTTGGGAGGTGTCGGACACTTCGCCAAGTGCCAAGGATTCGTCGAGCTTCACGCGGTGTTTGCGGAAGCCGCGTGCCTTCGAACGGAGTTCGGCCAGGCGCGTCCACACGTCCTCGGGTCGCTGGGCGCCGGCGAGCGCGACGGCGAGGAACACTGGCAGGACAAGGTCGTGCTCTCGGGCGAGCTCACGGTAGGCACGGGTCGCGGCCTCGCTGGTGAGGAGCCGGTCTTCCAGCTCCCAGCTTCGCTGACAGAAGTAGTGGCGGAACGGCATCCGAGCCGTCGCTGGCGCATACGGCATCCCCAACAGGTTGGCGAATGACTGGGCGGCATAGGCCCGGAACGTCACGTCGCCGAGGACCGGCTCGCAATACCCTTCCGAAGGCATCGGCAGGTCCTCGCAGTAGGGATCGCGCAGCAGCGTCAGCTGTGGGGTGAACCATCCCTGCGCTTCACAGGGCGTCAACGCCTCGTCAGGACTCGTCGGGCGTCCGGTTGCCAGGGCCCACGCATCGGCCACCTGTCCGACCGCGTCCGCCCAGTACGTGCCGGAAGGCACTTCCCGCCGATGGGCGAGGGGAGAGACCAGGTTCCGGTACGCCTCAAGGCTGCGGCCATACACACGCCCCGGTGCACTGTCATCCCCTCGGGACAGGGGAGAGACGCCCACAAACACTTCTTCCCCAAGGAGTTGATTGAGCGTCGCGGCAGGTACCAGGTGCTCTCCCGCGTAGTAGATCCGATCAGAGGTGACCACCCGGTCTGCGAACGCAGCCAGGTCCCACAAGGTCAGCGGGGTCAGCCAGCGACGGTCACCAGCCAGCAGGCGGGCCGCGACCCCTATCGTTGTGGCATCCATGTAGACGCTGTTGCGCCACCGATCAGCGGGTGGACGCCACGCCACCAACGCCTGCACATCAGCAGGGGTCACCTGGTCGAGATGGAGAAGCCCTGCGTCGAGTGCACAGCCAACCGCCGGATCTGCGCCATCCCACCGCGAGAGGCGTCTCCCGATCTGCTCGGCGCGCGCTCGACAGCTGTCGAGCATCTCCGCAGGCGTCCGCGCTGCGAGGGCATCTCGGTTCATCGCCACGTCTGAGCCTCCCACGAGTGCACTTCGACATGAGCCTTCATCATCCATCGCACCGGTCCCCCAGGACGGAGAAACTCGTGAATGCCCCCACAGCCAGGCAGTCCCTCTCGGCGACAGCCGTTGTCCTGTCGCACTGCGACTGTCGGCACTGTCACGTTGACTGGCCGGGTGGGATGATCTTCTGGTTGGTCGTGCCGGGGAGGAATTCGTTCGTGTCGTCCGCGTCGCCGTCGTACAAGGGCCACCGGTACCCGGTGGAGGTGATCGCGCACGCGGTATGGCTGCACTTCCGCTTCCCGCTGTCCTTCCGCGAGGTCGAGGAGCTGATGCTCGAGCGCGGCGTCATCGTCTCCTACGAGACCATCCGCCGCTGGTCCGCCAAGTTCGGCCAGGCCTACGCGGACGGACTGCGCCGCCGTCGGCCCGCCCCGGGGACAAGTGGCATCTGGACGAGGTCTTCGTGAAGATCAACGGAGAGCGGAAGTACCTGTGGCGGGCCGTCGACCAGGACGGCAACGTGCTCGACATCCTCCCGCAGAGCTGCCGGGACAAGGCCGCGGCAGGACACTTCTTCCGCCGCCTGATGAAGACCCGTACGGTGCCGAGGGTGGTCGTCACCGACAAGCTCCGCTCCTACAGCGCGGCGCACCGCGAGGTCATGTCCTCGGTGGAACACCGCTCCCACAAGGGCCTGAACAACCGGGCGGAGAACTCCCACCAGCCCACGCGGCAGCGTGAACGCGCAATGAAGGGATCCCGTTCCGTGGGCGGGGCCCAGCGGTTCCTGTCCGCGTTCAGCGGCATCTCGCCCCACTTCCGCCCTCACCGCCACCTGATGACAGCCTCCGACCACCGAGCCGAGATGACCGTCCGCTTCGCGATCTGGGACCAGATCACCCAAGCTGCCAGTCGGCCCACCACGGCCTGACCACAGGCCCGGACCGCAAGCCCACCATGCCCCAACGCGCCGTCAGGCACCGACATACTCAACAACTTGACAGCGCCCATCGGCGACGTCAAGCGCCTCACCTTCGAGTCCGACTTCGACGAACTCGCGCTCAAGCTGCGTGACGAGGCCATCCGCCGGATCAGACGGCGCGCAGGTGGACCAGCGCCGCGCTCTGAGGTGCCCGCGCAGGACCTGGCAGCCCCAGTGCTCCCAGCGCCGCACCGGAGGCCTGGACACCCGTGACCTCCCAGGTGACCGACGGGTCGGCCGGCGTGATGAGCGAGGCGCGGTAGGTCCGGTCCGGGTCGAGTCCAGGGATGCGGAGCCGAGGCGGCACGGGCACGATCTCATCGAGCTGGGCATAGGAGAAGAGCGCCTCCGACCGGTCCCGGGCGACCACTCCATGCGCGAGCAGACCGTCGGGCAGTGCGACACGCGTCAGCCGCCCCGTGTGCAGGAGCGCGCGGTGCCGCTTGTAAAGGCCGATCCAGGACGCGAGACGGTCCAGCTCGTGGGCCGGCACCTTCGTGAGGTCCCACTGGATGCCGAACTGGCCGAAGAAGGCCGTGGCCGCGCGGAGGTCCAGGACGCTGGTCCGGCCGGTCTGGTGGGAGACCGGTGCGGCGACGTGAGCGCCGAGGTACTCCAGCGGGGCGAGCTGGGCGCTCCAGTGCTGGATCGGCTGGCGGGACAGCGGATCGGTGACGTCGGAGGCCCAGGTGCTCTGGACCCGCTCGAGCACGTCCAGGTCGATCCTGCCGCCTCCCGAGGCGCAGCTCTCCCACGAGATGCCGGGATGGCGGCGGGCCAGCTCATCGAGGAGCTCGCGGAAGGCGAGGGTCTGCCGCCGTGAAGCGGGCCGGCCGGTGCCGCGCGAGTCACCGCCGTCGACCTGGTCGCGGTTGTGGTCCCACTTGACGAAGTCGATCCGGTGCGCCGCCACCAGACGGCCGAAGGCGTCGAGCAGGTGGGTCCGCACGTCCTCCCGGCCGAGATCGAGCAGGTAGCAGCTGCGTTCCAGCACGGGCGACCGGTCGCCCGTGCGCAGAATCCAATCGGGATGATCGCGGTGGACCGCGGAGTTCGGGTTGACGGCCTCCGGCTCCCACCAGAGCCCGAACTCCATCCCCTTCTCGTGCACCCGGTCCACCAGCGGTGCCAGCCCGTGCGGCCACACCGCCGGGTCCGGGGTCCAGTCGCCCAGGCCGTCGTCAAGGGAGGTGCGGCCTGCGAACCACCCGTCGTCGAGCACGAAACGCTCGGCACCCAGCTCGGCCGAGATGTCGACCAGCGCGGTCAGCGTGTCGAGGTCGTGGTCGAGGTAGACCGCCTCCCACGGGTTGAACATGACGGGTGCGGGCCGGGACGGATGGGCCGCGAGCGACCGGACGTACTGGTGGGTCGCGTCCGCCAGTCCGTCGAGGCCGCGCGCGGACGCGGCCACGTGCACCCAGGGCATCGCGTACGTCTCGCCTTCGGCGAGGACCATCTCGCCCGGGTGCAGCAACTCGCCGGCCCGGACGACGGCGGTGCCGGAGCTGAGCTGCTCGACTGCGTACCGGTGGTTGCCACTCCAGGCGAGGTGGACACCGAGCACCTCACCCTGGCCGTATCCGAAGCCGGGGTTACCGACCACGACCAGGCCGGTGCCGTCGAGGACGCGCATGCCGCGGCGGTGCTCCCTGACCCACTGCCCGTCCGCGAGGGCACGGCGCTGGGGTTGCCGCTCGCGGGCCCATCGCCCGGTGAAGTCGAGGATCTCGCCCGCGCCGGTCGGAACGGGGACGACCACGTCGAGCGCGTCGACCACGTAGGGGCCGGCGCCGACGTTGGTCAACAGGTGCCGGAGGCGGAGCCCTCCGCCCGGGACGGCTTCGGCCTCGAAGCACAGTTCGAGTCCCGCTGCCCTGTCGGTGGCCCGGACCGCGAGTGAGTCGTCGTCACACCGCACCGAGCCGGGGCCGAACGCGGTGGACCAGTCGCTCCCGGGGCCGTCGGGGCCGACCCGGTGGCCGAGCAGCGCGGGCCGTCCGAGATAGCCGCGCGCGTGCTCCGGGAGCACGCTGACCGGTGAGCCGGTCAGCCAGGAGTTCCAGGCCGTGGTCTCGACCGAGGCCGGGACCGTCAGGGACCGGACGTCCGCCGCCGCCAGGGAAGGCCCCACCCATCCGATGTCGGGCAGGCCGTCCGCCCTCGGCAGCAGGACCATCGTCGTGGTCTCGGTCCCGCCGAGTCCGGAGAGGGACACGGGGGCGGTGGGCGCGGGCACGGCAACGCGTCCGGGCTCGATCATTCGGTGACTCCTGGTGCGGTGAGAGGAAGGTGGATCAGGCCTGCACGGCGAGCAGCCGTTCCTTGAGGTCGTCGAGCGCCAGCCGGGCGGCGCCGAGGGCGACGGACTCGTCGCCGAGCAGGGACACGCGGAACTCCGGGCTGTTGAGGGAGGTCGCGGCCAAGTGCCGCCCGAAGGGGCCGGCGAGCACGTCCCCCGCGCGGGACAGGCCACCGCCGAGCACGACGAGATCGGGGTCGACGGCGTGGACCAGGACGGAGGCGCCCAGGGCGAGGGCCTCGGCGACGCGGTCGACGGTGCGCACCGCGGTGCGGTCACCGTTCGCGGCCGCTTCGAAGAGCGCCCGGACGTTGCCGCTGGTGGACTCCTCGGCGGCCGAGCCCGCGAGCTTGCGGCTCTCGCGGTCGAGCTGCGCCATCGCCTCGGCCCACCCCAGGATCTTCATGGAACCGACGGACGCCGCCAGGCCGTGCCGCCCGTTGTGGATCTGCCCGTTGATGACGATCGCGGCTCCGAGGCGGCGGCCGGCGTGCATGTAGACGAGGTCGCGTGCCCCGGCACCGCCCCGCCACTGCTCGGCCACCGCCGCGAGGTGGATGTCGTTGGAGACCAGCACGTCGCGCCCGAAGCGCTCCGACACCTCCGAAACCACGTCGATCCTGTCGAAACCCGGGAGTGAGTAGACGTCCAGGTCCTGGCCCGCGGGAACGGTGCGGATGTCCATGACCTCCGAGCCGTTGGCCCCCACACCGGTGATGCCGCAGGCCACCGAACGGACGTGTTCCGCGCTCGTCCCGGTCTGCCGGAGGGTCGCTTCGGCCAGCCGCGCCGCCGCCCCGATGCGCCCGGCCGGCCCGACGCGGGAGTCGACGCTGCGTCTGCGTACCGCCAGGACGTCTCCGCGCAGGTCGCAGACGACCACGGCCACCTTGTGGGCGCCGATATCGACTCCGACGACAGCGAAGTCCTCGGCCACGACCTCGTAGCGCCGGGCAGGCCGTCCCGCCGACCGCTCGCCGTCCGGGCGGTCGAGCGCCTCACGGACGAAGCCCTCGTCCAGCAGCGTCGCCACCAGGTCCTCGGCGGTGGGGCGGGAGACCCCGACGATCGCACGCACGTCGCTGACCGTCAGCGACGCGGTGTCGAGGAAGGCCCGCACCGTGGCCGAGAGATTGAGCCTGCGCAGGAGGTGGGCATCGCCCGCACGGCCGGCGGGTGCCGTGCTGCCCCGGGTTGCACCGATGTCTTGACTCACGGCGGCACGCTATCTAAATTGACGCCGCAACAGCAATATTGACAAGAAACTTACTTATCTAAATTCTGGCCGAGCGACCTCCCCCGGTGGGTTCGACCAGCAAGGAGGGCCTCATGATCAAGCGGGCCAACTGGGGTGCAGTAGCAGTGTCGTTGGGCCTGGTAGCGCTGACCGGCTGCGCCGTCGGCGGCGGGAGCGAAGGCGGGGACGGTTCGGGCGATGACGTGACGTTGAGCCTGCTCACCTTCGAGACACCCAACCTCACCGCCTCCTACTGGGACGACATCATCGCCCGGACCAGCGCCAAGGTGCCGGGGGTGAAGATCAAGAAACTCGTCGCGCCGAGCGCCGAACAGCGCAACGAGTACACGCGCCAGCTGGACTCGACCGGCGCACTGCCCGACATCATGGTCGCGATCGACCCGGCCGGACTGGCGGAGGGCGGCAAACTCGCCCAGTTCGGCACGGACGAGCTGGCCGACTGGACCAGCCCGACCGCGAACAGCTTCGACGGCAAGATCTACCAGCTGCCCACCAACTCGCAGACCTGGCAGATCTACTACCGCAAGGCGGACTTCGAGAAGGCGGGCATCACCACCCCTCCGAAGAAGTGGGACGACCTGCTCGCCGCGGTCGACAAGCTGAAGGCGGCGCGGATCAAGCCGTTCGTCATCGGCGGCGGTGCACCGGACGGCCTCGGCCCGCGATGGACCTTCGCCCAGCTGGTGGCCGACGAGGTCTACGCCAAGGACCCGAAGTGGCTCGACAAGCTGACCGCGGGCAAGACCGACTTCAGCGACCCGCTGTTCGTCAACGCGGCGACCAAGATGAAGGCGCTGGCGGGCAAGGAGAACGTCGACAACCTGTCGGCCACCTACGCACAGGCACAGGAAGCCTTCCTCAAGGGCAAGGGCGCCATGTACCCGATGGGTTCGTGGTTCCCGGCGTCCCCGGACAAGGCACAGCAGAAGCAGTTCGGCGCCTTCCCCATGCCCACGCAGGACGGCTCGCTCGTCCTGCCCGTGTACACCGGCGGTGGACTGTCGGTGAGCGCCAAGTCCCCTGACGTCGCGAAGGCCAAGCAGTGGGCCGTCGAGTTCTCGAAGCTGAACGCCGACGGCGGGGCGCGGTACGACGGCCTGTTCGTCGCGCTCAAGGGCTACAAGCCGCCGGCCGGCCTGCCGCCGCTGTACAACACCACCCTCGATCTCTACGAGAAGGCCCAGGCCGGTGGAACCGTGACGCCGAGCTTCGGAAACGAGAGCGGTGTCCCGGCCCTGCCGTCGGGCTTCATCCCCAAGGTCGACGCGGCACTGAACGATCTCCTCAACGGCCGTGCGGACGTGGACAAGTTCGTCGCGACGCTGAACACGAAGTTCAAGGAGCTCTCGAAGTGACGCGCCCCTCGCCCGCCCGGACGAGGACCGACGCCGCCGGAGGAAAGTCGCGGCCCGACCGGCCGCCGGCCACTTCGGCCCCGTCCGGGCGCGCGGGTGGGCCGCACCGGCGCCGCACCTGGACGTGGTCGTCGGCGGGAACCGGCGCCGTCTTCGTCCTGCCGACCCTCACGATCTTCACCGCGATGGTCCTGGCGCCCATCCTGTGGACCCTCTACACCGGGATGACCGATGAGCGCGCCACGCGCCCGGACACCTCGTTCGTAGGCCTGGACAACTACGGATTCCTCCTCGGGAACGAGGAGTTCCGGCACTCCCTGTGGAACACCGTGGTGATCACGGTGATCGTGGTGCTGCTGACGAACCTGCTCGGTCTCGCGATCGCCCTGCTGCTGCGCCGGCCGGGCCGGCTCTACAGCCTGCTCCGCAGCGTCTACTTCACCCCGGTGATCCTCTCCGCTGTGGTGGTGTCGGTGATCGGACGCTCGATCCTGGCGGACGACGGCCTGCTGAACAGCGCGCTCGTCTCGCTGGGGGTCGAGCACCCGCCGGGCTGGCTCACGGATCCGTCGTACGCGATCTACTCCGTCTCCGGGATCATGGTCTGGCAGCTGCTCGGCTTCGCCGTCGTGGTCTACCTCGCTGGGCTCGCGGGGATCCCCGCCGAGCTCGACGAGGCGGCGAGCCTCGACGGCGCCGGCCCCTGGCAGCAGTTCCGCGCGATCACCTGGCCGCTGCTCGCGCCCGCGCTGACGATCAACACCGTGATGCTGATGATCAGCTCGTTCAAGGTCTACGACCAGATCGCCGTGCTCACCAACGGTGGCCCCGGCACCGACGGCACGGCCACCGTGGCCTTCGCGGTGATCCGCACCGCCTTCTCCGAGCAACGTCCGGGAGTGGCGTCCGCGATGGCCGGGATCATGCTCGTCGTCGTCTCGGTCGCGAGCGTGACCGTGCTCAGGCTCCTGCAACGACGAGAGGTGAATCTGTGAACTCCCGAATGCCGTGGATGCGGCCGCTGTTGGCCACCGGCGTGGCGGCCGTCTTCTGCATGCCGCTCTACGTGGCGCTGGTCAACGTATTCAAGCCCAGCTCCGAGGTCGTGACATCGCCGTTGGCGCTCCCGCTTCCGCCGACCCTCGACAACCTCGAACACGTACTGAGCCGGCCGGACGGGCTGTTCTGGTACGGCCTCGTCAACTCCGTCACCCTGACCGCGGCGTCGATCCTCATCACCACCGTGCTGGCCGCGATGTCCGCGTACCATCTCGTGCGGTCGGGCCGCTGGTGGAGCCGTGCCGTCCTCGGCGTCATGCTGTCCGGCCTGATGATCCCGCCCGCGGTGATCATGCTTCCGATCACGCGGATCCTCGACGCCATCGGCCTGTTGCACTCGATGCCGGGCGCCGTGCTGGTCGACGTCGGGTACTACCTGCCGTTCGCAGTGTTCGTCTTCATGGGCTTCATCCGCTCGATCCCGCGCGAACTCGAAGAGGCCGCGGCGGTCGACGGCGCCGGCCGCTTCCGGATCTTCTGGCAGGTCGTCTTCCCGCTGCTGCGGCCCGCGTCGGCCAGCGTGCTGATCTTCCTCGGGGTATGGGTCTGGAACGACTTCCTGACCCCACTGCTCGTCCTGGGCCCCGGAGCCGGCAACACCGTGACGGTCGGGATCTTCCGCTCCATCGGCCCCTACCAGCAGGACTTCGGGGCGGTGTTCGCCTTCATGCTGTTGGCCACACTGCCCGTCCTGGCCTTCTATCTCGCCTTCCAGAAGCAGTTCGTCCGTGGTCTGACAGGGGGTGCCACGAAGGGATGACCGGCACGAGCGGCCGGTGCAGCAGTTTGCGTCGAGAGGTGACAGGAGTAATATCGTGCGATTCTCAGAACTCATAGTCGGATCCCAGCCTCCCCGGAGGAGGCCCGAACAGCGTCGGCGGACGGCCGGTGCCCTGGCGTTCGCGGTGCTGACCGCCGGCATTCTGCCCGCGGTCGGCGCACAGCCGGCGCAAGCACGACCTAGCGGAACGACTCCGTCGATCGAGATCCAGGCCGGCTATCTGGAGCTGGAGCTCGACAGGACAGGGACGGTCGTGGGTCTGGAGGACGTCAGGACCGGGGTCGACCACCTCGCGCCCGGCCATGCGGCGTCCCTGGTCAGCCTGGTCGTCGACGGCAAGCAGCAGAGGCCGACCACGGTTGACCGTTCCGGACCCGGTGGCCAGATGCTCACGTTCCGGAACAAGGCCGCGCACTGGAAGATCCAGGTGAAGCTGGTCAGCAGTCGCGGCGGCTACACCACGTTCGAAGCGGTCGCCGTCGACGCGCCGAAGGGCGTCGATGTGCAGACCCTGCTCTGGGGTCCACTGGCCACATCGATCTCCCAGACGGTCGGCACATCGGTGGGCGTGGTCCGCGACGACGATTTCGCCATCGGGCTCCGACCGCTGACCGACCGTACCGAAGGCGCCTGGCCGCAGGAGGACCAGGACATGGGCTGGGAGAGCGAGGTCAACCACGATCCGGACCACGTGAGCGTGGGCTCCCTGGAGGAATGGAGCGCGGCAGGCGTGACCCCCTGGGGTTCCGTACTGCGCGCCTTCACCTTCGACTACACCAAGGAACGCCACCGCAAGGTACGCGGCTATCCGATCCCGGTCGGACCGCTGCCCGGCCGCGACGGCAGGATCGCCGGTTCCAAGATCGCACTCTTCGGAGCCTCGCCCGAGGCGACGCCGACGATCCTGTCCAACATCGCGAAGGGCGAGAAGCTGCCCTACCCGAAGCTGAACGGTCAGTGGCAGAAGGCCTCCCAGGCGAGCAGCCAGTCATGGCTAGTGCTCGGAGACCTGGAGACCGGCAACATTCCGGCGGCGGCCCGATTCGCCAAGGCGGCCGGCATGAACCGCATCTACTCACTCACCAGCAGCTACGGCCCATGGAAGTCCAGCGGCCACTACCAGTTCGACTCCAGCCTGGGCGGCAGCGACGCCGGGGCCGCGGCGGCCGTGGACATCGCCAAGGCAAACGGTGTACAGCTCGGCGTACACACTCTGTCGGACTTCATCAGCACCGGCGACGAGCCCTACAACTGGGCCTGGTTCCCGCGGGACGCCTACCTCACGCCGCCCGCCGACGACCGGCTGGCGATGGGAGGCACCGCCTCGCTCACCCGTCCACTGACGGCGGACGACACCACCGTGTACCTGGACGACGGCGCGCTGCTCGCCGCGGGACCCAGCTACAGCCTCCTGCGCATCGGGGACGAGTTCGTCAGCTACGGAGCGGCCGAGCAAGTGGGGAAGGAGTGGAAGCTGACCGGCGCGCAGCGCGCGCGATGGGGATCGGTCGCGGTCGCACACCCTGAGGGCGACCACACCGCCCGGGTCATGGCCAACAGCTACGGCGGCGCGATCGGCGGCCATGCCGTCCTCGACGAGATCAGCGACCGGCTGACCACCGCCTGGAACACCACCGGCATCACCGGTATGTCGTGGGACGGCCTGGAGTCGGCATCGGAGTCCGGCTGGGGCGCCTACGGCATGGCGCACCTGGTGAACAAGACGTTCCGGCGCATCGATGCCAAGGACGGATTCATCTCCGAGACCAGCCGGATGACCTCGAACACCTGGGACGCGCTGACCCGGGCCAGCTGGGGTGAGGTCGGCAGCACCTCGATGGAGCAGGTGTTCGCCAACAACAAGTACCTCCAGGCGAACTACCTCCCCGGCATGCTCGGCTGGATCAGCCTCAACGGCTCGGACAGTCTGCTCACCATGGAGTGGAAGCTGGCCCGAGGCGCAGGCCTGAACGCCGGGACGGGTTTCCAGAGCTCGGTCT
This sequence comes from Streptomyces sp. NPDC088246, assembly GCF_044741025.1. Classification (NCBI taxonomy): domain Bacteria; kingdom Bacillati; phylum Actinomycetota; class Actinomycetes; order Kitasatosporales; family Streptomycetaceae; genus Streptomyces; species Streptomyces sp. NPDC088246. The sequence goes on from NZ_JBIURV010000086.1 coordinate 11,535, forward strand.
CCCGCCTCGAATCGGGCGGCGAGAACACCACGCGGCTGCTCGACGCCATTCAGCAATGGGAGACGGCACGCAACCTGGGCGCGTTCACCGCGGAGCAGCAGGCGCGGTTCCGCGACCTGAAGACGAACTGGCACCTGAGCGCGGTCGAGCCGGGCAAGCGCTGGTCCCTGCAGGAGCTGGACGCCGACGGCAAGCCGGTCGGCGCCCCCCAGGCCGTCGTCGCCCCGACCCCGGAGCTCGACGCCGGACCGCTGCCCGCGGCAGCCAAGGGAGCCCTGTACGAGGCGACCGTGAAGACCAACACGCCGGCGACCACGCGCTACGCGGTGACCTCGGGGACCTTGCCCGCGGGCCTCGTGCTCAATGCGGACACCGGCGGAATCGTGGGGACACCGGTCAGGGCGGGAGCGGCGCCGTTCACGGTCACGGCGTACCAGAGCTCCGGTCAGCCGACAGCGCGGCGCGACTACGTGATCGAGGTCGGCGGTCACTGAGCTCGTAGGCGTGGTGTCGTCAGGGTGAGTCCAGTGCCGGCAAGGCATCCGTCAATAAGGTCGGGCTGGTACTGGACCTGGCGCAGTCCCGGTGGGCGCCGTCGAGCAGGCGGATGTAGTCCGTCTCGCTCAGCGAGCAGCACTCGCCCTTGCGGCCGGCGTGTCGGCACAGGCGGGTGGGCAGGCCCGGCCTGATGCACAGCAGCCCGGCCACCGAGAGGCGGCCACGGCTGCACCCGGGCACACGCACCGTCGGGGTGATCCCGCGCTGGCCCCAGGTGCGGCCCTTGGGCGGCCGACCGGTTACGCCCGATTCATCCTCGAAGCAGATGAACGCGCCGGTCGCCGTCCGGAGGTTTTTACCTCCTGCCAGGTCGCCTTCCGCCATGCAGTAATCGCGTCTTCGTCGCGTTCAGCGGCGGGCCGGGCGGGCATCTGCACGCTGTAGCCCATCCGGTGCAGCAGCCGGGTGACGCCGGAGAAGCTGTAGGAGATGTGGAACTTTCGCCCGATCAGTGTGCGTACCCGGGCGACGGTCCACACCTGATCGTCCGTCCAGCGTGTGCGGCCGGTGCAGGCATCGGACCTGTGTTCTCCCATCCGCCGAGGCGATCATGCCTGGCTTCAGAGTCGCTACAAAATCCGATTCGTCTCAGGTCGGGGTGCCCCGGGCACGCGGTCCTGCTGACGGTCCTGCCGAGGCGGACGAGAGTCTGAACCGCCATCCCGCCCACGTTCGGGAACCACTCGACCAAGTGTTGTGACACGGCTGATCTGCCACCATGACGAGGTCCGCACCCAGTTCACACCCACACTGCCCGCGCGGTGTCGGACCCGCTCTGCTCACCCGGCCGCAGTCAGATGTTGGACCACGGCTTCCGTAGTCCGCTGCACGTGAGTGAGCACCCACCGCGTTGGCCCACAGCCACCGCCGTGGGGGCGTGGCGGGGATTCCGGTCACTGGTGATGGTTTCGCCATTCGGGGGCGAGGATCGCCCACATCTGCTTGTCGTGGCGGGTGCCGCCGTAGGGCCAGTACTCGCGTCGTACGCCTTCGAGCGTCATACCGAGCCGCCGGGCCACCGCGGAGCTGCGCTCGTTGTCGGCTCGGCAGTGCCACTCGGCGCGATGCATCCCCCGGGAGGCGAACGCCCACTCCAGCAGCGCACGGCACGCCTCTGTGACCAGGCCGTGGCCCTCGGCGGCCGGCTCCAGCCAGCAGCCGATCTCGCAGGAACCGAAGTCGGCGTCGAAGTCCACGAACATCACGCCGCCGACCAGCGTTCCGCCGAGCCAGATACCGAAGAGGCGGCCGCCGTCCGCGGCCTGACGCTCGGCGTACCGGCGCAGTGTGGCCCGCGCCCCGTCGAGGTCGTCGGTGACGAACCCCGGCCCGACCCACGGCCGGATGTGCTCGCGAGCCCGGTCCAGGTGGGCCGCGAACTCCTCGGCATGCCATATCTCCAGCGGGCGGAGGCGGGCGTTGTCCCGCAAAGAAAGGGAAAACATGATGACCCCATTCACATAACAAGCGTTACGGTTATGTACCGTAGCAGCATGCCACGCACCAAGGGGAACCATGAGGCTCGCCGGCGCGATGTCTCCGAGGCGGTCTGGCGGGTGTTGGTCGCTCACGGCTTCGGTGGATTGACCATGCGAGCCGTCGCCGCCGAGCTCGATGCCACCACCGGCCTGCTCACCCACTACTTCCCCGCCAAACGCGACCTGGTTGCGTACGCCCTCGACCTGCTCGAACGGCGAAGTGCCTCCCGCCCCAGGCGTGCCGCCGACAAAGGCCTGTCCGCCGTGAGGGCCGCGCTGCTGGACATCCTGCCGCTGACTGACGAGGCCACCGAGAGCAACCGGATCTGGGTGTCCTCCTGGGATGCCGCGCTCGCCAACCCCGAGTTGAGTGGCGATTACGCCCGCAAGTACGCGCAGAGCCGCGAAAAGCTGCGCGACCTGGTCGCCGCAGCCCAACAGCTCGGCGAACTGCCCGATGGCGACCCGGCCCGCATCGCGGCCGGCGCCCAGTCCTTCGTGCTCGGTCTGGTGGTACAGGCGCTGTTCGACCCCCCGGCGTTCCCACCCCACCGCCAGGCCGAGCTCCTTGATGACCACCTGGCCACGTTGACCTCCCCGCCCTCATCAGGTGGCGATCACGAGGTCCTGTCCTGACGGCCACGCGTCTCGGAAGAGTTGTCAAGACTCGCACGGCGGCCGGCAGCGCGCACCGTTCATCGGCCCCGACACCCGTGTGCTCACCTTGCAGTCCCTTCCCGAAGAAGCACCGTCACGAGCGGCCGTCCGCCGGTCGTCGCCACACCACCGCACCGTCCCCTCGTTCCCGCCCGGCCACCGCCCTCGTAGACGTGTCCGGCCGCACGGGAACGAGGAACAAGAAGGAAACCGCACGTATGACCACCGCGACCAACAGGCAGCACGCCCCGTCGCCCCTCCCACGCCTGTTCGCATCGTCCGGGCCCGCCGCATCACCACCCTGGACGGCGAGGCCGACACCCGGGTCCTCGACGCCATCGAGGCGACCCGCGCCGCCCACCCCGAGCAGCGGATCAACCACCGCATCGAGCACTGCTCCCCCGTCGACGAGAAGCTGGTCCAGCGGATCCGCGCCGCCGAGGTCACCCCGGTGCCGTTCGCCGCATTCGTCCACGGGGGGCTCCAAACTGCACCGCTACCACGGTGACGCGCGCGCCGCACGGGTCAGTGACCACCACTCCTTTCTGGACGCCCGCGTCTTCGTCGCGGGCTCGTCCGACCTCCCGTCGGGTTCCCCTTGAGCCGCTGCTCGCCCTCCAGACGATGGTGACCCGGCGTACCAGCGGGGGCGATGCCCTCGGCGCCGGCAGGGCCCTGACGGTCCGTGAGGCTTTGAGCGTTCACACCATCGCTTGGGCGCGCCACAGGCGAGTCCCAGCTCAAGGGCCGCGGACGCATTGCAGCAACCGGGGCTCTCACTGCTCGCCCTTTCCTTTTCTGCCTCGCATACGAAGCGAACCACCGCCGAATGGCACCAAGATCCGGGCCATTCCCGGACCACCTCGCCCACCAGGAACGAAAGATTCAGCGTTTCCGCTGGTCAGCAACATGCATGACGTGTACCACCAGCAGACGAAGAATCTTCTGGTGTCGTACTCGGCGAAGAAGCCGGGCTTCTTCTAGAGGCACAAGAAAAGGCGCCTGACCTGGACTTTTACCCGTCAGACGCCTTTGGCTAGGCCCTATTGCAGCAGGGCCCGGATTATGCTGTAACTCCCAGTTCCTCCCACTCCCATCCCGCTCCCGACCAGCGCTTCCGGACCAGTCACGGACCAAAATTCAGGATCACACCTCAGGCGCAGGGCGCTGGCTGACGCGGTCCCACTCGTCCATGGACTGCTCGATGAGGCGGTTGGCCTGTTCCCGAACGCCGTCCAGGAACTTGACGTAGTGACGAAAGAGGACCTCGATGCTCTGGCCCGCGCGACGAGCGCATTCGGCCGGGTCGACACCGGCATACAGCCAGAATGAGATCCCGGCGTGCCGGAGGTCGTAGGGCCGCTTGGCCAGGCCAGATGCGCGTTCCGTCCGGGTCAGGACCTGCTCCCTCGCCCGCGCCCACGTCGTGCCATATGCTGCAGTGTCCACATAGTTGCCGCGCCTCTCGCACCCAGACTGGCCAGCCCCCCGCTCCCACCACACTTACGCCGCAGGCTTTCGGCGTGGCCTCCCCGCCGATAAGTGGGGTCGACTTCGGAGTCGACCACCAGTCAATGGCGGTCGTGCACTGCATCCGGCCCATATCCGCCAGGTTGGAGCCGGTGTCGTAATTACGGGGCGTCAAGCACTGATTCCTCGCGTGCACCTTCCCATCTCACTTGCCGGACCCGGGCTGTCTGGCAGTGCCAGCCCGTCCCGACGTTGTCGGGGCTGCTTACCGCTCGACTCGGCATCCCCCGAGGGGGATCATGAACTTCACGCGGTATCGCAGACCGTCGGCCTTCCTGCTGACGATGGCAGTCGCCCTCGGCGCTGTGGCCGTGGCCGGACTTGAGTCGGGAGACGAGGGCGCGCTGGTCCTGTTGCTGGGATGGCTCGCCCTGGCCGCGATGACCGGGGCAGTCCTCTTGGGGCTGACGAAGTCCTCGCTGCGCGTGCCTCTGGTCACCACGCTGCTCGTCATCGGCGACCTTGCTTCTCGGCGGCTTTGTCTCGGCTGCGTTCGGTGGCTCGGACGAGGAGGTGAGGACTGAGTCGGCCCCGGTCGCGGCGACCGCCAACTGCTCGTGGTGGCGCGGAGCGGCTCTCTTGAACAGCGAGCGGACCGAAGCCCTGGCAGACTTCCTCCACACCTACAACCACCACCGCTGCCACACCGCACTGGGCGGACACCCGCCCATCAGCCGCGTCAACAACGCTCCGGGTCAATACACCTATGGGGTGGACCGTGCGCCCGACAGCCGGACGCGGCGCGTCCCTCGGGCGCGCCGCGTCGCTCCACGCCTCCGCCGTCAGCAGGGGCTCAGCCACGACACCCAGCCCCAGGGGGCGTGGCGGTCCTCGCTGTAGCCGCCCGGCGAGGTCCAGCCGAGGTTGCCGTTCGAGTCGTAGAACTTGGCGTACAGGGTGGAGCGCTGGTTGTTGATCCAGGAGCCGGTCCCGTTCCAGGGGATGTAGTTGAGGTAGTTGCAGGTGTACAGGCGCAGTTCGTCACCGGCGAAGTTCTCGTACGGGTAGGCGCACACATAGGTGTACGGGCAGCCGGCGGCCGCGCCGAGCCCCGCGTCCGGGGCGGTGAGGTCGCGGGCGTTCCGCTCGCCGGGGAGCGTGAGCAGCAGCTCACCGCCGCCCGCCAGGACGATCTTGTTGGCGCCGACCTGCGTCCCGGGCATCTTCGCCAGGTAGCCGTCGACCCGGGCCTGGAGGCCCTTCGCCTCGGTGCCGTTCAGCCCCGCGCTTCTGGCCTGGGCCGTGAAGTCGGTGCGGGCGCCCCACGCGGCGTCGGCCGCTCCGGCGGAGGCGGGGGTGGCCAGGAGGGCCAGGAGGGCCAGGAGGGCCAGGAGGGCCAGGAGGGCCAGGAGGGCCAGGAGGGCCAGGAGGGCCAGGAGGGCCAGGAGGGCCAGG
>NZ_JBIURV010000086.1:17248-20469 GCF_044741025.1 Streptomyces sp. NPDC088246
AGGGCCAGGAGGGCCAGGAGGGCCAGGAGGGCCAGGAGGGCCAGGAGGGCCAGGAGGGCCAGGAGGGCCAGGAGGGCCAGGAGGGCCAGGAGGGCCAGGAGGGCCAGGAGGGCCATCATAAGGGCGGCGAGGGCCTTCGCCCACCCACCGGTCGGTAAGGATCCCTGCTTCGGCTTCATCATCGGGTCACCTCTGCTTCGTCCGTGGTCATGCGTCGGATCATCACTGTGGGGTGCGCGGGCCCCTCCCGTCGTTGGCGTCGTGCGCACGTTCCTTTCGCACCGAGTGCACGACCGCGGGGCAGGTTGACCGACTTCGCCCTATGCCCGCTGCCCGACCAGCCCGCGCGCCAGTTCTTCCTTGCCCGGGGCGGTCAGCACGATCTGGCCGTCGATCCCCGCTGAGGTTCCCCCGCTGGGCGGGGAGTGGATGACTAGCTGGTCAGGGCGGGTTGACGTGTGTTCAGGTTCACTGGTTCGGTCGCTGCCTGGTCGGCGTAGTGCTTCTCCTCGAACTCGATCGGGCTGAGGTAGCCGAGCCGTTTCTGGATGCGGCAGGGGTTATAGAAGCCGTCGATGTACTCGAAGAGCGCGAGGTTCGCCTCAGCTCTGGTGGCGAAGACGCGGCCGCGGATGCACTCGGTCTTGACCAGCATCCACAGGTTCTCCGCCAGGGCGTTGACGCTCCTACAGCTGTCAACTTGTTGCGGGGGTCGTCTGTGGAGCGGGTCGAATCAGGTGGTAGACCTCGCGGATGACGTAGCGCTTGAGGCAGCGAATGATCTCGCGTTTCGTCTTGCCTTCGGCGGAGCGGCGGGCGACGTAGTCGATCGTAGGTTGATGGAACCGCATGCGGACGATGACGGTGCGATAGATCGCGGCGTTGAGCTGCCGGTGGCCGCCGCGGTTGATGCGGTGCCTGCCGCTGGTCATGCCGGAGCCGGTGGGTACGGGAGCGATGCCTGCGAGCTTGGCGAGGGCGGCTTCGGACTTGATGCGTTCGGGGTTGTCGCCGGCCACGACGAGGATCTCCGCGGCTGTGTCCACGCCGATGCCGAAGGGTTCGAGCAGTTGCGGGGCGGCGCGGTGAACCAGATCAGCGATCATTTTCGTCAGGTCCCTGGCCTCGGCGTCGAGGTACTGCCACCGCTTGGCCAGCGTGCGCAGAGCATGACGCAGTGCGTCCTCGGGGCCCTCCAGTTGCCGAGGACGCAGGCCCGCCAGATGCCGGGCCAGGGCGATCTGTGTTTTACCTGCGGTCTCGTTCCGCAAGGGATCTGGGGCGTGGACAAGCATCGCCTTCATGGTGACCATCGCCGCTGTGCGCTGTTCAACGGCCTGGTCGTGGGCGATCTTGAGCTGACGGATCATCTCGGCTTCACCGTCGGCGCTCTTGGGGGTGGCCGTCGCGAACCCGGCCAGGACGGCTCGGGCGGCGTTCACCCGGCTCACGTCAGCGCCCTTTCGGACCCGGAAACCTGTCCGGTATCCGGCGAGTTGGCCGGGACGGTGCCGGAGAGGCCGCCGCTCGTGCTGTCCCGGTTTCCTCTGACCTTTCGGCCTACCGGCCTTCGCTTCTTGAGCCGTCCTGTCCCGCCGGAGACATCAGCCTTCCTCACGGTCGGCCCACCGCCGCCCATGCCAGAGCGGCGGCCTCCGTCGGGGTTTCCACGTTCCGCGTGTGCGAGATACGACCGGATTGGGCGCCCTCTATATCCCGGGGCGGCGGTGTCCTCCCGAGCGGCATGAAGATCCGCTCGGCGCCTGCCGCGTTTCAGCGGCCCACCCTGCACCCTGCTACCACAACCCACCGGCAGGGCTTTTCTTCACGAGACGTCATCGAGGGTTCACGGGTGTTCGCCCGCCCGGTCTTTCCCTTGCCTGTTGCCACCGGGTGGAACGGCGGCGCTTGGGCTTCTCCCCGGAGCTTCGCACCCCGCCGTTACCAGCGACGCACGTCCAGGTGGAAACGGATCATCGGACACGGACCCGGGATTACTCTGTCGTCGGCAACATTGCCGACCCCCTCTCCAAGAGCATCCACTCAACACACGCGACCTCGTGTCGCACCTTCACGCAGAAAGTGCCTTCCTCCGGCGACGATCAAACCCCTAGACAAGGTTCATCGTCCCAGCTCAGGAAGGCACTTTCGCGTATCCGGCCAGCATCCGGACCAGCCTCAACCGAAACGGCGAGGTTAATACCGTGTGTATCTGGCAGGTAGCACCATTCGGGGATTGGAATCGAGGAGCACATCGGCGGGACCGAACCATGCGGCCAGTTCGCGGATTTCGGGATCTTCGAGAAGGCGGAGGCGGCCGTCTTCAATAAAGGGTGTGCCGTCAATGGTGATGGTCGGCTTGTCGAACTGGCAGTCGCAGTGGGCGTGTCCTGGCCCGCTACGGTCAGGCTCCCCCTCCTCGGTCAGGGCGTCCAGGCCAAGGTAGAACGCACCGGCGTGCTTCTCCCGTTCGAACTGGGTGCCACCGCTTGAGCGCACTTTCGGGTTGAGTCCGATCAGGGCGTGCCGCAGGTAGTAGCCCCTTGGTGAATAGTGACGTAGCTCGGTGGCGGCAGTCGCGCCCTCGATCGCTGTTACCACGTTGTTGGTGAGTTCGATCGTGGTGGGCTCGGCCGGTGCGCCGGTGACCGTGGACTCCTCGATGACCAGCAGCCCGTCGGTGCGGTTGGGGTAGAAGTTGACGCCACCGTAAGGGAAGGGCCGCCACATTCCAGCGATGAGCGGAGCGTGATGGCCACTGGTGGCGAAGTCACGGAAGGTCACATCGGTGCCTGCAGCGGTGGTTACCCGGATCTCGCTGGCTGCGGCGAGTTGTGCGGTCGCCTTAGCTTCCAAGGCGAAATACAGCTCCAGCGGGAAGCGGGCACCGGTGGCCAGAGCCGATGCGGTTGCGGTCTGGTGCAGTGAGAGGAACCGGGCCTTGCGCTTGGCAACTTCGTCGAAGAACAAGCGGTCGCTGTGCACCTCACCCCACCATGTGCAGGAGAGCACCACATCAGCCTCGGCGTGGATGGCCGACAGCATTGGTGATGGCCGCTCGGAGTCCCAGCCACCCGCGCTGAACGGGGGAACGGCCAGAACGTGCACCTCGGCGTTGCGATAGGCTGTCAAGCCCCGGGTTTCGTGGAGAGTGAGTTAGCTGGTTTTCTGGAGTGATGCTGGGGGGTGGGCCGCGTAGTGGGCGGCTTCGTGCTCGGCGG
>NZ_JBIURV010000087.1:0-20157 GCF_044741025.1 Streptomyces sp. NPDC088246
AGGCCAGTTCGTAGTAGCGTTGGGGTCCGTCAGGCCGTCGCCGTGAACAGGTGACCTGCGACTTCGCGCCCGTCTGATGCAATTCCCGAGCCTTCTTGTAGCCCATCGTCGTATCAAGGCTCTTATGCCCGCAGATCACTTGGGCGATGTGCGGTGGCAAGCCGTTCATGATGGCGTCGGTCACGAAGATCCTGCGGAAGTCGTGCGGGGGGAAGACAAGAGGTTCGCCGCCGGCATCGGTCAGGCCCGTGGCGGTCAGCGCGTTGATCAGAAGCTTGCGGAGGGCGGTCGGGGTGAAAGCGCGGTGTTCGGTGCCGATATCGCGCTGGAACAGCAGCGGCATCGGCGGGTTCCAGACCCGCTCGTGGACGTCGTAGGAGGTCACCAGCGGGATCGCGCCGCTGCTTCCTCGCAGGCGGCGGATGATGGTGGAAAGGATGTCCGCCAGTTCCGGGCTGACCAGGAGGAGTCGTTCGCTGTCGGTCTTGGACGGGGCGACCTGCAGCAGGGGCACGACTTCGCCGGTGCTGGGGAGCCGGTATTCGGTGATGCTGTGGTGGGTCAGCTCCAGGAGCTCCTCGTTGCGGATGCCGGTCAGGCGCAGGACCTCGATCGCGGCGAAGGCCCAGAAGGCTTCGCTCTCCTCGTAGGTGAGGTTCCGCCGCTGGCCGGTCGAGGTCTCCTCGGCCCAGGTCAGGTGCCCAGCGGCCTTGGGCGCGACGGCTCTGCGCAAGGAGCCGGCGGTGTCGGGGATCAGATCGCCGGGCCGGGTGTGCTCGGCGGCAGCCAGTAGTTCGGCTGCGGCGCGTCGCCTGCGGTTGACGGTGTCGGTCAGCACCGGCAGGACGGGAAGCCGTTCGCGGGTGCGCTGGTCCATCCGGGCCTTGCGGTGTTTGCGGTCCTTGGCCTTGCTGATCTCGTCGTCGCTGATCGGGCAGGGCACCACCCACGGCGCCCAGCGGCCCGGCTCTTCCGCAGCCCAATGGGCGATGTCGAGATAGAAGGCGCGGACGCGGATGAGCTCGTCCTTGGCGTTCAGCCTGGGGCTGGCGATCTCGACGGCGGTGCCGTCCGGGCCGATCGTGGTGCGCTTCTTGGTGGCGATGTCTGTCTTCCAGGCCCGGGCCAGTGCCGGTGGCAGCCGCAGGGAGTCGATGCCCGGTGAGAGCGCTTCGATCCGGGTCCAGAACAGCCCGGCCAGCGTCCGCGACACCGCGTCCAGGCTGGTGTAGTCCAACGACGGCTGCCGTTCGCGCAGGTAGTCCACGATCAGGTCGCGGACCGGGCGGCACCGGATCGGATAGCGATCCACGAGTTCTCCGATGCTCAGCCGGCCGGCGGCAAGCCCGAACGCCCGGATCGTGGCCGGGGCGTCCTCGGGGAAGACCCCCAAGGCCCGCAGCCGAAGGTAGAAGTCGACTTTGCGCTGACCCCCTCGGACATGGACCCGACGCAAGGTGTCGACCAGTTCCACGCAGTCGCCGACGGTGATGCTCGCGATCACCCCGCCCTTGCAGGCCAGAAGCATCGCGATCCGGGTCGCCGCGATGGTGGCCTCTCCTCGGGCGCTGGCCGGCCCGGACTCGGCCAGCTGCGCCAGCCGTGCGTACCCCTCGGGGTCGCGGACCTCGGCCATGACCGGAGCCAGGTGCTTGTGGGTGCGGGTGAGCATCCAGGCCAGGTCGGGACGGATGACATCGCCGCAGACCAGCATCAGCAGCCCGGAGGTCAGGTCAACGCGCTCATACGACGGCGACGGCCCACTCTGGCGCAAGAAGCGCAGTGGGAGATCTGTCCAGTCCGCGCCGGGGATCTCCTCGGCGCGGCTGGCATTCCACCGCTGCTGCCAGGTATCCCCAGGGAGGCTGGACAGCCAGCGCAGAAGTTTGGCGACCCCGCGCCGTCGCCCGGCCCGGGTGGCGTTGACCGCTGGCAAGAACGGTGGCGCCGTCAGCCGACGCAGCACCTCATCCGCCGACTGTGCTGTCGCCGGCCACCACGCCTCCGCAGAGCGGGGCGGGAACCGTTCCCGCAGTACGTTGTTCCGCGCCCTGGCCTGTTCGACTGTTGCATTCGCGGTCTGCAGTTGTCGGCGCGTCGAGTGCTTCGTGGTGATGGTCATGAAGACCGCCCGAACAGCACGTCCAAGGCTTCCGGGTCGTAACCGGGTGCCGGAGGCGGCGGCACCGGCTCGGCGTGCCGGTCTGCCCGCCGGGCGTGGTGAGCCAACACCTGGGCCACGACCTCGTCCTGGCGCGGCGCGAGGTAGATCTCGGTCGTGGTCAGATGCGCGTGCCCGAGGACCCACTGCACGTCGGTCAGCGTCAGCGTTGAGTCACGCACCATGCGGGCGGCGGCGCTGTGACGAAGGTCGTGAAGGGTCCAGTCCGCGCCGAAGGTGGCGTTTACCCGCTCGAACATGCGGTGGGCGCCGTGGTAGGTAAGCGGCTGAAACGGACGCCGCAGCGTCCACCACACTGGCTGCGTCCGGCCCCGCGGCACCAGCCCGTGCAACTCCTGCTGGTAGAGCCGCAGCCATACAAACGCATCTGCCGAGGCCGACACCTGCTGCCGTGCCCGGGAGCCCTTCCGCACAACGCTGATCAGCTGCTGTCCCGGGTCGACGTCGCACTGCCGGACGCCGATCAGCTCCGAAGCCCGGACTCCGCTGGAGATCCAAAACGCGATCATGGCCCGGTCCCGGTTCGACGGCAGCGCCGCGAACAGCGTGTTGAACCACTCGTCCGGGATCGAGCGCGGAATCCGGCGCGGAACCGTGGGCCGGTAGCGGCCTGTCCGCTCTGGCGCCCAGGCGTTCATCGGGTTGTGGTGTGCGTGCGCGCGGCCGGAACGACGCGCCAGGTCCAGGGGGAACGGGTTGAGCAGCGGCCCGGATCCGGCATCACGGTGCAGGTCATAGAACCTGCGCAGCACCGTCTCGCTGTGGGCGACAGTCGACGGGGCATAGCCGGGCCCCGGGGTGGTTTTCCCGGTCACCGGGTTCGGGGCGCCGACGGTGCGGGCCGACCGCCGCTTGGCCGCGGTCGCTCGCGGCTTGACCGTCAGCTGGATCCAGCAGCTGAAATCCCGAGCGTCCACGCGCGTCGCTCGATCCCATGGCACCTCGACCGCGTGCAGGAACCGCCACCACCGCAGCAGGTCCATGCCATAGGAGCGGACGGTCGCCGCCGCCTTCCCGGCTGCGAGCAACTCCTGGAAGAACACCGCGACCGGCGTCACGGCCGCGCCGTCGGCGTCGACGAGCCGGTAGGGCTCGTACCGGTCGCCAGTCTCCACCAGCCGACCCCACCGAGGAACGGCCAACCTCGACAGATCCCGCTCAAGCACACGATCGTCCATCACGACCGCAGACCGTACTGGGCCGCAACCTCGCCTGTGCCCTGAACTGCACAATCAACCTGGTTGGTTCAGTCAACGGGGCGTTCGCTGCCCGGTCCTGATCGTGGCCCTGGACGAGAAGCCCCGCCTCGAAGAGATCCGCGACAACCTCAGAGCGCGGATCGCCGAAGCCGAACGCGAGAGATGGTTCGGCGAAGTCGAAGGCCTGTCCACCAGCCTCGCCGCCGCCGAAGACAAGATCGCCCAGATCGAAGCCCAGCAGGAAAAGAAGCAGTCCCCCGTCTTCCTGGGCCTACCCAACCTCGCCCAGCTCACCGCCCGCACCAGCGAAGCCACCGAGTAACGAGCTCGCATGGGCTGTCCCGCCATGTTCTCGTTACCAGCAGAGTCGTGGGTCCTGTTCGTGCTCGGGGGAGTGCAGCGATAGCGCCTCTGCGTCCGGTCCGTCTGTTCGTTGTAGGTATCCAGGACGGGGACTGTCGCCCCACCACTGCGGTGGCGGGGTGTGGACCCGCTGTGTGCGCGGGATCGATACCTCGACCAGCACCCCATCATGGAACATCCACAGCCCGAAGCAATCGTCGTCTTCGTCGTGGAGCATGACCTGAACGCACTCCGGGTTGTTCCACGGCAGCGCCTCCAGGTCCGCAAGAACCCCGCGGCGCTGGCTCTCGCGGAAGAACTCGAGATACCACCCGCCGACGAACCAGTCCGGTATCCGCTCGAAACTGCCGCGCCAAGTACGCGTCTCGTCGACCCGCGTCAGCGGCTCCATCACCTCGTCCTCGTACCGTGCAAGGACTAGCACCTGCGCCATTCTGCTCATGAGGGCATGTCATCCCGCAGAGCGGTCGAGTGGCAAGTTCGTTTCGACGCACGGCTTACGACTCAGGCGTCCAACACGATCATGGACCTTCACGGGGCAGCTCATAGCCGCCGGTGCTTCGTGGACAACCTTCCACAAGGGCATTCTGGCCGCTTGGTTAACTCTTTGTTCAGAGAAGGTGGCATCGTTGGCATGGGAGCCGTAGCCCCGAACGTTCCACGTGGCCGTCGTCCCGCCGTCGTAGGGTGCACCGTCCGGCCAGTCGTAGACGGGCTCGGTTGTGGTGCAGCGCATCCGAAGGCCAGGACCTTTCCAGCGGGCACCCTGCCGGGCCTCAGCGGCGGCGTAGACGGCATCGGCCAGTCGCTCGAAGGACAGGTCGTAGGCCGTGTCTCATAATTGATCTTGTGGTTGGGAATTGTTGTTGAGCTCGTGGTCAGTGATCGAGAAGACTGCCGCTGTGAGCTCTCGACGTTTCGTAACACTTGATCAGGACGGCACAGCCGACGGGTGGCTACACGTAGTCGTCGAGGCCTCGACCGGCATCGTCTACCAGCAGCAGTACGGTGGCCACATGTGCCGCCAGGGGCGGACGGAGGGCTTCCTGGTGCCGGTGTTCGGCCCTGACGCGCTGGACGCGCTGCGCCAGCTGTTCGAGGAAGACTTCGCCGGCGCCGGCACGTGGAACTATTCGTGGCCGGACGGCAAGCGCGCAAGGCTGCGCGGAATCATCGAGGGCATTCTCTACTGGGCATCCGACGGACACACGGAGGATCTGCACACCCTGAGGCTGGACGAGAGCCGAATCCGCGACGCCGACGAGGCCTGGGTGCCGGTGATCACGCCGGATGGCCCCGGAGTGCTGCTTTGGGCCAACTCGGACTGAATCACGGCGATCAGCCTTCCGCCCTGCGCCAGAGGACCAGCGCCGCGATGACCACCCCGGCCGGATAGCGGGCCGCCAGCTTGTCGAACCGGGCTGCTTCAGCCTGGCGAAGCACCGCTCGACGACGTTCCGTCCCTTGTAGGCGGTCTTGTCGAAGGCTGGTGGTCGCCCGCCGCGGCCTGCGCGGCAGGCTCGGTTGGCGATCTGGTCCCGACGTTCGGGGATGGTCGCCTTGATCCGTCGGCGCCGCAGCAGGTTGCGGATCCTCCGGGAGGAATAGGCCTTGTCGGCCACGACCCGGTTGGGCCTGGTTCTCGGCCGGCCGGTCAAGGCCCGCGGAACGCGGATGGCGTCCAGCACGGCGGGCAGCATGGTGCAGTCGGCCGTAACGGCACAGGCTGGACACCTGCCATCTGCCAACTTGGAAGGGACAGGGCATCTGGCAGCGTTGGTACAGGCCAGCACTTGAGAGGCAGCGGCGTTGAGGGAGATCATGAACGTCCATGACGAATCCCTCGCGACGATCTGACCGATGTGGTGGAACTCTCCTTCCGCCTCCAAGAGCTGGTCAACGGTCACGGCGAGGGCCCAATGTCCGCTGGCCACGCCTCCGGGTGTGGCGGAGCCGCCTCCGGTAGGTGTGAGCAAGCCGGTCGGCAGGAACCAGGCCGTCCCAGACGACGAAGGCGCACCCAGCGATCAAGGCGTCGCGTGCAGGGACACATGCCGTTGTCTACTCACCATGCTGGAAGGCGCCGCTGAATGCCTTCCAGATCACCTGCGAAGTCCGGCTCGCCCCGGCCGCCCACTGAACACTTCAACAACCAAGATCAGCCAATAAATTGACGCACCGGCCAGCCGGCGTGAGAGGTAAAGCGCTAGGCGATCACAAGGACGGGGTTTACGGGGCGAGGGGTAGCTCCGGTGAGTGAGGCGGGATCGTTTCCTCCACGGCCATTCGGGTGACGGTCGCCCCGCGGGCGTATACGGGCGGACACACTGGCCGCCCGCAAGACGTCCCTGAGGGAGCGATTTCATGAAGAACCTCCGAAAGGCGCTGGCTGCGGCCGTTGCCGCTGCGGCCCTGTGGACCGTGTCCGCGACGCCCGCCCAGGCGGCGCGAGGATCTTTCGTCTACTACGTGGACGGGTGGTGGCAGGGATTCGAGCTGACCGATCCCGAGGACGGTCGCTGCTACAACACGCAGGCTGAAGCAAACCGGCCGACCAACCACACCGACCGCCTTGCCGTTCTGTACCGGGGTACGAACTGCCAGGACGGTGCGGTCGTGGCCTTTTTCGAACCGGGTCAGAGCGGCGTCGATCACTTCGGGTCGGTGAAGTTCCTGGTCAGGTGAGACGGTGCGAGGTACGCAAGGGTCGCAGGCTCTCGATCTTCGCTTCTGGTGACAGAAGGACTGCTGAATGAGCGTGTGTGACAAGTCGGATGCCTCGCCTGTGACAACCAGACTGCTTCGACCGATCCCATTCGCCAGCTCATCCGAGCCCGCTGGTGACAACTCCTGAGCTTCGGCTCAATCGGTGAGCCGAAGCACGCTAGTTGTCACGTAGGCAGGCTTCTTGTCACCTGCGAGGCTTGACGCTGGCAAATTGTTCTTTCTCGACCGTCCTGTCGCAGCGCAGCCAGTAGAGTCCCGCGAGGCTACTGCTGATGGGCGGCTGGTCGCGCGCGAGTGAGTCCGCTCCATCGCTCCAGTTCGTCCGCGTGGCTGGCGACCGCTGTTGCCCGGGCGACCTCTTCGGCTTCCTTCGGTGTTGGCTCACCATGGCGGAAGAGCAACGTCAGCGGCCAGGTCGGAGTGCCCGACTGCTCACCGTCGAAGGGGTGCCAGTCCCAGGCCGCATCGAACCTCCAGGCGCGCCCGTTCCGGTCAGCAACCTCATCACCCAGTTCGAGGAAGGCATACGGACGGAAGAACAGCTCGATGCGTATTGGTTCGCCGCCGGCCGGATCGATCGTGTAGCCCTGGTCCTCAAGGGAAGGATCACGGGTCTCACCCTGCTGCAGGACCTCGAGGTAGGACGCGGGCCGGGGCAGCATGCCGGTGACCAGGGGCGGATCGAAGCGGTGTACCGCCTGGACGTGCAGCACGGTCGCGGGGATACCCACCAGGCAAGTATCGCCCGGCTTCAGTGCGGTCTCCGCCGGTTCCGTTCGGAAGATCTCCCACTCGCGGGCCGCGGGCGTTGGAAGCGCCCTCTGGCCGTTCCATCTGATGTTCTCGGCCTGCGGGTCCACTTCCAGCCACGGGCACCGCACGGACACGTAGTAACGGGTGACCCCGGTGACGACGGTCTCAGTGAACGGGCACTCCAGCAACAGCACGTCACCGGGCCTGTAGTCGTGACTCATGAACGCATTGTGCATGCCGTCACTGACGGTGGTCGATCGCCTTGGCCAGTTGCTCTGCGTGGCCTTCAAGCAGTGGCTTGAGGGCGCCGTATTAGTGTCCGGTTCCTCGTGTTGCGGGTTGCCGCTCGGCGTCGCGGATGGCACGGGCGGCGTTGATGAGCCCGATGTGGCTGAAGGCTTGGGGGAAGTTGCCGAGGGCTTCTCCTGTGGTGGAGTCGGTCTCCTCGGCCAGCAGGCCGACGTCGTTGGCGTGCGCGACGGCGGTTTGGAACACTTGCCGTGCGCGGGTGGTGTGGCCGGTCAGGGCGAGGGCGTGGGCGAGCCAGAAGGTGCACAGCAGGAAGGTTCCCTCTTCTTCCTCGATCTCGTCGCCGCGGTAGCGGCGGACCAGGCCGCCCGGGTCGGTGAGGTGAGTGGCGATCGCCAGCACGGTGGACTGGACGCGGGGGTCGTGCGGGGGCAGGAAGCCGACGATGGGGAGCATGAGTGATGAGGCGTCCAGGTCGTCGCTTTCGAATACCTGGGTGAAGGCGCTCAGCCGGGGGTTCCATCCTCGCTGTTCGATGACTTGGCGGATCCGGGCGCGCTCGCTCCGCCAGTGGGCTACGTGTTCGTCGGCCCGAAGGGCGGGGGCCATGGCGATCGCGCGGTCCAGGGCTACCCAGCACATCAGTTTCGAGTGCAGGAAGTGTCTGCTCGGCCCGCGTCTCTCCCAGATGCCCTGGTCGGGTTCGGTCCAGCGGCTTGCGGCCGTCTCGGCCGCTTGGAGCAGGAAGGCCCGGGTGGGCGGGTCGAGGCTCCCGCCGGGCGGGAGGGTCTGGTGGGCCGCGTCGAGCAGTTCGCCATAGACGTCGAGTTGGCGTTGGTGCCATGCGTCGTTGCCGGTGCGCACGGGGGTGCTGTTCCGCCAGCCGGCCAGGTGAGGCAGGACCCGCTCGCTCAGGTCGTGTTCGCCGCCGATGCCGTACATGATCTGCAGGTCCACGCCCCGGTGGAGCTGGGTTGCCGCCGCCCGGGCGAGGAAGTCGAAGAACTTGTCCTTCTCCTTCTCGCAGGCGGCGGTGGCCAGTGCCTGCAGGGTGAAGCTGGCGTCGCGGACCCAGGTGTAGCGGTAGTCCCAGTTGCGTGTCCCGCCCACGCGTTCAGGCAGGGAGGTGGTGGCCGCAGCGACGATGGCTCCCGTAGGAGCGAAGGTCAGGGCGCGCAGCACACGTCCGCTGTGCCCCACCTGGTCCTGCCAGGGCCCGACGTAGCCGCGGTGGAGCCGGGACCACGAACGCCAGCCCTCGGCGGTGTCGTTGAGACGTCGGCGGATGCGTCGCGGATGCCAGGGCGCGGGCTCGCTTCCCCAGGCCGGCCCGATGTGCAGGGCGAATGCGAGGCGGTCCGGTGCCCGCAGCGTGATCCGGCCGTGCGCGGTGGAACCGCTCACCGCAAGGTCGACGGGGCTCGACAGCAGCAGCACGTGGGCGCCCCCGTAGGCGGCGAGCCCGCCGCGGACGGGGGACAGGAGCGGGTGGACGAGCCCGAACTCCGGGCGCGGCGCATAGGTGATCTCGACGGACACCTGTCCTTCGGTGCAGGTGATCTGCCGTAGGAGTGTTCCGGGGGAGGCGGTGCCGAGTGCGTGTCCGCGTTCACGCCGTCCCAGGGCGAGCGCGTCGCGCAGGACGGCTGTTCCTCCGGTCGTGCGGAAGGTCGTCTCCAGTACAAGGGTCTGCTCGACGTAGCGGCGGCTGACGTCGGCGGGTCCGGCGGGGCGGATGGACCAGTGGCCGGCGTTCTCGTCGAGGAGGCGGGCGAAGATCGCCGGGCTGTCGAAGCGGGGAAGGCACAGCCAGTCCACTGAACCGTCGGAGGTGACCAGGGCGGCCGAGCGGCAGTCGGACAGCAGGGCGTGGTCACCGATCGGTCGCGTGCTCACCGGGCACGGCCCATCCCATTCCGGCCCGGCGACGCGGCCGGGCCTGGACGACCCGGGTAGTCGCCCTCTGCACAGACCGCTCCGGGAACCGGTGGGTCGTCCATCTCAGCCTCCCTGCGCGTCGGGTTCACCTCACTCAAGCAGCACGGTCCGCGGAGCGCACGTCCCGTCGCCGGCGGTTGCCCTGACAGAGGGGCGCGGCGCGGCCCTGCCGCCCGCTCGGCTCGTCACCGCCACGCGGCTGGTGTCCTCGTCACGGCATCGCTCTCCCCGGGCGGGCGCGCCCACGCGGGGATGAGCCCGGGTGGCCGAGGGCGAGGAAGGTCCGGGGGCCGCTCTTCCACTGGTCGGTGACGCTGAGGCCGAGGTCGTCGGTGATGCGGCGGAGCGCCGGCGCCCCCAGCCGCGCCCAGGGAAACGGAGGGCCGCGGTGGCCGTGGGTGTCTTCGAACCATGCGGTGCAGTGTTCCTCGACGTCGTTGTTGTCGACCTCGACGAGCAGGACACCCGTCGGGGAGATGAGGTGGGTGCAGCGGCGTACCAGGGCGTGTGGGTCGCCGCCGATGCCGATGTTCCCGTCGGCGAGCAGGAGGGTCTGCCAGTTTCCCTCGCCGGGAAGCGGGTCGAAGACCGACCGGCACTGTGCGGTCCCGCCGAGGGCGATGGTCCGGGCGACCGCGTGGGGTGCGACGTCGATACCGAGGGCGAAGACGCCTTGGCGCAGGAGTGCCGTGCACATGCGGCCCGGGCCGCAGCCGATGTCTAGCACGGGGCCGACACAGCGTTCCAGCAGGGTCTGGTCGGCCCTGGTGGGCTGCGCGCACCAGCGGTGCACCGGCAGCCGGGTCCGGCGCCTGTCCGTCAACCGCAGATAGACCGGCGCGCGACCGGTTTGAAGGGCCAGGGCGTAGGGGTCCTCGTATCCGGGGGGCGGCTGGTTCTCCTCGGTCGTCACGGCTTGGCGTCGTGGCCGGGTGAGGGCCGTTCCTCGTCGGCGCGGGCGGCTCGCCGGATGCGGCCCAGCTCGACGGCGAAGGCCAGCGCGGATGCACCGAACAGCACACCGGTGATCGCCAGCCATCGGCCGAGGTAGACGCCCTCGGGCAACCGGGAGGCGCCTTGGTACGGGATCGCCAGATCGAGAATGAGGGGGAACCACACGAGCAGCAGCACACCGGAAAGGAATGCGGGTACGCGCAGGTAGTTGATCCACGGCACCTGCGGTACGCGAGCAGGGCGGTGCCGCAGTACGGAGTGGGCCGTCAGGTCGGCGAGCGAGTACAGCGGCAGCAGGATCAGGTCGTGGAGGACCGCCGCGCCCACGAACCAGATCGCCACATCGAGCGGCCGGACAGCGAACAGGCGCACGAAGGCGTAGCCGGTGAGGGCGAAAGAGCAGATCAGGACGAGAAGGTGCAGGGGCCCGGAGCCGTACCAGCGGCTGAATCGTGCCATGGTCATGTCCTGAAGGTGAGCCGGTGCACCCACTTGGTGTTGTTCACACCCGGGTTGGCCGGGACGATGACGCGGGCCGGGTAGCCGTGGTCGAGCGAGAGATGTGCGCCGTTGACACGCAGCGCGAGCAGGGCTCGGGGGTCGTGGATTTGGTTGCCCCGCAGCACCACCTTGGTGAACGGGCCTCGGGGCTGGATGGATTCGACCAGAACGCTTCCGGCGCCGGGCATCCCGGCCAGGGCAGCGAGGTCGGCCAGCCGCAGGCCGCTCCAGTGCTGATCGTCGGTGGACCATCCCTCCACGCAGGCGATCGGCAGTGCGGCGGCGTGCTGGGGCATCGTCAGAAGCTGCTCGCGGGTGAAGACCCGTGCCGGTCCGTGGCCGTGGATCTCCAGCCGCCAGGTGGGGCCAACGACTGCGGGAGTGACGCCGACGGCCGCCGCCGTCTTGTTGATCTGGAAGCTGTTCGGGCCGCTGCCCGGGTCACGGTTGTGCGGTGCGAGGAGCGCGGTGCCGCGCAGCCGCCCGCCGATGCTCTGTCCGGCGGTCACGACGAGGAGGAGCAGCGATCCCGCTCCCACCATGCCCACCGCGCCGCGGCGGGTCATCGTCGCCGGGGCGGGGGCGGCCGCCACCAGACCGTCGGGGTCGGGTGGTTCGGGCAGGGTGTGGGCTAGGTCGGTGCGCAGTTCGGCAGTCAGGCTGCGAGAGCGCAGGGCCCGTGTCATGCGGCCGAGTTTGAGGCATACGTGGACGACGAAGGCGGCGATGAACACCCAGGCGCCATAGAAGTGCAGACGATAGAACGAGCCAGGGAAGACGTAGTAGAGCTGGATGTTGAGGATGCCGGTGACGAATTCGAAGATGACCCCGCCGACCAGCATCAGCAGGGACAGCCGCTCCAGTCCGTGGGCGACGGAGCGCACCGGCAGCCACTCGAACAGCTTCGGGATCACCGACCACAACTTGGCCAGCAGCACCGGCACAAGGACCACACCGAACGTCACGTGCACGCCTTGGAGCAGCCGGTACAGCCAGTACGGGTGTGTGGGCCAGCTGAACAGGTAAAAGCCCAGGACACCCTTGTCGGGGGTCTTGTCGTTGAGAGGGCTCAGCCCGGGGTTGTAGGAGGCGTAGGAGAGCAGCCCGGTAACGAACAGCAGCGGGATGCCGATCAGCAGCAGCAAGCCGAACACGGAGGTCAGCCAGGGCCCACGGATCGGACTGCGCCAGAACCCGGGACGGAACGGACCAGGGGGTGGGGGCATCTGTCCAATGCGCCGTGCGGCCGCCCTGGTACGAGCGGCGGCCACCGCCACAGCGGCGTCCACGCGCTCACGCCGGGCCCGTCTACGTTTCCCGTCCGATCTCCGAAATCGCGACCCATCGGATGGAGCCGGCCCCGACGGCCGTCCGCCACTTGCCATTGGCCGTCTCCTCCAGTTCCCAAGCCGTTCTCTCACGATGAGACAGCTCCATGCCGAACGAGCAGGACACCTGCAAGCTGACACAGGTCAGGTCGGCTGTCCGGGCCTGAGGTGCATGCGGGTGTCTGTCCACAGCCGAACGGTCGAACCGCTGCCTCCAGTGATCCCGCAAGTCCCTGCACCCGTGCCTCATGATGGAGGCGCGCGACGCCTCAGCGCACGGCACAGTGCCTCCGCCCAGCCCGGCCGCACCAGGCTGGCCAGACAAGTTGGCTGGTTCGTCGTCATCGGCGTCGCCTCCACAGCGGGTCAAACCCCGCTGTACTGGGAGCTGTGCCACTGGGCCCCTCCCCCGGCGGCCGATCTCGCCTCTCTTCTCGCCATCTCCGTCCTCAACACCGAAGCGAACCGGCGGCCGGCCTTCCGCGGCTCTCCAGTCCGCGCCGTCCAGGCCCATCTGGCGGCAGGCGTCCCGTCCGTTCCGGCCTACCTGGTCACCACCGGGGCGGTCCTGCTGTTCCGCCACTACCGGCCCACTGCGTCACCTGCGGCAGAAACCCTGGTGTCCTGCCAGGTACCTGCCCGACGAGCCGTGGAGCGGACGGCTGCCTCGCCGAGACCGGCCTGATCACCAGACCCGCCTGAGCAATCGCACGACATCACGATTTCAACCTCAGTCACCGGTCAGCCGAACCCCCCGTGTGAAGTCGTGCAGGTGCTGCAGCATGCGGATGAACAGCTCCTTGGCGCGCTCATCCTCCGCGCCTTCGAATGTCTTCTGCACCGCCTCGGTGACCGAGGCTGCCGTCAGATCGACGGACATCGCATCTCCCCCGTCGGTTCGGGTCACACCGCGCCGGATCATCTTGCGGCGCCTGTGGATCTCGTCAGACGACCCGACACGACAAGTACTGAAGGTCTCCCCGATAGCAAGCGTCGACCTCCACGGACTGGCGTAGGCCGCCAGGTAGGGAACCTCGGGCCGTAGGCGCCGGGGAGGTGCGAACAGATCCGCTCGGGCGGATATCCGAGATCACCCGGGGCACGCCGGGTCAGCGACGCGGGCTGGTGCCTGGCGCGCCGACAGTCCGTGCAGTTCGATCGGAGCAGGGCTCGCGTGTGCGGCCCCGCGGGTCACCTGCCTGCGCGCCTGAAGGTGACAACCCTTCGTCGACCGAAAAGACTGGCGTTTCAGCCCTGACTGAGTTCGGGGGATGCCAGGGGGCCGATCCAATCGCAGGGGCGAAAGGCAGGGAGAAAGCCGTGGCATGCACCGCACATCGTCGGCTCCGCATCACCGGAATAGCGGGTGTCACGGCGTGGGGCCTGATCGCCTGCCAGGCCGGGCAGGCGCCCGACTCACCACCTGCGCATGTGGTTCACGCGAGCGGCTCGCACAGCCCCTTCGTCGCAGAGATGGACGCGAGCATGGAGACCATGGTAGAGGCCATGGTGGACGCTCCCATGACCGGTGACACCGACCGTGACTTCGCGACCATGATGGTCCCTCACCACCAAGGGGCCATCGCCATGGCCAAGGCGGTTCTTGAGCACGGCAAGGACCCCGTCCTGCGCAGGCTGGCCGAGGAGATCATCGTCACGCAGCAGCAGGAGATCGGCGTGATGAGGAGCCGCCTGGCAGCAACGCCCGTGGATCACCGGGACGCATCTCAGGCAGTGACGCGAGGGGGGAGGGAAAGGCCCGCACTGGAAGCCGACCCGGGTGAGCCACCGGGGGTGATCCCCATATCGGGCCAGGACCGTGTCTACACCTCCGATCAGACCTCCAACACTGTCTCGGTGATCGATCCCTCCGCCAACCGGCTCCTGGGGGTGATTCGCCTCGGCGATCCGGTGCCCGGATCGCTCAGCCCGTTGTACCGCAACCAACTGCTCGTCCACGGCGGGGGCTTCTCCCCGGACCACCGGACCCTGGCCACCGTCTCCATCGGCTCCAATTCCGTGACCCTCATCGACACGGCGACCAACAAGGTCAAGGGCGTCGTGTATGTCGGCCGTTCCCCGCACGAGGCGTTCTTCACTCCCGACGGCAAGGAACTGTGGGCCACCGTCCGAGGCGAGAGCTACGTGTCGGTGATCGATCCCGTGCGGATGCGGGAGAAGCGCCGCGTCACCACGGCCAACGGGCCGGGCATGGTCCTGTTCCGGCCGGACGGCAGGTACGCCTTCGTGCCCTCCAGCTTCACCCCGGAGGTGGATGTCGTGGACACCAGGACTTACCGGGTCGTGGCCCGCGTGCCGCAGGCCAGTCCGTTCTCGCCCAACCTGGCGGTGAGCCGGGACGGCACCGAGGTGTGGTTCACACTCAAGGACAGCGGCAAGACCCAGGTGATGAGCGCCCGTCCCCCCTTCCGCATCCTCGCGACAATCGACAGCGGACCGGTCACCAACCACGTCACACTCGTCGACAACCGTGCTGGCCGGTTCGCTTACGTGACCGTGGGCGGCGAGAACGTGGTCAAGGTCTACCGGCGTGGCCGGGCCCCGGCCTTGATGGCCACCATTCCCACCGGCGACCTGCCGCACGGCATCTGGGGCTCCGGCGACGGCACCCGGGTCTATGTCGGCCTGGAGAACCAGGACGCCGTTGCGGCCGTCGACACCGTCAGGAACAAGGTGATCGCCACGATCCCTGTGGGCCAGCAGCCGCAACAATTGCTGTACGTACCGAACGCCGTCCCGTACGGCAAGGGCACGGCGAACCTGCAACCCCTCGGGGTCGCGGGTCAGGCCGGCCACCTCACGCTCTCCGCGCCCAAGGGTGAGGGCGGGCGCGCGCGTGCCACCGTCTCGGTCAACGGGCTCGGCGCGCTTGACCTGGTCCAGGTCGCGGCAACGGGACTGGCGCCCGGTAAGACGTACACACTCTGGCTCACGGAGCGCCGGACCGCGCCATTCGGTCGCAAGCAGGCACTCACCATGTTCACTGCCAACGCCGCGGGTGCACAGGTGAGTCAGTCGATCGGACTGCTCCGCGAGGTGCTGACGCCGCCCAGGTCAGGGAAGTCTGCGCCCAGCCGACGCTTCCTCGTCATCACCCCGGCAGGCAGCGACACACCGGTCGCCGTTCAGGAGAGCTCCCGTTCCATGCCGACCCCACCGGGCCCGTCACCGGAACCGGCCCCCGCCGCGGGTGTAATAGGGCGCTGAGGTGCATTCACCTTGTTGAGCGTGTAATCACCTGTATCACCGGCACCCATGAAGGCCGTCCGTCCCTCCAACCTCCCCACAAGGCAGGAGAATCCCCATCCCCGACGGGCGATCGCTGCCGGGCAATCCGAGTGAACGGCGGCACCGTCCAGGTGCGGCTGCGCACTTCGACACCTCCGCCACGCATACGATCCGCCAATAGTGTGACATTCGCTCCCGGTTGGGCGGTCGCCCGCCCAACCGCACGGACCCCCTGGGAGAGACGTGACCCGGTCCAACACCCGTTTCCCGCTGCCCCTGACGGTCATTGGCATGGTGCTCGCCGCTGCCGGACTGTCGGGCAGCGCGGGGCACACACCGACGGAGTACTCGCACACCGCGTACAGTCTCGCGACGACGGCCGGCCCCGCCCAAGGAGGCGTCGGCCCTCTGCTCAAGGACCCGCCGGAGGTCGTCAGCCGCGGTGGCGTGCTCAAGACGACCATCGTCGTGGAGCGGCGCAAGGTCCAGGTCGGCGACCGCCAGTTGTACGCGACGACGTACAACGGTGCCTACATGCCGCCCACGTTGCGTGTGCAGCCGGGCGACCGCATCGACCTGACCATGGTCAACAAGACCGACAAGTACACCAACCTGCACACGCACGGACTCATGGTCTCGCCACGCGCCCCCGCCGACGACATCTTCATCTCCATCAAGTACGGGCACTCGTACCACTACGCCTACCAGCTCCCGCGGGATCACCCCACCGGCACCTTCTGGTACCACTCACACGCCGACATGCTCTCCGCCGCCCAGGTCGCCGGTGGGGAGTCGGGCATCATCGTCGTCGAGGGCCTGAAGCGGCACCTGCCACCGTTGCTGCGCCACATCACCGAGCACACCATCGCGCTCAAGGACTTCCAGGTCGAGGGCGACGCGATCAAAACCAGTCCCCTGAGCATCGGTGCCCCCACCAACCGCACCGTCAACGGCCAGCACAACCCCGTGATCCACATCCGGCCAGGCGAGACCCAGCTGTGGAGGCTCGCCAACATCGGCGCCAACATCTACTACAAGCTGCACCTGCCGGGCACCCGCTTCCACGTGATCGCCCAGGACGGCGCTCCAGTACGCAGGACCTACACCAAGGACACGCTGCTCATCCCCGCCGCCTCACGCTTCGACGTCCTGGTCCAGGGCGGCGCTCCCGGCACCACCCGACTGGAGACACTGCCGTACAACACGGGCCCGGCGGGCAATCAGTTCCCCCAGGCCGACCTCGCGACCGTCGTCACCGGCGGCACGCCCATGCCCCGGGCGGAGATCCCGAACCGTTTCGCCCCGCAGGAGGACTTGAGCAACGCGAAGATCGCGGCCCGCAAGACGATGGTCTACACGGAGAACACCGCGGGCACGGTCTTCTACATCAACGGCCGGACGTTCGACCCGAACCGGATCGACTTCACCTCCACCCTCGGCACCGTCGAGGAGTGGACCGTCCGCAACAACAGCGACGAGGACCACAGCTTCCACCTGCACACCGACCACTTCCAGCTGATGAGCACCAACGGGAAGGCCGAGGATCCCTCCCACAGCGTGTACGACACGGTGAACGTGCCCAGGCGCGGCGCCGTCGTCATCCGCGTCCACTTCACGAAATTCACCGGCAGGACGGTGCTGCACTGCCACATCCTCAACCACGAGGACATGGGCATGATGGCCGTCCTCGACATCGTTCCACCTCACACCCGCCACCAGAAGACGCCCGGCAAGTGACCACTGATGACCGATGACACACGAGCCTCGGTCGCCGGACCGGGAAGCCACCGAGCTCCTGCCGACGCCGACCCGCGGCCGTGCCCCGGACAGCCCCGGAAACGGACATCAACTTACGAACCGACCTCCGAGACAGGCGTGGTCGTCGACGTAGACGGTGTGGCCTCTGGCCGCAAGCGCTGTTGAATCGGTCAGGCCGACCTGGGCGGTCAGGAGTGTGGTGGTACGCCCGCCTGGTGCAACGGCGACCACTTCGTTCTGGCGTTTCAGAGCGACGAGGGCGGTGTCGCCGCTGCCGGGGAAGAGCAAGTCGCCCGCGCTGGTCAGGCCGGTCGCCGCGACTTTGATCGGACCTGGGCCGCCGTCGCGGTGATCGGGGTCCGGAGCAGGGTGGCGTCGTGGGTGTTGGTCACCCAGGCCGCGCCGTTGTGGACTTCGATGCCGTTGACGCCGAACGGCGAGCACGATCCGCGCAGCCCCGCGGGCGCGGGCGATCCGGCAGGCCGCGCGCGCTGTGGACCCCGTGGCCACCCCGTCATCGACCATCAGCACCGTACGGCCCTCCAGCCCGATCGGTTCCCGCCCGCTCCGGTACCGCTGAGCACGGCTCTCCAGCACCTCCCGCTCACGGGCCTCGACCTCAGCCAACTCGTCCGGGGTGATGTGTGCCGTGCGGACCACGTCATCGTTGATCACGCGTACCCCGCCCTCGCCGATGCCGGGCGGCCAGTTGCCGGCTGGCATCACGACGATCCATGAAGAACACGATCCGACCTCCTCGTCCCGGAGGAACATGGGGGCGACACGCGCGCCCCGTACCTCCATCCTCGCCCCTTCGCTGGTGCTTGTTACGCAGGCGGGCACGCGTGAGGCCGTGCTCGACGGGACCTGTTCGGGGTCCACGAGCGCTTCGAGGTAATGGTCTGCGCCTCTGTCACCTCTCACCGAGGAACTGTGTACCGGCGGCGTCACGGCGGTCGGCTCGCGGCGGCCATCAGCCGAAGGGTCGAACGCAGTTTCGACGCGCTCTGCGATGCGTGCGTTGGCCAGCCCTTGTGCCGCGTGTAGGACGATCTGCGCGCGTAGGCGCAGCCGATACTCGGTCTTGTGGCCCCAGGCCATCTTCTTCAACTGGTGCTGCTCGTCTGCGGCCAGAGCTATCGGACGTGCGTTGGCGACGGGCACGGATACCTCTCGACCGGTGGGCGGTCCCATAGAACGGCTCCACAACTCAGTGCAGCGGGCTATGAGGGAACGGCTCATGCCCTGACGCTTTCGACACCGACGGTGCGGGCACGGACCACGAACGGCCGGGAGATGACGGTGAGGGCGACGGAGACTGCGGCTGTGGCGGTGATCGCGGTGCCTGGAGTGAGGTGTTGGGCGATCCCGCCGGCGATCACGGCGCCGATGCCCTGCCACGTCATCCGGCCTGCGGACTCCACACCCTGGATCTGGCCGCGGACCGGATCGGGGGTCAGCGCGAGAAGCTGCTCCTGCAGGGGCAGGGTGGCGGCGAACCCGGCGCTGGCGATGAACACTGCGGCTGTCGCAACCGGCAGGGGTGGGTGGATCGCGAACAGCAGGTAAGGGGCAGCGAGTAGCAGTCGGAGGGCAAACGCATAGCGGCGTCGCTGGTCTGCGGTGAGCAGTCGCCCGACGGTCAGGTCTCCCAGGAGCATGCCTGCCGATCCGGCGGCCAGGAGAGCGCCGGCGTGATGCGGGTCGTAGGAGATGAACAGAGCCTCGCAGCCGACGATCAGGCCGTTGGGAACCCACAGGTTCAGCAGGAGTGCCCGCTGGCCGGAGTGGGAGAAGAGCGCGATGTTGGTGGTCCAGGTCTGACGCAGTCCGGGGCGACGGGTCAGACGGATCGAGTGTTCCCGGACGGTTGTGGCCACCACGATCAACCCGATTCCTGTCAGGGCTGAGGCGACGATGAAGATTCCTCGCGGGCTCAGGTACCGCAATAGCACGGCGCCGATGGCATAGCCGAGGATCGCCATGCCACCGGAGGTGATGTTCATCAGCGAACGTGCCAACGCGTAGGCGGAGGCCGGTACAACCTCGGCGAGCAGCCCCATCCGCGTGCCGGTCCCCAGGGACTGGAAGAATCCCAGCACCAGCAGTAGAGCGAACCGGGCAGCCAACGAAAGCCCTGGGATCGCCTGCGCGGCAACACCCATGAGCGAGACGCACTGGAGCGCGACGAGGGTCCGGCGGGGACGGCGCCCGTCCGCGACCGACATCAGCGTCAACGCACCGAACACGGTGGCGAATGTGGCGCCGTACATGCTCACGGCGGTCAGGAATGGAGAGTTGGTCTGGTGGTTGACCAGGGTGCCGAGCGCGAAGCCCGACAAGGTGCTCGCGGCGACCATGAGCGTGAAGCTGGCGTACAGGCCGGTGAACTCGCGATTGCGGAGCAGAGCACGGTAACCGGCAGGGGCAGGTGTGACGAGTGCTGAGGTGTCAGAAGGCATGAAAAAAGCCTCCGGACGCGCGCACTGGGCGCCGCCCGGAAGATTTCAAGTCCAGTGAGACGGTTGTGACGCTATGAGATCTGTGGTGCGGGCTCTCTACGCTTGGTCGGGTCGTTGATCCAGGCGGTCTGGGGTATTGCGGGTGGTCGAGGGCGGCGGCCGAAGCGTTCGGGGTGGCGGGCGTATGCCTCGGCGAGGGTGACGGCGCGCTGGTCGCGGACCTCCTCGGCGGTCCCGGAGTGGACGGAGGCGGGCGTGTGCCAGCCGATGCCCGAGTGCCGGTGCTCGTGGTTGTAGTACGTGAGGAAGGCGTCGAACCACTCGCGGGCGTGGGCCAGCGAGTCGAACCTTTCCGGGAAGTCCGACATGTACTTCGTGGTCTTGAACTGGGCCTCGCTATAGGGGTTGTCGTTGGAGACCTTCGGTCTCGAGTGCGAGCGTGTCACGCCCAGATCGATCAGCAGCTGGGAGACCTTCTTGGAAGTCATCGAGGT
>NZ_JBIURV010000088.1:0-20012 GCF_044741025.1 Streptomyces sp. NPDC088246
ATCCCCCAGCCCCGCTTCGATCCCCTCCGACACACCCACACTCTACGGTCCAACTACCCTCAGAAAAAGCAGAGTTATTTATCGGCAGGTCCCTGTGCCGACGGGGTGTTGGTGATCGCCGACCGTGCGGCGTCTGACGCGTTTTCATTTCGCAGGCAGAACAAGGGACCCGCTGCGCCGGTCGGGTTCTCCACGGCCTTTCGGGCCGCGGGTCGCCAGGGGGCAGCCGGTCGGCCGGTTGGGCAGGACAGCACCGCGAGACAGCGGAAGGCCGTAGCCGACTCATCTTCCCAGAGCCAGGTCGCAAAGATCCGCATGCACAGGCGGCTCCCGCCCTCCTCGGGTTAGGCGGGCGGCGACGGAACGCGTGCGGGACGCATGACACGTCAGCGATATCCGTCCGGGACGGGCCTCGACCACACACCATCAATAATCGTTTTCATTTCTATCTGCCATCAGTCGGCTCTCCGTCCTCCCCCCTTCCCCTCGAAGGTCTGGGCGAGGCCGGGATGCGCTTGGTCGAACCCCGTTCGATTGCCGGGTTCCGCTGGGCGAGGCAAAGCCCCGCGACCGCAGACAACTGGGCGTCGGGGGGAAGGGGGAAGGGGGCCGCCCGGCGAGCTCATGTTCGCTGCTGGTCACGGCGGGACCTTGGGGCACATGACCGCGTCTGCTGCGGAAAGGTGGGTATGTCGCGTCGACAGCGGGAAACGCCCCGGTTCAAAGGGTGATGACGGCCCAGATGCGCCGTTCGTCGGGCCCGGTGTCGGTACCGCAGCCGGTAACCGCCCGGTGCGCGGTGAGCCGATGCGGGACGTCTCCCCCGCCGTACTGGTGACCGACCGTGAGGCGGTGGCGGGAGAGGACAAGTCCTGGGGACCTGGCTGGAGTTCCTGAAGAGCATGGTTGCCTGAGCCGTGGGCGTACCTATCGTCCGGCACAGGCCGCAAGTCCTCATCGCCCATCCCATCGACGTTGTGCATCCCAACCACCGCGAGACAGCAGCCGCTGTACTGGCCGGCCTTCGCGAAGCCCACATCACAACCGGCGCTCCTCACAAGCTCTATACCTACGCGCTCGTCGGCAGCGGGACACCGACCGGTGAGATCGACGCGTTCGACAGAGAGCTCCCACCCATCCCCGAACAGCACTTCGCCGAGCTCACCGGACGTGCCGGGGCTCTGGTCGCCGCCTCAGAATCCTCGGCACTCCGGCTGGCCATGCGCGGCCTCGGCACCGGCCACGACCATGAAGTGGCTGTCCCGGAACTCGGCTGGGTCCCTGGAGACATCATGTCCCTGTACGAGTCCGTCATATTCGACTTCAGCGGAGTCCTCACCACGGCCTGGACGACTGCGTACGCGCCTTCGCCCGGCCCAGCAGACTCCTTTGAGCCGATCGCCTCCTGGCCGTCACCGTCGTTCCCGCGGTCCGTCAGCTGTGCGCGGACCTGAAACGCGGAGACATCACCCAGGAAGCGTGGAACGAAGGCATCGCCGGCCTTCTCGGCATCGATGCCACGGACCTTGCGCCCCGCGCCCTGGCAACCTCAGGCCGGAAGTCCGGATGGTCGAAGCCTCTCGGACGATCCGGGCCTCGGGCCTGAAGACGGCAGTGCTGTCCAACGACATGGGCTTGAGCCCCTCCAACCCGTACGAACAGTGGCCCCCTCTCGCCATCGTGATGCCGTGGGCCGCAGAGACGCGATCCCCGAATCGACTCATCCACCAACAATCGTCAGCCCATCTGTCACATGCCTATCAGCCTCGGCGATTCGGCCACCACCACGTCCGGCCTGCTCCGCACGCCCCAAGGGTGAGTGTATTCGGCACCTGCCTCTCCCACGTTCCCGTACTGAATCCGCTTCGGCTCAAACACGTGTGTTC
The DNA here is from genome assembly GCF_044741025.1 of Streptomyces sp. NPDC088246. Lineage (NCBI taxonomy): Bacteria > Bacillati > Actinomycetota > Actinomycetes > Kitasatosporales > Streptomycetaceae > Streptomyces > Streptomyces sp. NPDC088246. Next base: position 1,887 of record NZ_JBIURV010000088.1, read on the forward strand.
GATATCGCCGTCTCATTCGTTGACCTTTGTGACGCCGAACAACCGACAACGACCGAGCAGGAGACGTGCAGTTGACCTCAGCCGACGCCAAGGCCACGCGAGCCGCGACACCGTCCTCTCCCCCGCCACCGTCACCGCCACCGCCCGCCGAGATCAAGTACACGGGGGAATACTCCGTGAACCCGCTCGGCGAGGTTTCATTCCGCAAGCTCTGTGCGCAGCTCCCCTCAGTCCTGCGCCGCATCACCAAGATGTCCTGGGACATCGACCGCCGGGCCGTGCTGCTGCTCCTCGCCTGCCAGCTGCTGACCGGCGTCGCCGCCGGGGTACTGCTGGCCGCCACGGCCAGGGCCATGCGCCCCGTCCTCGAGGACTCCGCCGTTGCCGACCGGCTGCACCATGCCCTGCCGGCTCTGCTCGTCGTAGCCGGTGCGACGGCTGTCAACCGCGGTGCGAGCGCCTTGGCCTCATACGCCGAACGGCGGATCACCCCCAGGCTCACGACCGCGACGGACACCGCCCTGGTCGAGGCGGTCTGCCGTGTCGAGGCGACGGCTTACGCCGTGGACGGGTTCGCCGGACGGCAGGAGGCCGCGGAGATGGGGGTGATCCGCACACACGTCATGGTCACCGACGCCCAGCGCTTCATGTCGGCCCTGGTCAAGATGGTCACAGCCAGCAGTGTCCTTTCCGTTCTGAACCCCCTGATGCTTCCTCTGCTACTCCTCGCCGTGCTCCCGGCCGGTGTCGGGGCTGCGCTCACCGCCCGGGTCGATTACGAGATCCACTACGCGAACATCGCCGATCGCAATGTGAGGGGGATGATGCGGTGGTGGTCCACGACCCCCAAGTACGGCGACGAGGTACGCGCCAATGGGATGACGGACTATCTTCTGTACTGGTACCGGTCACTGTCCGAACGGGTCGATGAGCGAACGCTCGCCGCGGCCCCGCGGACACTGCGCATCGCGCTGGTGTCCTCGCTCGTCGGCGGGATGTTCCTGGTCGCCACATGGGCTTCCCTCGCCTGGCTGGCCGTGACGGGCCGGGTCGCTCTCGCCATCGCCGCCACTGCGGTCGTCGCCGTCCAGACCACGCTGGCCGCCCTGTCGCAGGTCGTCATCAACGGCGCCGCCGTCTTCCATACGAGCCTCTACCTCAGCGATATGCAGTCTTTCCTCGACGACGCGGCCGAGCGGGCTCCTCGGCGCGGCGAACTGCGGGTGAGCGCACCGGTGGGGGAGATTCGGCTGGAAGAGGCCACCTATCAGTACCCGGGCAAGGACAAGCCGGCCGTCGACGGCGTCTCTCTGACCCTGCGACGCGGGGAGATCCTCGCAATCGTCGGGGTGAACGGCTCCGGCAAGAGCACCCTGACTCGCCTGATCACAGGTATCTACCTCGCCGACAAAGGCAGCGTGACCTGGAACGGCTCGGACCTCGCCTCCGTCGATCCGGCCACGGTCTGGGCCCACACCGGGCTGGTCCCGCAGATCTTCGCGCAATGGCCGCTGCGGGTCCGAGAGAACGTGACGCTGGGACAACCTCGCACCTTCGACGACGCACCTGTATGGGACGCGGTCGACGCCGTCGGCATGCGTGATGCCGTCGAGGACCTGCCGAACGGCCTCGACACGCTCCTCGCGAGGGAGTGGTTCGGCGGGGCCGAGCTGTCCGGGGGCCAGTGGCAGCGCCTGGCCTGCTCCAGGGCCCTGTACCGGCGCCCGCCTCTGCTGATCCTGGACGAACCCACCTCTCAGATGGACCCGCGAGGCGAGCACCAGATCTTCGAGGAGATCAAGTCCATCGCCGGCGACCGCATCACGATCGTCGTCACGCACCGGCTGGAGAACACGAAGGTCGCCGACCACATCGTGGTGATGGAACAGGGCCGCATCACTGAGCAGGGCCTGTACGACGACCTCGCACACGCCGGCGGCACCTTCGCCGAACTCCTCGAGCTCTCGCAGGACCGATAGCCGGTCCCGGAGAAGGTGTAGGTTCCGCACTCTGATGGACACTGGCTATGCGAGATGGACAGCGATTGGGCATTTTCGCCGTTCGGTGGGCACTGGCTGCGGTAAGTAACTACGGTCGCCCGTATGGTCGTTCAGAGTCCAGTGCGATCCGGTAAGAAGAGTGCGCCGCCCACGGCATCGATCCGGTATGACGACGCGTCGGTGCGCAAGGTCCCTTTCAGGGATCTGCGTTTGGCGGACTTCACGTGGTCGGTGCCTTGGCGGAGTTTTCGCTCCGTCCACGGCCAGACGCACCACTCGGGGCGATACGCATCGGCGACGATGGCTGGGCCCGTCGTCTACGAGAGCCGGCTGGAGTTGGCCCGGCTGCTCCTGGCCGACATGGATCCTGCGGTACGTGGGATCTACGCTCAGCCGTGTCATCTGTCGGCCCGGGTCGGAAGTCGCGTTCGTCGCCATGTTCCGGATTTTCTGCTGGCCATGGCGTCGGGGACGGTGCGGGTGGTCAACGTCAAGCCGGCGGATCGGCTCGCCGATCCGAAGATCGTGGAGGCTCTGGCCTGGCCGGGGGAATTGATCGAGCGGCATGGCTGGGAGTACGAGATCTGGTCCGGGGCGGATCGTGTGCTCTTGGAGAACGTGCGTTTCCTGGCGGCATACCGCCGCCCCCGGGTGGTCCCCGACGCCGAGATCGAGCGGGCTTGGCAGACGGTCCGGGACGGGGACCAGCTCGCGGACGCTGAGCGCCGTCTGGCCGCCGGGCGCCCCGACTACGAGGCCCGACCACCACTGCTCGCTCTGGTGTGGTCAGGACGGCTGACCACCGATCTGTCCCGTCCGCTCAGCGGCGACTGGGTCCTGCGGAGGTCCGCGTGAACACCTGGACCACACCGCTTCGGACAGGCCTGCCGCTGACCTATGACGGCGAGCAGTTCACCATCGCGGAGATCGAAGGCCGCCGTATTCTCCTGCAGCAGATCTCGGCGGACGGCCGTCCCACGTGGCGGCAGATTGATCTGTCGGTGCTGATGGCCCATCCGTCCACCGAGTTCCTCGTGGAAACTCCTCCTGCACAGCCGGCGGCCGCAGCGATGCTGGGCGAGCTCAGCACCGCGGAGGACGACGCGCTCACCACCCGGTTCCGGCATGTCCAGGAGGTGCGGTCCGGCTACCAGTTGGGCTCTGCTGAGATGGCGTTGGAGGGTGAACCGCGGCCTGACTACGCGCCGGGAGTGCCCTTGATGCACCGGTACGAGGCGAAGGCCGCGGAGCTCGGCGTCAGCGTGACCACGGTGCGGCGGTGGGTGGCGCTGGTGGAGGAGTCGGGGCCGGCTGGCCTGGTGAGCAAGCGCCAGCCCACGAGCGTGCTGGACCGCGTGGATCCGCGCTGGCTGGAGACAGCCCGCTCGGTCATCAAGGGCCTTGAGAAGTCCAGCCGCCCGGTTCGTGGGCTGGTGTTGATGGAGATCGAGGAGCGTGTGGTCAAGGAGTACGGCCCTGGCGTGGTGAGTATTCCGAAGCAGACGAAGGGGTACGCGCTGCTGAAGGAGCTCAGCCGGGGGACGAACGCGTTCGATGGCAGCACGAAGGGGAAGCGGTCCATCGCGAACCGCCCGCAGGGGGTCTTCGGCAGGCTGCGGGCGACGCGGCCGGGTGAGTACATCGTGCTGGACACCAACAGTCTGGATGTCTTCGCGATGGAGCCGGTGACGTGCCGGTGGGTGCAATGTGAGCTCACGGTCGCGATGGACCTCTACAGCAAGGTGATCACCGGGCTGCGCCTGACGCCGGTATCGACGAAGTCGACCGACGTGGCGGGCGTCTTGTTCGAGACGGTTCGTCCATGGGAGGTATCCACCGACACGGGAGAGCCGTTGCCGTACTGCGGAGTTCCCTCCACCGTGCTGTTCGACGCGGAGAAGCTGGTGGACGCGGACGGGCAGCCGCTGCTGCCGCCTGTCGCCACGGAGACGATCATCTACGACCACGGCAAGATCTACGTCTCGAACCACATCGCGAGCGTCTGCACGAAGCTCGACATCTCCTTGCAGCCGGCTCGTCCCTATACGCCCACCGATAAGCCGGTGGAACGGTGGTTCAAGACGCTGAACCAGGGGCTGCTGGCGGCTCTGCCGGGCTACAAGGGGCCGGACGTGCACAGCCGGGGCGAGAACGTCGAGAACGAGGCGTACTTCTTCCTGGACGAGCTTGAGGCGATCATCCGCGAATGGATCACTTTGATCTATCACAGGCGGCACCACCGGGGTCTGACAGTCCCGGAGGTCCCCGGACTGAAGCTGAGCCCGTTGGAGATGTTCGAGCACGGCGTGAACCGGGCGGGACCCTTGCGCATCCCGGCCAGGCCGGGCCTCGCCTTCGAGTTCCTGGAGGAGGAGTGGTGCCCCATCCATCACTACGGGGTGGAGATCAACGGGCTTCGCTACAACGGGGACGGGCTCGATGACTACCGCAATCAGATCAGCCCGCACCGCGGTGAGCAGGCAGGCAAGTGGCCGGTCGCGGTGGACCGCGCCGACGTCAGGAAGATCTACTTCCAGGATCCGAAGCAGCCTCGTCTGTGGCACACCCTGGACTGGGAGCATGCGCCGGCATTGAACGGGCCGGCCAGCTTGGAGGCGTTGAAGTACGCGCGCCGGATCGCGGCCAAGACCCATCGTTTCCCGGACACCAAACGCGCCCTGATCGAGTTGCTGGAGCGTTGGGGTGCCGGGCTGACCGCGGACCGGACCGAGCGGCGCATGGCGGTGCGCTTGTCGCAGGACCGTCTGCGGATGGTCGGCGAAGGCGACTGCGAGGTCGACGAGATCGCCGAGCTTCCCTCCGTGCGCCGTCTGGCGGCGCTCAGTTCGCCGGACGCGGGAGCCGGCCAGGAGGCGACACCGGATTTGCGGGTGGTCGCGTCTGTGGATGAGGACTTGGGCGGGGACGACGACGAGGACGAGGAGTGCGAGGCCGTCCCCGCAGACGAGGAGACCGCCGTCCTGGTCGATGAGGACGAGTACTATGCCGATGTCTGGGAGAGCCGTTGAGTACGGCGGACGGCATCGAGCCGTTCGAGGGCGATGATCGCCAGTACTCGCCCACTCGGCTTCCGGGCTGGCTGCAGGAGGTCAACGGCCCAGGCCGCATCCAGCCTCCGCAGTTCACCCGGGCTCAGCTCGCCGATCTCTCGCCGCGGGACTTGCTGGTGCACAACGACAACCGGGAGGTCTGGCACGCCAACATCGGCCCGATCGACACACCCCAGCTCCTCGCGCTGCACGATGCCCTGGAGGAGATTGTCGATTCGAACCGGCAGGACGGGGACAAGACCAAGCCTGCGGCCCTGGTGGACGCCTATCCGGGGCTCGGCAAGAGCACGGCGGTGCGGGACTACGGCCGCAAGTTGTTCCGCAAGCAGGTCGCCCTGCGCGGAGAGACGACACCGAGCGGAGACCGCAGGGTCCCGGTCATCTACATCGCGCTGAGCGGGAACACGCAGATCCGCGGTCTGAACGCGGCGATCTGCCGCTTCTACGGGCTGCCGACGTCCGGGAACGCCGACACCCTGGCCGAGCGGGCCGTGGACGCTGTGCTGTCCATGAAGACAGCCGCGATCATCATCGACGACATCCACTTCCTCGCCGGGGCGAACTCCAACTCGGTCCGCATGGCGAACCAATTGAAGTACCTGGCGAACGTCTTCCCGGTCACTCTGATCTACGTCGGCGTCGGTGTCCAGCAGCGCGGCGTCCTGCGCGAGGGCTTCTCCGGCAAGCAGACCGAACTCGCCCAGTTCGGACGCCGCACCACCCCGCTGACGCTGCCGCCGTTTCAGATCGAGGACGACGAGGGCCGTCGGCACTGGCAGACCCTGCTCAAGACGATCGAGCAGAAGCTCGTCTTGGCGGAGAAGTACCCCGGGATGCTCGCCCGGGACCTTTCGGACTACCTCTACGCCCGCTCCACCGGGCACTTCGCCTCCCTCATGGCGCTGATCAACCGCGGCTGCCTGCGCGCGATCCGCTCCGGCCGCGAACGCCTCGACGAGGAGCTGATGAACCAGGTGAAGAACGACGCAGCCGCAGAGGAAGCCCGCAAGGAACTCGAAGCCGCGGTCGAAGCCGGCCTGCTCACCACCCGCCCGACGTCCCCGGCTGAGCGCCGCAGGAAGTCGGCATGACGCGGTGGACCGACGAGCGGATCCCGCTGTGGGTTCCGCCTGTCGAGGACGAAGCCCTCGACAGCTGGATCGAGGCATACGCCCGCCGGCTGGCCGTCAGCGGTGGAGAGTTCACCCGGTTTCTCGGGCTGTCCGGGACGGACCCGAGGTTCATGGTCCGCAGGCTGACCGACGCAGAATGCGACACACTCGCCCGCCGCACCGGGCTCACGCCCGAAGCGCTGGCCGCGATGACGCTCGACCGGTTCGACGGTGTCACCGTGGCTATCGACCCGGACAAACGCACCATTGGCAGACCTCCGGCCTGGCGGCACTACGGCTCACGCAGCCGGTTCTGTCCCGCCTGCCTGGCCGACAACCACGGGCGGTGGCCGCTGGCCTGGCGGCTGCCGTGGTCGTTCGCCTGCGTCCGCCACGAGCTGCTGCTTTGTGACTACTGCCTGGCTTGCGGGCATCATCCGCCGGTCAGCACCCGGGGACGGGGCAGACCGTCGTCTCCCGGCGTCTGCCTGCACGCGACCGAAACCGGACGTGCCATCCGCTGCGGATACCCGCTTATCGAGTCTCCCGCCCCGGCTCTGCGGCCCGACGGGGCGGTCCTGGCCGCTCAACTCGCCGTCAGCCGCGAAATCCTGGACGCATCGGTGGCAGAGGAAGCTCGCACCCGCGGACAGGAACTCTACGTCCTCGCCCGAAGGGCTCTGCGCGGCATCCGCGAACTTCCCTCCGCTCCATCAGTGGTCACCGCGGTCCTGGACGACTGCGGCGGCGCTCTGCCCGCCCTGGCCGTCCGCGACGAGGCCAGCGACGCCCACAACACCGCCGTCGGCACCGCAGTGGCCGTGATCGCAACCGACCCTGGTCATCCAGCCTGCGACGAGGTCTTCGCCTGGCTGATGTCCACCGACCGCCCACGGGTCCCCCGAAGTAACTACGCCACCAGCAAGATTTCCGAGTGGCTGCCCGCCGGGCCCCGCGTGGTCAACCGCATGCTCTCGGCCGCCGACTCCGAGCTCACCTTCATCGCCCGCCTGCGCTACGGCACCGCCACCCCCGCCCCGTGCTGGCCCGACCGCGGTGACGAGGACGTACGCCACCGGGCATCGAAGCTGCCCGCCATGATCTGGCCGTCCTGGGCCTTCCGCCTTCTGCCCGTCAAGACCGACGCCCCCGTCGCCGGGTTCCGGAGGGCATGCTCCTCTCTGATCCTGCTGCCCGGCACGAACTGGGACTACCTGCAAACGGCATCGCTCTTGAGCAATACCAGCCCCAAGAGCAACCGCCGGACACTGGACGCGGCCGTGGCGCTCGCAGGGGCCGAAACCCTGGTTATGGTCCTGCCCGCGTTGGCCAAGGCTCTGGATAGCCATCCCGTCCCGATCGACTATGACCGCCGTCGCAGACTCTTCAGCCCCGACAGCGTCGCCTTCGATCACAACGCCTACCAGGCGCTCTGCCAGCGCCACGGCTGGCGGTCCCATGCCCCTATCCGGATCCAACGCCTGCGCTGGCAGCTGGCTCGCCTGCTACTGGGGGCCGAGCCCGGCGCCGCCTCGCGCACCCCCACCGGGCACCTGACTTTCCACTACCGACTCCATCCCGACCTCCATGAACTCCTGCATGAGCAGGCAGCCGCGAATCTGGAATCCCACGGCATCGACGAGCCGGTGTCCTGGGAGCCCCCACCAACTTGGGTCACGGATCTCAGCCTTCCGCCCGGCCCCGAGACGATCAACCGCAACCAGCTCGCGCAGCATGCCGCGAACGGACCAGAGCCCGCCGAGCTCGCCCGCCTGCTCGACCTGGACGACGCCCATCTCCTCCTTGCCGTCGAGACCCTGGGCACTACCGCACCGCAGCCCGTCCAGCAGCGGCCACCCACCCCAGGCCGACGCCTCCCGCGTCGGGGAGTCCTGGCCCCACGGAGCCTCAAACGGCTCTACCAGGAACAGCAGTTACTCCAGCGCCAGATCGCCGAGCTGGCAGGTTGCAGCATCAACACCGTCCGGCACGCACTCGACGAAGCAGGCATCCCGACCCGCCGACGCCGCCCAGCCGGCTACCTCAAGAAGACCATCTCTCGCGCCTGGCTGGAGAAGGAGTACCACCACAAGGGGCGCTCTTCACCAGACATCGCGCGCGAACTCGGCGTTCGCAAAGACGACGTGATGCGACTCGTGAGCAAATGGGGCATCCCTCGGCATCCCACCGGACACTTCACCAACTCCTTTGCATCACTCGACACCGACGTGTCCCCTGCAATGCACGCCGTCAGCCGGACAAAGAATTGCATCCAACGCCTACGGCACCTCACGGTGGCCTCCAGACACCGCACTCTTCAGGACGCCGCTGCCGAACTCGGGATGACCTGGAGCACTCTCAACTACCAACTCAAGCGGATCGAGGAGACAGCGGGCTTCACCATCATCGACTTCGGACGATCCCGGCCCCTCACCATCACGGAAGACGGACATCGCTTCCTCGACGAAGCCGCCCGCCTTCTCTCCCTGCTCGGCGGCCACTCACCGTGACCGCCGCACAAAGCCGGGAGCAGGGGACTGCGCAATCCAAGACGACGCGACCAGTCCGCACCGCCCTCGGAATCCGGGGTTTCCGCAGGGCCCAGTGCTCACGGTCAAGCGGAACCTACATAATGGTCTAGGATCCGCAGTTTCGTGAGCAATTCCGCCTGGCATGAGCACTGCCCGAGCAAATCCAGGGGATCATGAGCAGCGGTGACGTTCAGTAGGGTGCGAGGGTGCAGACTCAGTGATGGATCAGGAGTTCCCGCAGAAGCCGCCATACGTTGGCGGCAGCTGACACTGCGGCTAGAAAGACACCCCATCGTGACTTTTCGTTGGGCCGTTTCCTCTGCTGCGAGGTACCGTCAGGGGACACGATGCATCACCTTTCCTAGGGTGATCTTCGGCGCCCGTCGCGGCACGAGTAGAAGCCGTCCAGGCCGCTCGAACCGACGGGCTTATTGGTGTCGCCATTGCAGCATGAGAGCGCCGGTTCGCAAATTAGATCGCGGATTTCCGGACGCCTATTTCCCCCCGTCCTGGGGGAGTTGTGACAGGGGTCACCCGGCTCGATGGCGTGACAGCGGCTGACCGATGGGGCAACTGAATGTGACCGGGCTGGTCGGGCCGCCGAGGGCCCGGCGCTCGTCAGCGGTCAGCGGCTCATCCGAGGCCACGGCGGCGAGGCGCTCGGCGAACTCGGCGGTTGACTTCTCGATATCCTCCGCGGTGACACCGCTCGGGCGATCCCAGGCCGACACACACCGTGAGCCGGTGACCACGGAAGGATCCACCAGACGGGTGTCCCCGCCGAGGCCGGCGCGGCCCGCCACGTGTCAACCGAGAGGCGCCAGGAGCTGTTCCTCCGGGTGCGGCATGACCCAGCGCAGGTGGGCTCGGCGGTGAGGGCGCACTGGAGGGTGTCGGCTAGGTCGCGGCTGGCGTCGCCGGCCTTCGTGTTGCCCTGCTGTAGGCCCAGGACCGGTCCATTGTCGCGTCGCAGTGACAGCCAGGCCATGGGCAGCACGGTGGCAAGCGTGACCGACGGGGACGCTCTCTGAGAGGCCGATCCACAGAGTCGGAGCGGCTGCGGAGGCGGGGGCGACGACGCATGTGGACCAGGGAACTGCTGAATCGATTCCAGCCACTTTCGGAGGGCAAGAGGCCGTCATAACATCCGGCGTTCCAGTCGGGGCTTATTAACTCAAAGCTCGCAAATCCCAGTACCCTGCCGAGATTTCTGCTGTCTGTGAGTCACTTGAGGACCTCACGTCTGCGTCATGCGGAGCAGCAAGGTGGCTTTAAAATGCCTCCAATGCCGAGAGCATCCCAGGCGGGCTGACACCCCGCACGGTCCGTGACCGCAGGTGGCCGCTCACAGGATGAGATTGCTCATGCCGGACCAACACTGGCCGTGCTCACTTAGCCCGGATTTCGGCATCTTCCCAGGAACCACTGCTCACGAAGTCGTGGAGCCTACAGAAGGTGCAGGAACCGAGAATCCGTGAGCAATTCCGGATGACCACGAGCATGAGCAGAATCCGTGTTTCGTGGGCAATGGCCGCCGTCCGGAGGTTCCACGGGTAGCTCCTGCGGCTGGCAAACTTCGAGGAGGCGGGACGGACCACGTCAGCGCGATGCGTCTTGGTCACCTCGACGGCGCAAGGTAGCCAGCCGATGTCGCACTCCGTCGGCTCGTAACCTGCCGTACCGGCGTCCCGGAGTAGGCTCAGCGATCCTCCGAAGTCGCCGTCCGTCCAGCCTGATGCATGCCGCGCCAAGAAGGCCTCCAGGTAAGTCACCACATACCGGCGGGACGCCTTCAATGACGAGATGCCGACGCGCTGCGAAGAGATCATGCGGAAGGTTTGCGAGGACTTCGAAACCGACCTGATCGAATTCAACGGCGCAGAGGACCACGTGCATGTGCTGGTGCACAACCCGCCGAAGGTCGCCCTGTCTAACCTGGTCAACTTCCTCAAGGGTGTGTCCTCGCGCCGGTTGCGGCAGGAGTTCACCGGCCGTGCGAACCGGGCGATCATGCACGGCCGGTTCTGGTCCGGCTCCTACTTCGCAGGGTCATGCGACGGCGCACCGCTCCAGGTGGTCAAGGACTACATCGAGAACCAGAAGCGGCCCGGCTGAGTACCGACCGTTGGCGGGGTATTCCGGAGCGATGCGGCGGCACTCCGCACCGCAGGGCTCAGGATCGAATTCCCCCCCGAAGAAGAGGGGTAGCGGAAGTTTCCTCATCCGCCCCCGCTCGCGCGGCCTCGGCGTCGCATGCCTGCACTCCTTCGCGAGGATCGCGAAAAAACTACCGTGTGTCACCTTTCAATTTCCTGTGGCAAGCGAGGCGGGGAAGTGTGTGCCCCGCCGACGGGTGGTCGCGCCTCGTGCAGGTTGCCCTGGAGCGGTGTACGGGACGACTCTGGAGGAGGCATCGCCTGCGGCTCGGGAAACCCGGCATCAGGCTGTGCATCCGGAGACGACGGAGAGGCGCCGACCGTGGACGGTCGGGAACCTGTGGGGAAGCGGCCCGGCGCGAGTGGACACCGGGCTGTGCCACATACCGCGGACATGCGGGTGGAGGCATGGTCGCCGACGGCCGAGGGGTGCATCGGCGAGGCGGTGCGCGCGGTGCTGGAGAGCTTCGCCGACACGACCGGGGCCGCGATTGTCGGTGAACGCGAATACGTGGTCACGGCGGGGTCCGACGAGGATCTACTGGTGTCCGTCCTGGAGGAGGTCGTCTACCGGATGGATGCCGACGGTGAGATCCCGCTCGCCGTTGAGGTGGGGGCGATCCGGTCGGCGGGGGACGGTCGGGGCCTGCCGGTCCGCTTCCGGATGGCCGACACCGGCACCGCCGTGGCGATCGGTGCGGTGCCGAAGGCCGTTTCGCTGCACGACCTGCAACTGCGTGGCGGCCCTGGCGGCTGGACCTGCCGGGTGACCCTCGACGTCTGAGTGCGGGGCGGGGAAGGGACAGGATCATGACGCTGACGGTGGCACTGGCAGGCGACACCATGCTCGGGCGCAGCGTCGCCGAGGAGCTGCGCCGCTCGCCGGTGCCGGGGACGCTGGTCTCCACAGGGGTCAGGAAGGTCCTCGCGGAGGCGGACCTGTTCGTGCTCAACCTGGAGTGCTGTGTCTCCGACCGCGGGCAGCGCTGGCCCGACCCGCGAAAGGCTTTCTTCTTCCGCGCTCCCTCCGTCGCCGCGAAGGTGCTCGCCGAACTGGGGGTGAGCTGTGTGACGCTCGCCAACAACCACGCCCTGGACTACGGGTTCGACGCCATGGCCGACACCCGCACCCTGCTGACCGGAGCGGGCGTCCACGCGGTCGGCGCCGGGGCGGACGTACACGCAGCCCGGGAGTTCGCGGTGCTGGAGGCGGGCGGCGTGCGGCTGGCGGTGGTGGGCGTCACGGACCACCCGCAGGAGTACGCGGCCGGGTCGGACAGTCCCGGTGTGGCCTGGGCCGATCTCCACGTCGGGGTGCCCGGCTGGCTGACGGAGTCGGTGAGCCGCGCCGCGGCGGCGGCGGATGTCGTACTGGTCACTCCGCACTGGGGCCCCAACATGACCTCCCGGCCACCGCGCCACGTCTCGGCCGCGGCCCCGGAGCTGCTGACGGCGGGAGCGACGCTGGTCGCCGGGCACTCCGCCCATGTCTTCCACGGGATCGCCGACCGGATCCTCTACGACCTGGGCGACTTCGTCGACGACTACGCCGTCGATCCGGTCCTGCGCAACGACCTGGGGCTCCTCTTCCTGGTGACCCTGGACGGCCCGGATGCCGCGCACCTGCTTCCCGTCCGGGTGGAGGCGATGCCGCTGGCCCTGGACTACTGCCACACCTGCCTGGCGCGCGGCGAGGACCGGGAGTGGATCCGCGAGCGGCTCACCACCGCCTGCGCCGAGTTCGGCACCGCCGTCGCCGATCGGACCGGACGGCTGACGGTCGACTGGAGGTGAGGGACGTGGACATCGCACTGGTGGAGCAGAGTCCGTACCGCTTCCGTATCGAGCAGCGGGAGCCGATGCGCGTACCCGGGGTGGTGTTCGCCTCGCGGGCGCTGCTGCCGCAGGCGGCTGGGGACAAGGCAATGGAGCAGGTGGCGAACGTGGCGACGCTGCCCGGCATCGTCCATGCCTCCTTCGCCATGCCCGACGTCCACTGGGGCTACGGCTTCCCGATCGGCGGGGTGGCCGCCACCGACATTTCCCGCGGCGGGGTCATCTCGCCCGGCGGCGTCGGGTTCGACATCTCCTGCGGCGTACGGCTGCTGGCCGCCGATATCGACCGCGAGTCGCTCGGCCATGACCGGATGCGGCGGCTGATGGACATCCTCGACAGCACCATCCCGCGCGGCATGGGGCGCGGCGGCCTGTGGAAGCTGTCGGGGGCCGGGGAGATGGACGAGCTGCTGGTCGGCGGCGCTCGGTACGCGGTCGAGCACGGGCACGGCGTGCCGCGCGACCTCGCGCGCTGCGAGGACTACGGCGTCCTGGACGGCGCGGCCCCGGGGCAGGTGAGCACGCGCGCCGTCGAGCGCGGCCTCCACCAGGTGGGAAGCCTCGGCTCGGGCAACCACTTCCTGGAGGTCCAGGCCGTCGATCAGATCTACGACGCGGCCACCGCGGCGGCCTTCGGACTGCAGATGGGCCAGGTGTGCGTCATGATCCACTGCGGCTCGCGCGGCCTGGGACACCAGGTGTGCACCGACCACGTCCGCGTGATGGACCAGGAACTGCACCGGCACCGCATCCAGGTCCCGGACCGGCAGCTGGCCTGCACGCCGGTCGACTCGCCCCGGGGCCACGCCTACCTGGGGGCGATGGCGGCGGCCGCCAACTACGGCCGGGCCAACCGCCAGCTGCTGTCCGAAGCCACCCGCCACGCCTTCACCACGGCTGCGGGAGTCGGTCTGGAGCTGGTCTACGACATCTCGCACAACACGGCCAAACTCGAGACCCACGAAGTGGACGGTGTGGCACGTCGACTGTGCGTCCACCGCAAGGGCGCGACGCGGGCGCTGCCGCCCGGCGACCCGAGCCTGCCGGAGGACCTCGTCCGGGCGGGCCAGCCGGTACTGGTCCCCGGGACGATGGGCACTGCCTCGTACGTGATGGTCGGCCTGCCCGGTAACGACGCCTTCCACTCCGCCTGCCACGGCGCCGGCCGGGTCTGGAGTCGCCACCACGCGCTGCGCATGGTCCGTGGGGAGCAGCTTCGCGGCGAGCTGGAGGCCCGGGGCATTGCCGTGCGCCCCTCCTCGTGGCGTGGTCTCGCCGAGGAGGCGCCGGAGGCGTACAAGGACGTCGACGCGGTCGCCGCCGTCACCGAGGGCGCCGGACTCGCCCGGCTGGTCGCACGTCTGGTGCCGCTGGGCGTCGTCAAGGGATGAGCCGGTACGGAGCGGGAGAGAGGGACGCAGCTTCCTGAAGGGCCCGGTCAGTGAGGGGTGTGCGCTGCCGAACCGCGCGGGAGTGGCTCCGCCGCGCTCCCGCGCGGTTCGGCCGCAGCACACGGCTTCCCGGACCTTCGCGCATGCTCCGACCAGGTGGGCTCCCGCGCCTCGGCGGAACGCGAGTAGCGTGGAGCGTAGGTGCAGGGTCGGCAAGAAATCCGGTCGAAGCCGAGGGCAGGGATGACAGATTGCCGTCCTGCAGCTTTCGGACATCGTAAGGCAAAAGGGCTCACCTTCTTGAGGCCATCGAGCAACAGCACGTAGACGCAGCAACCGTGGGAGGTGCGGCTATGGCGGCCGTGGATCCGGAAGTCGTCGTGCACGCCGGACCGGTCCGGCTCCACGGGCAGCTGTCTGTCCCCGAAGGAGCCGCGGGCATCGTCGTGTTCGCCCACGGCAGCGGCAGCAGCCGGCACAGCCCGCGCAATCGCTTCGTCTCGACCTCGTTGAACAAGGTCGGCCTGGCCACGCTGCTGTTCGACCTTCTCACGGCGGAGGAAGAACTGGACCGCGCTCACGTCTTCGACACCGCTTTGCTGGCCCGCCGCTTGGCCGACGCCACTCGCTGGTTGCTCGAGCGGTCCGAGACCCATGGCCTCGTGGTCGGCTACTTCGGCGCCAGTACCGGCGCAGCCGCCGCGTTGTGGGCGGCCGCGGAGCCGGACTCCCCGGCTGCGGCGGTCGTCTCGCGCGGCGGCAGGCCCGATCTGGCCGGGCCCCGCCTGCCGGCGGTGACCGCGCCCACGCTGCTCATCGTCGGAGGCGATGACGAGGTGGTGCTGGACCTGAACCGCCAGGCCCAGGCGCTGCTGCGCTGCGAGAGCCGACTGGCCGTGGTCCCCGGCGCCACTCATCTGTTCGAGGAGCCCGGCGCTCTCGGGAAGGTGGCGGAGCTGGCCGGCGAGTGGTTCGCCGGCCACCTGGCTCGTCGGGCGGAACCAGGCGGCTGAGCGTCGGCACCGGTTGCGAGGCTCTCGACGATGCGGAACGAGGCCATCTATGCAACGGGCTTGTCTACGCGCATCATTGGGTTGCTTCGCTCGCACAACCATCCGCGGCCGCAATACGGGCGCCCCGCTTCAGATGTGCTTGTCGACGGCCGGTCGAGAACTTGTCATGCACGTGACATTTCCTGGGAGGGGCAACACGATGGCTTGCGGATCAACCAGCCTGTGGGCCGGTGAAACCAGCTGGTTCTGCTGCGGCAATGCCTGGGGGCCATGCTCCAGTGCCGGCGGCGGCGCCTGCGGCAACTGCCAGTCCAGCGCACACCACGGCGCGTGGCCCAACGCCTCACAGGCGTGCTGGAACATCACCCGGCCCGACCTCTGTGGCGAGAACATCCCCAGACGCGGCTGTGGTGCGGTGATGAACGTCAAGCACCAGTGCTCCGGCGCGACGGTATGCATCACGATCACCGACTGCGGCCCACGCACCAAGGACTGGTGCGGCGAGGCCACTTGCTGCAACGGCACCTGTCGCACCAACCGGGTCCTCGACCTGACCCCGGCCGCCTTCTCGGCGATCGGCAACCTGAGCTCGGGCAAGCTGCCGGTCTACATCTACGAGTGAGGAGGACCGACATGACCGTACGACACGACCGGGCCGACGGGATGCGCCGCCGGCGCTTCCTCACCAATGCCGCCCTCGGCGGCGCGACCATCATCGGCGCGACCGCGCTCGGCGGCCTCGATGCCGAGGCCGCCTTCGCCGCGGAACCCTCCCTGGACCCCGCGATGGCCAAGTCCACCTTCGTGGAGGGCCGCATCATGGGCATCACCGGCAGCATCCTGGAGGTGGCCGGATCCAATGGCGGCCGCTCCCGGGTACAGATGACCAACGTCACCAGCGTGTGGAAAGTACGCGCCACCACGGCCGAAGTGATCGAGGTGGGCGACGGGCTCTACGCACGCGGCGTCAAGATGCCCGACGGCACCGTGGCCGCCGACGCGGTGTGGGTGAACATCGTGAATCTGGACACGCAGATCCGCGGCATCGCGAAGAACCGGCTGCACCTCGCCCACGGGCAGCACGAACTGGTCGGTCACGTCGCCCCGGACACCAGCGCCTCGTACGCGGGCCGCGCGCTGACGTCCGACCTGTCCCGGCTGCGCATCGGGCAGAGCGCCCAGGTGCTCGGTGCCTGGCGGCCGTCCGACAACTCCGTGGACGTCGTCCGCATCTCCGTCGGGCACTGATGCAGGTCCAAGGACAAAGAGAGAGGAACAGATGCTGTCACTGACAACGAGCCTCGCCCCGCTGGTCCTCGCGGGCCTGCTCGGGTGGACCGGAGCGGTCAAGGTGTTCAGCCGGGGCACCGCACAGCTGGCGCCGAAGACGGTGCTGGCCCGCATGCTGCGCAGCAGTGAGCGGGCCACGACGGTGCTGCGCGCGACCGGCGCAGGTGAACTCCTCATCGCCGCAGGTCTGCTGGTGGCCCCGGCGAACCCGGTGCCGGGGGCCGCCGCCGGGGTGCTCGGGGCGGGCTTCCTCGCCTACCTCGGCTACGGCCGGGCCGTGGCGCCGGAGTCCTCCTGCGGCTGCTCGGCTGGTGAGGACACCCGCATCACCTGGCGGGCGTTCGCGCGGGCGGCGGTTGTGCTCATCGGCGGGGCCACGGTGGCGGTGGCACAGGGCACCTGGTGGCCGGCAGTCTCCGAGCGGCCTGGCGGCGCCCTTGTCTTCCTGGCCGGGGCGGTGGCGGTTCTGGTCGCCCTCTCGGCGGACCTCGACCGGTGGTGGCTGCTGCCACTGCGCCGGACGAGACTGCGTGTCTTCGGGCACCCGCTCCTCGGCACCGCCGCCGGGAACCCGGTGCCGGTCGCGGCGAGCGTCGAACTCCTGGAGAACTCCCTGGCCTGGCAGGCCGCCGCGCCAGTGGTCCGGTCTGCCTTGCTGGACCACTGGGAGGACGACGGCTGGCGCATTCTCCAGTACTCGGGTGTGTACGGGGACCGGGAGAACGCGCGCCCGGTCGCGGTGGTATTCGCACTCGACGCCACGGCCGGCCGCGACACCGGTGGCGACCCGGTCGTCCGTGTCAGTTATGTCGACGCGGACAGCGGGGAAGCGGTGGCCGTGGACGAACTCAACGCGGTGCCGTCGCTGAGGATCCTGCCGATGGCGGGCTGACGCCACGGACGGATACTTCGGCTTGCCACGGGCCTGAGGAGCACAGCAGGGCCGGTCCCGCGACAGCCGCGGGTCCGGCCCTGCTGGGAAGGCGAGCCGTTCAGACCCGCGAGCTGCACCGCCATCTGCGCCGGAGCGATGCCAACGCCCGCCACCCCGACCTCCTGGCCGCCCACCGCCGCGAACGAGCCCGTATCCGCAGCGAGAAGGGCCCCGCTGGGCGGCCGATCGTTGGCAGCGGTCTGAGGTTTCCAGCCACGACGGTCTACTCGGCCATCTCCTCGGGAGATAGCCGAGTGATCTTCTTTCCCGCTTCGGTTCCGACCAGGGTCAACGCGCCAATCCAGTTCCCGTCTTCGGGATACTCCCAGGTGGCCGCATCTTCGAGAATCGCCGGAAGCTGATGACGAGGCGCCAGCTCGCCGGGCTGAAACCCATTCTCCCCGGAGGGGGAGGTCCACGGTGCGAGTCGACGGATCCCGATCCACCCACGATCAATGAGAACGAGCAGGATTCCCGCCAGCTCGTCGACCGGTCGGGACAGGTCGGCTTCGTCGAGATCGCCCCAGACACCAGGCAGGATGTCGCTCTGAGGTTCCCCCGAGATGCGGAGTGTGGTGACAGAGGGTCAGATGGTTTTCATGAGAGGAACATCGACCATGGCTGCCCCCAGGAAATACTCGCTCGAGTTGCGTGAGCGTGCGGTACGGATGTACCGCACCGCCGATCCGAAGCCGCAGATCAAGAAACTGGCCGTCGATCTCGGCGTGCATCCGGAGGCCCTGCGCGGTTGGATCCGGCAGGCCGAGGCTGACGCCGGCGAGCGCGATGACC